>NZ_CP087715.1:636666-955000 GCF_020991125.1 Microbulbifer celer
CGAAGATGAATCCTATCAGGCGCACAGTGAACAGATCGCCGACATCATCCGTCGCGGCGGTACCCTGATCAACCTGCATGTGCCGAGCAAGGGCGTGCATCCACGCGTGGCACCGCTGGCGTTGCTGCAGCGTTTTTATATCGACGTGGCCCATGTGGCAGTAAGCCGGGGGATCAATCCGGACGAGCCGGCAGGACTTAAGAAAGTCACCCAGACTGTCTGAGTGTTTGATTGAGGCTTTTTGATTGAGATTGGAGTAGTCCAGTGGCGCAGGCGTTTATCGCAGAACAGTTATTCGACGGCGAACAACTCCACCGCAATGTGGCGCTGACCATCGATGGGGGCAAGGTTGTCGCTCTTGGTGGTGAGCCTGCGGCTAATGCTGTGCGCCTTTGCGGACTGCTTGCGCCGGGGCTGATCGATGTGCAGGTCAATGGTGGCGGTGGGGCACTGTTTAACAATGACCCCAGCGTAAACGCCCTGGGCAAGATGTCTTCCGCCCACGCGCGCTTTGGCACCACTGGTTTTATGCCGACACTGATTACTGACGAAGTGGCGGTAATGCAGAAAGCAGCGGATGCCGTGGCGGCCGCGTTGAAAGAGGGTGTGCCCGGTGTGATCGGCGTGCACTTTGAAGGGCCGCATTTGAGTGTGCCGAAGAAAGGCACCCACGAAGAAAAGTTTATTCGCCCGCTGAGCGAAGAAGAACTGGCCATTTTTGCCCGCGAAGATCTGGGGCTGAAGATGGTCACCCTGGCGCCTGAAAATGTAGCGCCGGAGGATATTGAAAAACTGGTGTCGCTGGACGTCAAGGTCTGCCTTGGGCACTCCAATGCCGACGGCAAAACCGCGGCCGCAGCGGTCGCCGCTGGCGCGACGGGCTTTACCCATCTGTACAACGCCATGTCGCCGCTGCATTCCCGGGATCCGGGCATGGTGGGCACGGCGCTCATCAGTGACGGCTGTTGGTGCGGGTTGATTGCCGATGGCCACCATGTGAGCCCGGAAGCGATGACACTGGCGATCAAAGCCAAGCCGCGCGGCAAGATCATGCTGGTGACCGATGCCATGTCACTGGTGGGTAGTGAAGAGAAAAGTTTTCCGCTGTTCGATCGCATCGTGACACGGCAGGGGGACAAGTTGACCTCCACCACCGGCGAGCTCGCCGGCTCGCATCTGGATATGATCGGGGCGGTGCGCAATACCCACAACTGGTGTGGGGTTGAGCTGACCGAAGCGCTGCGCATGGCCGGGTTGTATCCGGCGCAATTCCTCGGTACCGAGGCCGGTCGAATCGGCGAAGGCGCTCAGGCGGATTTGATTTTATTGGATGACGAACTTCAGGTTCAAAAAACCTGGATTAACGGACAGGAAGTGTTCACGGCCTGAATTTGCGCTGGTATATGCAGTAGCCATGTGAAGGTTTTTGTTCGATAACGATGACTCAAATGCATTGAGTCACAGTGAGCCAACAACTGGCAGAACGATAATAAAAGGTGAGTCTATGAATACCGCAGCCGTTGCTCAGAGTGAAACGCGCAACAGCGTTTTGCCCATGGTCATTATTGGCCTACTGTTCTTTATTTTCGGTTTTGTCACCTGGCTGAACGGCGCATTGATCCCGTTCCTGCAGACGATCTGTGATCTGACAGCGTTTCAGGCGATGCTGGTGGCCTCCGCTTTTTATATTGCCTATACCGTGATGGCGTTGCCGATGGCGGCCATCATCGAGCGCACGGGCTACAAAAACGGCATGGCGCTCGGCCTGGCGTTAGTAGGCGTCGGCGCGCTGATTTTTATCCCGGCGGCCTATACCCGCATGTTCGGCATCTTCCTGCTGGCACAGTTCGTGGTTGGCTCCGGCCTCACGATTCTGCAGACCGCTTCCAACCCCTATGTGGTCAAGCTGGGTAACCCGGAAACTGCTGCGGTGCGCATCAGTATCATGGGGCTGTTGAACAAGGCTGCCGGTATCGTGGCGCCGCTGGTGTTCACTGCGCTGGTACTCTCCGGTATTACCGGTATTTCCGAAGCGGAACTGGCTGCAATGAGTGCCGCCGCAAAAGAAGCCAAGTTGGCGGAATTGGCTGGACAGCTGGTTTCCCCCTACATCGGCATGGCTATCCTCGGCTTTATCCTCGCAGTAGCGATGCTGTTTGTGCCGCTGCCGGATATTGAAGACGAAGTGATCGAAGGTCAGGAGGAGGTCGCGGTAACCCTGCCAGTACTGCTGAAGTTCCCGCAGCTGATTCTCGGTTCCATCGCCCTGTTCTGTTATGTCGGGGTTGAGGTGATTGCCGGTGATGCGATCGGTCTGCTGGGCAAGCAGGCGGGTGTGGACGCGTCAACCGCCTCCCAGCTGACTGCCTATACCATGACTTTTATGGTGATTGGATATATCGCCGGGATTATCGCCATTCCCCGCTTTATCAGCCAGCAGACCGCGCTGTTGATGTCCGCGGTGATGGGCATGATTTTCACTGGTCTGGTCATGACCGGTTCTCTGGAAAGCACGGCGCTCTCTGCGGCGAGCCTGTCCCTGTTCGGCCTGCCGGAAGTCCCCAACGCCGTATTCTTTGTTGCCCTGTTGGGCCTGGCCAATGCCATGTGCTGGCCGGCAATCTGGCCGCTGGCGCTGGAAGGCCTGGGTAAGTTCACCTCCAAGGGTGCAGCCCTGTTGATCATGGGTATCTCCGGCGGTGCGGTATTGCCGCCCGTGTACGGACACTTTGCCGACACCGGTGATGGCCAGATGGCGTACATGATCTCTTTCCCGGCTTACCTGTTCATTCTGTTTTACGCGCTCAAAGGGCACAAAATGCGCAGCTGGAAGTAAGCGCATTCACTCCGTCAGAAAATACTTATTGTCAGTTAGGATTTAGTGGATTGGCGGCTTAAGGAAAAGTCGCCGTGCCGGCCAGGCGCCGGCACAGACCTCGGTTCGCCGGGGTAGTAACCGAGAAGTGGAAGGAATTGTTTTTTGGTTGCCGGTTTTTATGTTTCTCTCTTTGGTTCTCGTCATCTTTGCCCTCTTTGTGAGGGCATTTTTTTGCCTGGAAATTGCGACCGTGTCATCGCGCAAATAAATCGTTGAGTGCCTGTCAGGTGCCGGGCGCCTGGCCGGTGGAGTCGCGTACCACGAGTTCCGGTACAAAGTTCTTCATGATCCCCGCGTCCTTGTTGGCCGATGCGCTCTCAGAGGCGCTTTTGCTGCGTGCCTTGTTCAGCACCAGGGCGGCAGCACAGCGGGCGATTTCGATATTGGGCTGGTGGGCGGTGGTCAGCTTGGGCCAAGTCTGGCGAGAGAAGGGGCTGTCTTCAAACCCGACAATTGACAGCTGCTCGGGAATGGCTACATGCATCAGTCGCGAGGCGAACAGTGCGCCGGCTGCCATTTCATCGTTACTGGCAAAGATGGCGGTGGGGGGCTGCTCTGCTGCCAGTAGCGCTTTGGCCCCGGAAACGCCGGAGTCGAAGGAGTACTCGCCGGGAATGATCAGGGTGGGGTCTACTTCAATACCTGCCTGCTGCAGGGCGCGGGTGTAGCCGTCGAGACGTCCGTGTGTGGAAACGTGCTCCTCGCCACCACAGAGAAACCCGATTCGGCGATGACCGTGTTCAATCAGATGTTTGGTGATGTCGTAGGCAGCAGCACCATCATCAATCTGGATGCAGTTGTCCTCATCCCCGTGGGCGGCGTCGCTGGAAACAATGCGCACATAGTCCAGACCAAGCCGTTTGACTTCGTCAATCACGGATTGTGTTTCGGAGAAGGGGGGAGTCAGCACAACCCCGGCCACTTTGGAGTTTTCTACCAGGCCGCGCAGCTCATCATTGACTGAGTCGGACTTGGCGTTGCTCGGGTGGATCAGCAGTTCATAGCCCCGCGCCTTACAAGTTTCGAGGATGCCGTTCTGCATGTCGATCACGTAATAGGCGTTGGGGTTGTCGTAGATCAGCGCAATGGTGTAGCTGCGGGTGCCCGCAAGATTGCGGGCAGCCAGGTTGGGCTGGTAATTGAGCGCGGCGACCGCATCCATCACTTTTTTGCGTGTGGCGGGTCTTACCGAGGGTTCGTTGTTGATGACCCGCGAGACAGTCTTTATCGAGACTCCGGCTTGTGCGGCCACATCATTGATTGTGCTTTTCATTGCTAGGCGCTGATTCCTTGTCCTTGCTAGCCGGACAGTTTACCCGGTTACACGCAGAGGGACGATGGCTTTGTGGTCATTCATGTTCTCGGGCGAGCAGGTTCGCCGATCTTGACGTTATTTTCGCCAGTTTAGTGGTCCCCTTGACCGGCCTCACTGCGGATATGAAATAAAACTACAGTTTCGGGGACCGTTTTTGCGTGGGGTAGGGGAGAGGTGCATCTGAGGGATATCTGAACAGATCTATATGATAGCGCTATCAATCGCCCGGGAATAAGGGTGGTTGCGTCACTCCTAAATATCGGCTTGCGTCGCGTAACTACAGGTGTGGCGGCGAATGTGTTGTTGGAGTATTCCCCGGCGACAGGGAGAGCGGCAGCGCTTGAAAGGTCTTGTAGTTTTACTACATAATGTCGTCTCGACAGCCTGTAGAAGAACATGAGTGGCAGGCGCGTCAGGCCCTGGGTCCGGTGAATCCTCAAGATTTCGAGGCTGTCGGGACAGGTGGATAGGTAAAACAAGACAAGAAGAAATAAGAAGACTCGCCCGTTCCATGTACGCACGGGTGGAAAGTCCGGTAGCACCATACTCTTAAAGCAACGGCTCTCCGTTAGTGTCGGAGCGCTTCAGTTGCACTTGAAAGGCATCAGTTTTCCGCCGGCAGTAGACCGGCGCAGCGACATCGGGGTCGGCACTGCAGAGGATGATCTGTGAGATGTTCCAGTGCCGGCGATCAGTGAGCTGATAAAAAATGAGAAGAGTCGACAAATGGCAAACAGAAACGTGGTAAACAGTCGAGTACAGGCCGTTACCGATCGCATCATCGAGCGCAGCGAGGAAACCCGCGCGCGCTATCTGGCACAGGTGGAGCAGGCTCAGGGTAAGGGGCGCGCACGACACAAGCTCTCTTGCGGTAACCTGGCCCATGCCATGGCAGCCTCCAGTGATCAGGATAAAAACCTGATCGCCTCCGGTCAGGGTCCCAACCTAGCCATTGTCACCGCATATAACGATATGCTCTCCGCGCACCAGCCCTATGGCACCTACCCGGAAATGCTCAAGGCCGAAGCGCTGCGCAACGGCGCTACCGCACAGGTCGCCGGCGGTGTGCCCGCCATGTGTGACGGCGTGACCCAGGGGCAGCCGGGTATGGAGTTGTCTCTGTTCTCGCGCGATGTGATCGCGATGGCGACCGCCATCTCCCTCTCGCACGATATGTTTGACGGCGGTATGTACCTGGGCATCTGCGACAAGATTGTTCCCGGACTGGTCATCGGCGCCCTGTCTTTTGGCCATCTGCCTGCGGTTTTCGTCCCGGCTGGCCCCATGCCCACCGGTCTGGCAAACGCGGAAAAAGTGCGTATTCGCCAGCTGTACGCCGAGGGTAAAGTCGGCCGCAAAGAATTGCTGGAAGCGGAGAGCGCTTCCTATCACAGCGCCGGTACCTGCACCTTCTACGGTACCGCCAACAGCAACCAGATGCTGGTGGAAATCATGGGGCTGCAACTGCCGGGCAGTTCTTTCATCAATCCCGGTACTGAACTGCGCGACGCCATGACGGCGGAAGCAGTCAAGCAGCTGGTACAGAACTCCGAGCCCAGCAATTACACACCGATTGCCAAGATCCTGAGTGAGAAAGCATTCGTCAATGGCATCGTCGGCCTGCATGCGACCGGTGGTTCTACCAACCACACCATGCACCTGATTGCCATGGCCCGCGCCGCCGGTATCCAGATTACCTGGCAGGACATGGCGGAGCTTTCTGAAGTCGTGCCGCTGATGTGTCACGTTTACCCGAACGGCACCGCAGACATCAACCACTTTGCCGCGGCTGGCGGTATGCAGTTCCTGATTCGCGAACTGCTGAGCGCTGGCATGTTGCACGGGGATGTGAGCACGGTACTGGGGGATTCCGGCATGGAGCCCTACACCTATGACCCGTTCCTGAACGAAGACAAGGATGGCGTGGTGTGGCGCCCGACGGCTGAAGAGTCCGGCAACCCCGATATCATCCGCCCGGTCAGCGATCCTTTCTCCGGCCACGGTGGCCTGCAATTGCTCAAGGGCAACCTGGGCAACAGCGTAATCAAGGTCTCGGCACTGAAAGCGCCGCAGCTGAAAATCAAAGCTCCGGCAGTAGTTTTCAACAGCCAGGATGACCTGCTGGCGAAGTTTAAAGCCGGTGAGCTGGATAAGGACTTTGTCGCGGTTGTGCGCTTCCAGGGCCCGCAGGCCAACGGCATGCCCGAACTGCATAAGCTGACCCCGTCTCTGGGGGTATTGCAGGACCGCGGATTCAAGGTGGCGCTGATCACCGACGGACGTATGTCCGGCGCCTCCGGCAAAGTCCCCGCGGCCATTCACCTGTCTCCGGAAGCACTGGAAGGCGGAGCCATTGCCAAAGTACAGGACGGCGACATCATCGAGCTGGATGCGGATGCCGGTGTACTCCAGGTGCATGTCAGTGATGAAGAGCTGGCAGCGCGCCCACTGGCAGAATGTGATTTGTCCGGCAATGCCATCGGCATGGGCCGCGACCTGTTCACCAATATGCGGGCTCTCGCGAGCGGTGCAGAAACCGGTGGCAGCATTCTTTTTTAATCGGGAAGACGTATTTACCCGAAGGTTCAAGGAATTTTGTGCAGGGCGAAAATGGCCTGCACACAGAATGAAGAGCAGACAAAATGGCTAAAGCATTCGATATGGTGTTGTTTGGTGGCGGCGGCGACCTGTCGCTGCGCAAACTGATTCCGGCGCTCTACCGCGCATACAAAGAGGGTGGCCTGAACAAGGACACCCGGATTTTGCCGGTTTGCCGCAAACAGGAAGATGCCGACGCTTACCTGAAAACGGCCCAGCAGGCGCTCAAGACACACCTGCGCGATGGCGAGTACGACGAGAAAAGCTGGAAAGCATTCAGCCCCCTGCTGCGCGGAGTGGCGCTGGATATCTCCAAGCCCGACGAGAAGTGGGATGTGCTGGCAGACCTGCTGGGTAATGACCCCAAGCGTGTACGCCTGTTTTACCTGGCCATTCCGCCCGCGGTATTCGGCCCTTGCTGTGAAAACCTATCCGTCAAAGGTCTGATTCACGAAAACTCCCGCGTAGTTGTCGAAAAGCCGCTGGGCTACAACGCCAAGACGGCGGACGAAATCAACAGCAAGATTGCGGAGTTTTTTCCCGAAGAGAATATTTTCCGCATCGACCACTACCTGGGTAAGGAAACCGTCCAGAATCTGCTGGCATTACGTTTCAGCAATGTGCTGTTCGAACACCTGTGGGATGCCAAGACCATCGATCATATCCAGATCAGTATTTCAGAAACCGTGGGCCTGGAAGGGCGTGCGGGCTTCTACGATGACACTGGCGCACTGCGGGATATGGTTCAGAACCACCTTCTGCAGCTGCTGTGCCTGATCGCGATGGAGTCGCCCAACAGCATGTCTGCGCGCAATATCCGCTCGGAAAAAATCAAAGTATTGGAAGCCCTGCGTCCGCTTACCGACGAGAAAGTGGACGAAAATATCGTGCGTGGCCAATACGTGGCGGGCGGCCTGGGCAAAGAGCTGGTGCCGGGTTATCTGGAAGAGCTCAAAGCCGCCAACAGTACCACCGAAACCTTTGTTGCGATTCGCGCGCACATTGACAACTGGCGTTGGACCGGTGTGCCGTTTTACCTGCGCACCGGCAAGCGCATGGAAAAGCGCTGTGCGGAAATCGTTATCCAGTACAAGAAAGTATCCCACAGTGTTTACCAGCCCGAAGCGGGTGAGGTATTGCCGAACCGCCTGGTGATCCGTCTGCAGCCGGAAGAAAGTATCAAAATGGTGTTGATGGCGAAGAAGATGGACAGCCTCACCATGGAGCTGCAACCGGTAGAGCTGAACCTTTCACTGTCCGAGACCTATGACAGTTTCAAAAGCGACGCCTACAAGCGTCTTATGCTGGATGCCGCCGCCAATAACTCCGCACTGTTCATTCACCGTGATGAAGTGGCTGCTGCGTGGGCGTGGGTGGATCCAATCATCGATCGCTGGCGTGAGACCAGCAACCAGCCGCAGCTGTACCGCGCCGGTACCTGGGGGCCGCAAGCTTCCAATGAGTTACTGGCAGAAAGCGGGCATCACTGGTTTAACCCCTGATCGGCGAGCAATCGCTTACCGCCGGTCCTAAAACAGAACGGTTTCAAAAATGGTCGAAGAAAAATTTTTTGCAGACAGAGAGAGGCTGACCCAGGCACTGACAAGCGAGTGCGCGCAGCTTTTGCAGTCAGGCATCAAAGCCAACGGTCAGGCGACTTTCCTGGTATCCGGCGGCAGCACGCCGGAACCGGTTTATCGTGCACTGTCCAAGCGTCCACTGCCCTGGCAACAGATCAATGTAGCGCTGGTGGATGAGCGCTGGGTCGAGCCGGGAGAAAGTGGCAGCAACCAGACTTTCATCAGCAACAGCCTGCTGCAGAACGATGCCGCGCAGGCGCCGTTCCTGGGCATGAAAAACGCGGCTGAAAACCCGGCAGCTGGCGAGGAAGCCTGTGAGCGCGATTATCGCGAGCTGCCTGCGCCCTACGATATCTGCATTCTGGGCATGGGGAACGATGGCCACACCGCATCGTTTTTCCCCTATGCCGAGGGCCTCGACGAGGCGCTGGATAGCGAGTCTGAGCAGTTGTGCAAAGCGATTACCGCCAAGCAGAGCGCGGTGACCGGCGCACATACCGAGCGCATGACCCTGACCCTGTCTGCCATTCTGCAGGCAAAAGAAATCAAACTGCTGATTACCGGCGAAGACAAGCTCAAAGTCTATCGCCAGGCGCTGTTGGGAGATGACGAGCAGGAAATGCCGGTGCGGAGCATCCTGAAGCAGGGGTTGAAACCGGTCACGGTTTACTGGGCGCCCTGATTAAAAACCGAAAAATATTGAACGAGAGAGAGTGGAAGTAGTGATGCAAAAAAACCTTGCACAGGTCTTGGAGCAGGCTGGCGTAGTGCCGGTACTGGTCATTGATCAGGTCGCCGATGCTTTGCCGCTGGCGCAAGCACTGGTAGAGGGCGGCCTGAATGTTCTCGAAGTGACTCTGCGTACCGAAGCGGCACTGGGTGCGGTGGAGGAAATCGCCAAACACCTGCCGGATGCACATGTGGGCACCGGAACCGTACTCACTGCTGATGACGTTCGCCGCAGTACCGATGCTGGCGCGACATTTATGGTCAGCCCCGGTACCACCGATGCGCTGCTGGACGCGGTAGAAGCTGGCTCTGTACCCATGTTGCCGGGTGCCGCCAACCCGTCTGAAGTGATGCGCCTGCTGGAACGCGGTTATTCCTACCAGAAATTCTTCCCGGCGGAAGCGGCCGGGGGTGTGCCGATGCTGAAGTCCATTGGCGGCCCGTTGGGACAGGTCAAGTTCTGCCCCACCGGCGGTGTCAGCCCCGGCAATGCACAGGATTACCTGGCACTGAAAAATGTTGTGTGTGTCGGTGGTTCCTGGATGGCATCACCGAAGCTGGTTGCGGAAAAGAACTGGGCGGAAATTACCCGCCTGGCAAAGGAAGCCTCCGCGCTGAAAGGTTGATGGACAGACCGACTGAATAACAAAGTGGCGCTTAACGCTCCACTGATGGCGACAGCCAAGAATTCCGATAAATTAAAACTCACAGAGGGTGTAGCGATATGAAACTCAGAATTGCTATCAATGGTTATGGACGTATCGGCCGCAATGTAACGCGTGCAATCTATGAATCCGGTTACAACGATCGTATCCAACTGGTTGCGATCAATGACTTGGCACCGGTAGACGCCAACGCGCATCTGACCCGCTTCGATACCGTACACGGCCGATTCAATACGGAAGTTGCTGTTGACGGTGAAAACCTGGTGATCGGTGGCGACACCGTGAAAGTGTGCCAGGTACGCAATCCTGCGGAACTGCCCTGGGGCGAGCTGGAAGTGGATCTGGTACTGGAGTGCACCGGCCTCTTTACCGGTAAAGAAGCGGCGTCTGCGCACATGCAGGCCGGTGCCAAAGCCGTACTGATTTCCGCACCGTCCAAAGATGCCGACCTGACCGTGGTTTACGGCGTGAACGACGACAAGCTTACCGCGGATCACAAAGTGGTTTCCAACGCGTCCTGTACCACCAACTGTCTGGCACCGGTAGCCCAGGCGCTGCATCGTTCTATCGGTATCGAACGTGGCTTCATGACCACCGTGCATGCCTATACCAATGATCAGAATACCCAGGACGCTGTACACAAAGATATCTACCGCGCGCGCGCTGCGGCCGACAACATGATTCCGACCAAAACCGGTGCGGCTGCGGCAGTTGGTCTGGTACTCCCGGAACTGCAGGGCAAACTGGACGGCATGGCGGTACGTGTACCGGTGAACAATGTTTCCCTGGTGGATTGTCAGTTTATCGCCAGCCGCGAAACTACCGTGGAAGAAATCAATCAGATCATGCAGGAAGCATCCGACTCCATGAAAGGCGGTGTACTGTCGTTCTGCGCGCAGCCGCTGGTTTCTGTGGATTTCAACCACACCAGTGCGTCCAGCCACTTCGACTCCAACCACACCCGTGTCAACGGTAATCTGGTGAAAGTTATGGCCTGGTACGACAACGAGTGGGGTTTCTCCCACCGTATGCTCGACACCAGCCTGGCGATGGCAGAAGCGCTGGAACTGCAAAAAGCAGTTGCTGAAACTGCCTGATCGCCCCGTGTGTGACCCAGCCGGAGCGGGCGCAATGCGCGCTCCGGCTCTGTTTTTAGCGTCATCGTCGACTGCGTAAAACCAGAACAATATTCGCCTCTCATCCAATCGATACAACGAATACCGCCTACTATGAATCGCCATACCAAAATTGTTGCCACGCTCGGCCCGGGGACTGACAAGCCGCGCGTTATTGACGAGATAATCCGCGCCGGCGTCAACGTCGTTCGCCTGAATTTTTCCCACGGTAGTGCAGACGACCACCGCAAGCGCGTGGAGGAAGTACGCCGTGCAGCCGCCGCACAAAGTAAAATGGTTGCGGTTCTCGGTGACCTGCAAGGGCCGAAAATCCGTATCGCCCGTTTTGCGGACGGCGGCATCTTTCTTGAAAACAATGCCGAGTTTACGCTCGATGCAGATTGCCCGAAGGAGGGCGGCAACCAGGAGCGCGTGGGTGTTGATTACCCGTCCCTGATTACCGACTGCGAGCCCGGCAATATTCTGTTACTGGATGATGGCAAGATTCGTCTGGAAGTAACCGGCGGTACCAAAAGCAAGCTGTTCTGTCGCGTATTGCAGGGCGGCAAGCTGTCCAACAATAAAGGCATCAATCTGTTGGGCGGCGGTCTGTCGGCGCCGGCGCTGACAGAAAAAGATTATCAGGACATCAAACTCGCTGCCGAGCTGGATGTGGATTTCCTGGCAGTAAGCTTCCCGCGCAGCGGCGAAGATCTGGAGATCGCCCGTAAAGCCATGCGCGAAGAGGGCAGCAATGCCGCGATCGTGGCAAAAGTCGAGCGCGCCGAGGCGGTCAGTGACGAAGCGCAGATGGATGGGATCATTCTCGCATCTGACGTGATCATGGTTGCCCGCGGCGACCTGGGTGTGGAGATTGGTGATGCGGCGCTGGTAGGTGTGCAGAAGAAACTGATCGACCGCGCCAACGCCCTGAACCGTGGCGTGATCACGGCCACCCAGATGATGGAGTCCATGATTACCAATCCGACGCCGACCCGCGCGGAAGTGATGGACGTGGCAAACGCGGTACTGGACGGTACCGATGCGGTAATGCTGTCAGCCGAAACCGCCGCGGGCGACTTCCCGGTTGCGGCGGTGGAATCCATGGCAGAGATCGTGGTTGGTGCAGAGCAGTATCTCGGCAGCACCAAGCGCGCAAACATTGCACGATCCGGCTCTGAAAGTATCGATACCGTGATTGCCCAGGCCGCCATTGAGTCTGCCGCGCGGGTAGAGAACTTGTGCGCTGTGGCGGCACTGACCGAATCCGGCCGCACCCCGCGTATCATGTCTCGGGCCACTACCCAGTTGCCGATCTTTGCTCTGACCCGTCATCCCCAGGTGGCGCGTCAGTTGGTGCTGCTGCGCGGTGTTGAGCCGGTAGAGTTTGATCCGGCCTCGGTACCGCTGGGGCATCTGACCGATGCGATTATCGAAGTGCTGGGCGCTCGCATTGACCTGAAGAAAGGCCAGCGCGTGCTGATCACCCAAGGCGAACGCCTGAATATGGGTGGTGGTACCAGCTCCATGCGGATCAAAGAAATCGAGTAACCTCGGTGTCGTCCCCGATCCGTCATTGGTCGGGGACTTCCCATGTCTCTCTGTCCAGTGTTTTGTGCTGGATGGTTGCGACATCTTCCTATCCTGCTGCTGATTCTTTCTTTCTCGTTGATATTTCCTGCGGATTTTATTCGTGTTGTTTGAAAATTGTTCAATCCTGCGCTGCGGCAGTGAGATAAGTCTCAAGAGTGTCAGTTAAGACAGCTTGTTGATACGAAAAGCGACGAATAAGCCGGAGAATTTCCCCCGGGGGTTGTAGCTTTTTTAAAAGTTTCTGTGTATTGTCGATCTTGAGAATGACAGCGCTATCATAAAAACGAATGACAGCGCTATCATTTGGCGGTACAAGGTGAATAAAAATTTCTAACCAAACCTTTATATCTATAAAAAAGGAAGGGGAAATCGATGCTTAAGCGCAACAAACTCGCTCTCTCGATCAGTACAGCCGTTCTTGGTGGCAGCCTGGTGGCTCCATTGGCGGTTGCTCAGGATGCAGCTCTGGAAGAAATTACCGTTACTGGTATTCGTGGAGCCCTGCAAGATGCCGTAAACATCAAGCGCGATGCGACCGATCTGGTCGATGCCGTGTCCGCGGAAGATGTTGGTAAATTTCCGGATTCAGACGTAGGTGAAGCACTCGGGCGTATCCCCGGTATCACCGTGGGCCGCTCATTTGGCCAGGGGGCGTCCGTCTCCATTCGCGGTGCAGCCCCGACTATGACCCTGACCCAGTTGAACGGTCAGAACGTTGCCTCCACTGGCTGGTTTGACAACATTCCAGTGGATCGTAGTTTCAACTACTCCCTGCTGCCGGCGGAACTGATTGGTGGCATCGAGGTATACAAGTCTTCCCGTGCGGACCTGAACGAAGGGGGTATTGGCGGCACGGTTATTGTCAACACTCGCAAGCCTCTGGATCTGGAAGCGAATACTGCGTGGGTCGGCACCACTGGTCGTGTCGGTACCATCAGTGATGAGCTGGCTCCGGAAGTCTCCGGTTTGTACAGCTGGAAGAACGACGCAGAAACCTTTGGTGTGCTGCTTTCCGCAGCGGCTGAAGACCGCGAATACGTGCGACGGGGTACCGAATCTGATTATCGCTGGTCCGGAGATGTTGCGCCTACTACCTTCCTGCAGGATCAGGAGCGTAAAGCGCTGGACGTAACCCTGCAGTACGCGCCGACCGATGCTCTGTCTTTCACCCTGCACGCCATGTCTCTGGACCTGCAGGCGGACAACACCAACAACAGTCTGTACCTGTTCACCCTGACTGGTGAAGGCCTGGACGGTGGCTATACCGAGTGCCACAACACTAACGCAGCCGGTCTGTGTACTTCCAGCACCACCTCAGGTGCACCGGACTCCCGCGGTGAACCCGGCAGCGAGATCGCCACCAACACCTTCAACCAGACCTGGGGCCGCAAGTCCTCCATGAGCTCTGATACTTTCGATTTGAGCTCCGAATATGAAGGTGACGGTTTCCGCGTGAGCGGTAGCATTGGGTCCACAATGGCCGATGGGGGCACCGATTTCACCACCAACTTCCAGGATATTGGTGCGGGCCAGCCGGCTTGGGAGGGGTCCATCGATGCCTCGGGCAAAGAAATTGATATCACGACCACCAAGGATCCCAGCCAGAGCCTGGCTAACTTCCCGTCCTCCATGTCTCCGCAGGGCTGGGCGGTAGCCAGTGGTCCGGTAGAAGACGAAGAGAGCTACGCGCAACTCGATGTGGAGTTTGATCTGAACGTTGGCATTCTGACTTCGTTCAAGACTGGTGTACGTTGGACCGATCACGACGTAAATCGTCGTAAATATCGTGGCGTGTTCAAAACAGTTGAAAATGAAGATGGCGAGTTGGTAGCAGACCCGGAAATTGCCGACACGTCTTCCCTGTACGATGGCACCTATGAAATTGGGCAGGACGGTTTTACCGCGCCGAAACCGGATCTGGATGCCATGGTTGCTCTGACTCGGGCAAGTCTTGGCCAGTGGGTTGAGGAGCGTGCAGGTTATTCCGACCTGAACGAAGAAAATACCGCGCTCTACGGTATGTTCAACTTTGAGACTGGTGCCCTGAGCGGTAACTTCGGTTTGCGTTACATCTCTACGGATGCTTCCCGTACTCAGTATGATCTGGACGGCACCGAGCCTCAGGAAGGTGAGATTGCCGCGAACATTGGTTACGCCTATTCCCTGTCCACCTACAGCTCCGATTACAGCGATGTGCTCCCGAGTGCTACTGTACGCTACGAGCTTTCTGAAGACTGGGTAGTGCGTGCGTCTGCTTCCCAGACTATCAGCCGTCCCACCTACGACGACATGCTGGTGACATACAGTGGTTTTGCCGACGACCGTGCGGACAACCAGACCCAGCGTTTCGGTAGCGAAGGTCTGAAGCCGATGAAGGCCACCAGTGCGGATATTGCTCTGGAGTACTACTACGGCGATGGTAATCTGATGTCCGCGACTTACTTTGTTAAGTCCATCGACGACTTCGTGACTTCCCAGATTCTGGTTGATCAGCAGATTGGTCTGGAGGATCCGGCTGGCGGCGATAGCTGGGCAGTGGAAACTCTCGAGAATGCCGGCGGTGCTGATATCCAGGGTATTGAGTTGCAGATTCAGCACGCGTTCGATAACGGCTTTGGTGTAGCGGCCAACTACACCTACACCGACGCGGAAGCGCCGAAAGATGCGTTTATGGACCAGTTGCCAATCTTCACTGAGTCGTCCGAGCACGCCTATAACCTGGTGGGCTACTGGGAAAACGATACGTTCTCTGCTCGTGCGGCGTACAACTTCCGCTCTGAGTACCTGATCCGTGATGGTGGTTACTGGTACGGTAACCGTATGCACGACGACTTCGGTTCTCTGGACCTGAGCTTCTACTGGTATGCTACCGATAATCTGGATGTTACCTTTGAGGCGATCAACGTTCTCGAAGAGGATGATATCCAGTACGGTGCTGCGGATGCATCGACCACATCCACCGGCATGAAGGGCCCACTGCAGGAAGGTTTCCCGGCATGGTCCTTCCAGGGTGAGGCTGTGTACCAGTTGGGTGCTAGCTACAAGTTCTAATCAGAACCTGAGCCGCGAAAAGCCCAGCTTTCAGCTGGGCTTTTTTTTTGCGTGGCTGTCCCGTACTGAACAAGTGTTTCGCGATGAGGCAGGTGGTTGTATTCATTATGCAAGTACTGAGTTTTGGAGACGAGAAGAACAAGGCGATTGTTCTTGATGATTTTCATGCGCACCCGGAAACTCTGGTGCAGTTTGCGGCGCAGTCGGAGTTTGCGCCTTGGCCAATGCTGGCAGAGCGCAAAGGGTATCCAGGCGTCAGGACGTCCGCCCCGGAAGCCCTGGGGTTGGAGGTTCTGGATCGGCTGGCTCCAGTATTGCGTTCGGAATTTGGTATCGGCAGCGTCGAAACGTTGAAACTGCAGCAGGAAACGCTAAACCTGATGACAGTACCGGAGCCGGAGCTCGGCCCGCTGCAGCGGGCGCCGCACTTCGATACCAGCGCCCCAAACCTGTTTGCAATCCTGCTTTACCTGTGTGATGACTCGCACGGCGGTACCGGATTCTATCGTCACCGGAGCACCGGCTACGAGTCGATTACGCCGGATCGTGTTGAACACTACCTGGACCGTTGTTTTATTGAGTTCAACAAGTATCGCAGGCCGATGAAGTACTGTAATGAATCGGACGATCTGTTTACCAAGGTCGGGTTTGTGCCGGCCAAATACAATCGTCTGGTGATTTATCGCGGGTGCGTACTACACAGTGCGAATATCCTGGGGGATCACAGTATCAGTGCCAGTGCTACCCGCGGGCGATTGACGGCCAATATCTTCGTCAGTCACGAATGATCTTCTATTCCCGGGTGAATTGTGCAGTGGTTGATCAATGGTCAACACTCGGTAACTTCCCGCTGGTATCTTCTGCCCGTCTGGTGTAACTTTTTGCTTCCCTTTGGGAGTGTAAAAAATATACTCCACTGAATGTCAGAATAACTTCAAATTAGAATTTTTAAGGTGTTGTATGGCCACTGTAGAAGCCCCCAAGATTGTTCCCCTGCGCAGTGACGCGCACGGTAAGCTGAAAGTCCGTGAGCTGGGGACCTTCGAGCACGTTGCAAAGGCGCACATGGTTCCGGTAACTGCCCACGAGTTTTCCCGTTTGGGTGCTGAATACCCGATCGTTTTTGTCAAGAATTCCGATACGGACCAGTTTCAGTCTGTTGCACTCTTAAGCCTGAAAGTAGGCGAAAACCTGTTCGCTGACGGCGATAACTGGAAGGGCGTTTTCGTTCCGGGCGCTGTGCGCAATCATCCTTTCGTTCTGGCGCCTGCCGGTGACAACAAAGAGCAGCTGGTAGTTGGCCTGATTGAGAACAGCCCGATTGTCGGTGAAGAAGAGGGTAACGCGCTGTTCAACGAGTCCGGCGAAGAGTCCGAGTACCTGAAAGCCAAGAAAGAGGCGCTGGTGGGCTACCTCGAAAGCGACCAGATGACCAAAGCCTTTATCTCCGTCCTGGCTGAGAAAGACCTGCTGACCACCCAGAATGTTTCCGTGAATGCGGGTGGTGAAAAGATCAACCTCACCGGTATCTACATGGTGGATGAGAAGAAGCTGGGCGAGATGAGTGAGGAAGACTTCGCGGATTTCCGCAAGCGTGGTTTCCTGCCCCCGCTGTACGCGCAGCTGGGTTCCATGCACCAGTTCTCCCGTTTGGCCAAGATGCAATCTGAAGCCTGATCTTGCCCGGGGGTACTCCACTCCCGGTAGCGCCCCTGGTTACGCAAAGCCTCGCGGGTTCCATCGTGAGGCTGCTACTGCTCCCTCGACTATGTTTTTTCAACGCTATGCTGGCTGGTTGATTTTCCTCGGTGCTTTTTATGGGCTCTGGGCTTTACTGGTATTTGGTCAGGGGCTGTGGCCGCTGGTCACAGAGCACTGGCCGATGGCGCTCTCCATGGCCATTGGCAGTTACGCCGCGGGCTCCACTCCGATGGGGGGCGGCACTGTCGGCTTCCCCGTGCTCGTCCTGCTCTTTGATATGCCCGCCAGTCTCGGGCGTGATTTCAGCTTTGCGGTGCAGTCCATTGGCATGGTCAGTGCCAGTATCTTTATTTTCTGCCGCCGACAGCCGCTGGCGTGGGCCATGCTGCGCGGAGCCCTGATCGGCAGCCTGCTGGCGACCCCGCTGGGGATCCTGTTCTTCGCCCCGCTGGTGTCTGAGCTGTGGGTCAAGTTGTCATTTGCGGTGATCTGGGGCGGTTTCGGTATCCTGCATCTATACCGCCTGAGCGAGATAACGGGCCACGATCACCTTGGGGATCCCCGTTGTCCGGCGGATTTCCGTGTCGGTCTGGTCTTTGGTGCAGTGGCGGGTTTTTCGGCCGTTTCTGTGACCGGGGTTGGTATTGATATGGTGATCTACGCAGCGCTTGTACTGCTGAGCCGGGTGGACCTGAAGGTGGCGATTCCCACTTCTGTGGTGATCATGGCGTTTTCATCACTGGTGGGTGTTGCAGTGAAAAGTATTTCCGGGGACTGGCAGCCGGGTGTTCTCGGCAATTGGCTGGCGGCAGCGCCTGTGGTGGCGTTGGGAGCGCCGCTGGGCGTGTTTGTGGTTGGCCTTATCGGGCGTCGCCCCACGCTTCTTGTGGTGGCGCTGCTATGCGTCGTGCAGTTTGTGTGGGCTTGTTACACCGAGTGGGCCACGCTTGGTATGTCCGGTATGGCAATGGCATTGCTTGCGGTTCTGGCGTGCCTGGGCGGCTTTGAGGTGCTCAGAATGCTCGGTATCCGTCGGGTGCGCAACCGCGCGCAGGGCGCTGAGTTGGCGGCAGGCGAAGGCACGGTGGCCGCTGCCAGTTGATCCTGGGCTTTTTCCGGGCGGGACAGCGGCAACAAAAAAGGCGACTTCTGATGAAGTCGCCTTTTTATGTATATGGCTGGGGTGGAAGGATTCGAACCTTCGCATGACGGGATCAAAACCCGCTGCCTTACCGCTTGGCTACACCCCAGTAAAGGTGCTGTGAGGCTGGTACTCACATAAGAAAATGGTAGCAAGGGGGAGACTTGAACTCCCGACCTCAGCATTATGAGTGCTGCGCTCTAACCAGCTGAGCTACCTTGCCACAGACGTTCTCGGCTAACCGAGGGCGCGAATTATCGGGGGATGTGCCGGAGGTGTCAACACTTTTTAGTAAATTAATCAGTGGGTTAGCGTCGGTCTCCCTCCGAGCGCTCGGGATCTGGCCCGGATTCAGCGGCCGCGCCCGATCGCAGCGGTCAGCGAACCAAAAACAACCGCAAAGGCGCCGAGCCAGCTGATCCAGTTCATGGGTTCCACCTCGATATAGTCTGGCCACAGGGCACCGATCAGTGTGCTGAGTGCCAGGGTCATCAGCGGCACCAGCGCCAGTACCGCGCTTACCCGGGAGGCTTCCCAGGCGGCCATCGCCTTGGCAAAGGCGCCGTAGGCGATCAGCGTATTGGCGGTAAGGAACAGTAGCAGCCCCCAGCCCAGTGGGGAAAGTGATAAGGCCAGCGCGGGTTTGGCCACCGGTAGGAAACACAGTGAGCCGGCAATATAGATTAAAACCAGCAGGTTCTGGGGGTTGGACTCCGCCACGATCTTTTTCTGGAACAGGCCGTAGATCGCCCACGAAGTGGCGGCGATAAACACCAGCCCGACGCCCAGCAAGTACTCCGGATTACTGCCGCTGAGTAACTCCTGCAGCCGTTGATTGAAAAACAGCGGCAGGCCCACAGTCACCATTGCCACACCCAGCCACTGGCGGGGTGAGAAATGCTCTCCCAGCCAGATGACACTGAATATCAGCAGTAATAGCGGCGCCAGCTGAATCAGCACCTGCAGGGCGCCTGCAGTGACGTAATTGAGCCCCCAGGCGTAGGATATGTAGTTCCCCAGCAGGCCGGCCACCGCGAGCAGGGTGAAAGGCAGCAGTCTGCCGCGAAAGAGTTGCGGCAAGTCCAGTTTGCGTCCCCAGCCATAGTAGCTGCCGGCAAACAGTGCCGCCCCGAAGAAGCGATACCAGGTGACGGTGGTGGAATCCATTTCCGCCAGCAGGCCCTTCATGGCGATGGGCAGCAGGGCCCAGAGGAACGCGGTGATCAGTGCCAGCGGCAGGCCGACTCTCCAGTTGGATGGGTACATGACAACCTTCGGTGTTGTGAGGACCAATGATCGTGGCCCGGGAAGGAAGCTGCCCCCGGTGTGCTTGTGGCACTTCGGGGGCAGTATCAGCAGACGCTGATGGATAGCTGGTGGCAGATACCTGAGATGCTTCGTAAGCGCCCAATCAGACGTTGAAGCGGAAGTGGACAACGTCGCCGTCGGCGACCACGTAATCCTTGCCCTCCAGGCGCCACTTGCCGGCTTCTTTTGCGCCAGCTTCGCCGTTGTGGTCCACAAAATCCGTATAGCTCACCACTTCTGCGCGGATGAAGCCCTTTTCGAAATCGGTGTGGATTTTACCCGCGGCCTGGGGTGCGGTGGCTTCCAGGGGAATGGTCCAGGCGCGCACTTCTTTGACGCCAGCGGTGAAGTAGGTGTGCAGGCTCAGCAGATTGTAACCGGCGCGAATTACCCGGTTCAGGCCTGGTTCTTCCATGCCCAGTTCTTCCAGGAACTCCTGCTTTTCATCGTCATCCAGTTCGGCAATTTCCGATTCCAGCTTGTTACAGATGGGCACCAGCACCGCGTTTTCTTCCGCGGCGATGGCGGATACGGCGTCCAGGTGCGGATTGTTTTCGAAGCCGTCTTCATCCACGTTGGCGATATACATGGTGGGTTTGACGGTGAGCAGGCTCAGCTCGCGCAGGTCTGCCAGTTCGTCCTCGCTGAGGCCGAAGGAGCGCAGTGGCTTGGCTTCGTCCAGGTGTGGCTGGATCTTCTCCAGCAGCGCTTTCATCTTGATCGCGTGCTTGTCCTGCCCCTTGGCGGCGCGGGTATAGCGCTGCAGCGCTTTTTCCACAGTGTCCAGGTCAGCGAGGGCCAGTTCGGTGTTGATCACCTCGATATCCGCCACCGGGTCAACCTGGTTGGCCACATGAATGACGTTGTCGTTTTCGAAACAGCGCACTACGTGGGCGATGGCGTCGGTTTCGCGGATATTGGCAAGAAACTTGTTGCCCAGGCCCTCGCCTTTGGAGGCGCCCGCTACCAGGCCCGCGATATCGGTGAACTCCATGGTGGTGGGAATCACCTTTTGCGGTTTGACGATTTCCGCCAGCTTGTCGAGGCGCGGGTCGGGTACCGGCACGATGCCGGCGTTCGGCTCAATGGTGCAGAAGGGAAAGTTTTCTGCATCGATACCCGCTTTGGTCAGGGCATTGAACAGAGTGGATTTGCCCACGTTGGGCAGGCCGACGATGCCGCAAGTAAAACCCATGGTCTGAATCCTGTTGCTGAGATTGCTGATCTGTTGCTGAGGTTATTGATAGGCGCGGAGCGCGTCCGCGGCTATCTATCAGGCGTTCTATTTGGCTTTGGAGTTGGTGTGAAGCGTTTTCATGGCTGCGCCCCAGTCGCCGCTGGCGGCGGTGGGCAGCACATCGACGGCGCGGTCGATGGCTTCGGCCAATTGGTCCTGCTCCACGCGGGGCGCCCGCTGCAGGACATAATTCACCACATCGCGGGCATTGCCCGGATGGCCGACGCCGAGGCGCAGGCGCATAAAGTCGCGGTTGTTGCCCAGTGCGGCAATGATATCGCGCAGGCCGTTGTGTCCACCGTGGCCGCCGCCGCCTTTCAGGCGCGCAGTACCGGGGGGGAGGTCCAGCTCGTCGTGAGCGACCAGAATGGCCTGAACGGGAATCTTGAAGAAGTTCGCCAGCGGGCCGACTGCCTGGCCGCTGCGATTCATATAGGTGGTGGGAATCAGCAGGCGGATATCCTGCCCGCCGATCCGGACACGGCCGGAGAGGCCGTGATATTTGCTGTCTGGCGCGAGCTGGGCACCGTGGATACGGGCCAGCTCGGAGACAAAATCGGCTCCCGCGTTATGACGTGTCCGGTCATACTCGGGGCCTGGGTTGCCCAGGCCGACGATCAACTGGATGGGCGTTTCGGGAGCCTTGCTCAAGGTCACTTACCTTTTATCAGGGGTACCTGAACTAGCCGGAGAATTACTCGCCGGACTCTTCGCCTTCTTCGGCTTCTGCGTCAGCTTCTACGGCGCCACGGGGCTTGTGCACGGAGGCAACAACCAGGTCGTGGTCTTCGCCGTGGGCCAGGTCTACAGACTCTACACCGGCCGGCAGTTTGATGTCGGAGATGTGGACAGTCGCGTCCAGCTCCAGATCTGCCAGGTCAACTTCGATGTACTCAGGCAGCTTGGAAGCCGGTGCAGTAATGTCCAGCTCGGTCAGGGTGTGAGACACGATACCGCCAGCCTTAACACCTTTGCAGCTCTCTTCGTTCAGGAAGTGCAGCGGTACCTTGATGTGTACTTTGGTGTTTGCGGAAACGCGCTGGAAGTCAGCGTGCAGCAGGATCTGCTTGGCCGGGTGACGCTGCAGGTCACGCAGGATCACGGTCTCTTTCTTGCCTTCAACGTCCAGGGTCAGAACGGAAGAGAAGAAAGCTTCGCTTTCCAGCGCCTTGAATACGTCTTTTGCCAGCAGAGAAATCGCTTGCGGCTCGGCTTCGCCACCGTAAATGATGGCCGGAAGCTTGCCTTCCTCACGACGCAGGCGGCGGCTCGCACCTTTCCCTTCGTCGCTGCGGACGTTGGCATTCAGAGTAAAATCAGACATGGGTGAAACCTCAGGTTGTCTGTCCAGAAGGCCCTGCGACCGGAACCCTCTGGTGTTGTAATAAATCGGGCGGATCAGATTGGCGCGCCCAATAGTAAACACCCGGCAGGGCCGGGCGGGCGCGTATTCTACGGGGAAGTCGGGGGGATTGCCAGTGGAATTGCGGCTTTGCCGTTGGTGGATGCGCAGTGCTTATCCACTCCGCGTTTCGCTGCGAAGTGGTTCAATGGGTGGGTTGAAGGTGGAGTGCCGGGGATTCGGTTTCAGAAGCGTCGGCGACAGGGACGTCGCCGACGCAGTGTACAGGGATGTATTCACAGCGGTTCTGAAACCGAATACCCGGTGCTCCGCCGCCACCGGCTCTGTTAAGAGGGTGCTCTTTTAGCGGAACATCGCGGACAGGGATTCTTCGTTGCTGATGCGGCGCATGGACTCTGCGAGCATCGCGGAAAGCGTCAGCTGGCGGATCTTCGGCGCATGGGCGGGCTTGTCACCCAGTGGAATGGAGTCGGTGACTACCAGTTCATCCAGAACCGAATTGTTCAGGTTGTCGATCGCCTTGCCGGACAGTACCGGGTGGGTACAGTAGGCGATCACCTTCTTGGCGCCGTGTTCCTTCAATGCATTGGCGGCATTGCACAGGGTGCCTGCGGTATCCACCATGTCATCCACCAGCAGGCAGGTGCGGCCGTTAACCTCGCCGATGATGTTCATCACCTCTGCCACATTGGCTGCCGGACGACGTTTGTCGATGATGGCCAGGTCGCACTCCAGGCTCTTCGCCACCGCGCGCGCGCGCACTACGCCACCGATATCCGGGGATACCACCACCAGGTCCTCGTAATTCTGGCGTTCAATATCGTCCAGCAGCACGGAAGAGCCGTAAACATTGTCCACTGGCACGTCGAAGAAGCCCTGGATCTGTTCTGCGTGCAGGTCGACGGTCAGAACGCGGTCGATACCCACGCTCACCATCATGTCTGCCACAACCTTGGCGGAAATTGGTACCCGCTGGGAGCGCACCCGGCGATCCTGGCGGGCGTAACCGAAGTAGGGCACAACCGCAGTGATACGGCCTGCAGAGGCACGGCGCAGGCCGTCTACCAGCAGGATCAGTTCCATCAGGTTGCGATTGGTGGGCTGGCAGGTGGATTGGACCACGAACACATCGCGGCCGCGGACGTTGTCCGTGATTTCTACCGCAATCTCACCATCGGAGAAGCGTTTGACCACCGCCTCACCCAGCGGTATCGCCATATGCTTAACAATCTTTTGCGCCAGTTCCGGGTTTGCGTTGCCGGTGAAGACCATCAAGTCAGCCACTGCGAGTACCTTTTTCGTTGGGAGTAGAAGATAGTAGTGAAATTCAGGTGATTTTCGGAGCTTGAACTGCTTGCAGGGTAGTGTGATGCCGTGTCATTGGGCGACCATAGGTGCAAGTTTTACGGTGTGGCTGTCTGCCAGGTTGTTCCGGACTGGCCGGAGGCTCCGTCAACGACTCGGGATGATGGGAGTCGTATCAAATAAGGAAATGGCTGGGGTGGAAGGATTCGAACCTTCGCATGACGGGATCAAAACCCGCTGCCTTACCGCTTGGCTACACCCCAGCAATGTTGCAGCTAGTCAATTTAGACGATCGCTGCAAATTTCGCGAGTTGCTCGTGTGCAGGTGATTGATCAATACCTGCGGCAACAAAGCCCTCTAAACCTTCTGGCCGTTTTTTCAGCACATTCTGTGCTGCTTCTTCCGAGTCGAACGCTGCAAAAACGCAGGCGCCGCTTCCCGTCAGTTGTGCCGCTCCGAACTGGGCAAGCCACGCTCTGGCATTGCGCACTTCGGGGTAGAGTGCTTCAACAAGAGGCTGAAAATCGTTGCCGGCATATTGTGCCAGCCACTGTTTTGTCAGCCGCCTGTCGCGAAGGGCCGCTAATGTAATTGCGGCAGAATCTCTTGTCAAACGCGGATGGGAAAATAATTCCCCGGTGCTTACGTGGCAATCAGGCGTCAGCACCAGATACCACATTGGCTCGACGGCGATCGGGGTCAGTCTTTCCCCGACACCCTCTGCCCAGGCGGAGTGGCCGTGCACAAACACCGGGATATCTGCGCCCAGCTGTCGGCCAAGTCCTGCCAGTTGCTCCAGGTCGAGATTGCATCGCCACAGGTGATTGAGTGCAAGCAATGTCGTCGCTGCATCACTGCTACCGCCGCCTATGCCACCGCCGGCGGGCAGGTTTTTCTGCAGGTTGATATCTGCCCCCACGGCTTCCTTGCCGGCATTTTTACCGACACTGTGCCGCAGGAGATCTGCGGCGCGATAGACAAGATTCTGTTCCGGGGGGATATCCAGGCCCGGGCAGTGCACGGCAATGGTGTTATCGGCACGGGTGTGGAACGTCAGCTGGTCGCCAAAGTCCAGCAACTGAAAAACGGTTTCCAGCTCGTGATAGCCATCTGCTCTGCGACCGAGAATGCGCAGGGTGAGGTTCAGTTTGGCAGGGGCGGACAGTCGCAGGGATTGTGTAGGTTGCGTAGAGGGCAGGCTGGACATCGGCGGACTTCGCATTGCAATGAAAAGTCCGCGCAGTTTATCAGCTTGGCGGGATTATTTCGGCTGCCAGTCTTTGATCACGACAGTGACGCTGACCGGGCCCGCGACATTGTTGCTGGAGGCCTTGATACGGGTAGGTAGGGTATAGGGGCCGGCCTTGGTATATTCGCCAAAGCTCAGTTGCCAGCCCGCCTGCTGCAGGCTTTGCAGGTTGCCTTGTGCGTTTTTCTGCTGGTCGGAAACGGCACCGGGGGCAGGCAGGCCGCGTACCCAGTAAAACATTTCCGCCACCGGCAGTGGCCAGCCCATCACTTGCTCGGTGAGCTGTGCCGGGTTTGCGGCAAATACTGCCGGATCGCTGCCGCGCTGCAGGCTGACACCGGCGGAAGAGCCGCTGATGACGGTCGCTCCCGCACCCAGTGGGCCACTCAGGTGAATGCGATAGTTATCGCCGGCCTGCAGCCACGTCAGGTTGGCGCTGCCATTTTCCCGCGGTGAGCGCACGCCCATTTTCCCGCTGGCTTCCCAGCGTTGCAGTTGGGCCGCAGATTGAGGCTGTGCGGATTGCGGGGTGGTGGTCTGCGGCGGCTGCGGTTTCTGGCTGCTACAGCCTGTGGCGACGAGGGTCAGTGCCAGCGCAGCCAGAAAGTACCGTGCCCGACGGGCCGCACTGGCGGTGTTCAGGGTTTGATTGTCGTCGCCGTAATTACCAGGGTTAAGAAATTCAGTTTTCCGTAACATGCTGTTCCAGTCGTTGTTGATCCTGTAGCCGTTGCATGGCTTCTGGAATAATTTCGCTCTCGGGGTTTATCTTCAGGCCGCGTTCCCATACCTGCATCGCCTGTTGGCGCTCACCCAATGCCCACAGAGCCTCGCCCAGATGCGCGGCAATTTCATGGTCGTCCATCAGGGTCATGGCTTTCTGCAGATACTTCACTGCCTCGCTGTGGTTGCCCAAACGGAAATGGGCCCAGCCCATACTGTCGATAATTGCAGGGTCTTCAGGGCTCAATTCCAGTGCCCGGGATATCAGCACCAAGGCTTCATTCAGCCGGTCATCGAAGGACAACAGCTTGTAGCCGAGTGTGTTCAGAAGGTTCGCATTATCCGGGTCGCGGGACAACAGTTTGCGAATACCCAGTTCAAATTTCTCTACATCTCCCAGCTGTTCGCTGGCCATGGCGTGGGCAAATATCAGCCGGCTGCTGTCGCTGTGTTTATCGACGCCCTCACTCAAAACCGTTTGCGCCTCCCGTAAGCGATCGTGTTTGCTCAATAACTCTGCTTGCAACAGGTAAAACTGTTTCTGTTGATCCGGGTGTCGCTGGCGCAATTCCGCAAACCAGGCTTGTGCTTCCTCGGTGCGGCCGGCGGCGGTGAGCAGGCTGGTACCGCGGCTGATGGCCTGCACGTAATCGCCACCGGGGCGGACCATGCGGTAGTGGGTTACTGCACCGTCCAGATCTCCCTGCTGTTCAGCAATCCCGGCCAGGTAAAAGTGCGCGGCAGATTCATGTTCTTTCAGTGCGAGCAATCGTCTCAGAAGCGGTTCGGAGGCTTCGTACTGTTGCGTTTCATACTGGATCAACGCCAGGGAGAGAATCAGGTTGGCATCATCGGGGCGTTGCGCTACCAGCTCTTCAAACTGCTGCTGTGCGAGCTCGAGGTCTTCGCGAATCAACATGCGTGCGTATTGCAGGCGCAGTCGGCTTTCTTTGGGGTAGAGGTCTACCAGGTTTTCCAGCAGTGAGCGGGCTTCTTTCTGGCGCCCCATATCGATCAGGATATGAGATTCCAGCAGCGGTGCATCCAGTAGTGATGGATCCTGCTCCTGAACCAGCCGGGTAATCTTCAGTGCCTCCGCATCTTTGTCATTGGCGCGTAATACCATTGCCAGGGCGAGAGAGGCCTCGTGATTGTGGGGGTACTTGTTCGACAGGCGACGAAATTCCGGCAGTACCCGCACTGCGAGTTCCTCGTTGGACACTGCGGTGGCGGCTACGGACTGCAGGGGCGCGTCGCCGCCCAGGGCGAGGGCCAGTTCCGCGTGCTTGAGCGCATCGTCCAGTTCCCCTGCCAGGGTCAGCTCCGCGGTGGCGGCGAGCTGTGCCTCGCGGCTTTCCGGCTCCAGCTCTACCCACAGTTTCGCTGAGCGCAGGGCGGCGCGACGGGCGTTCAGGAAGCGCGCGATGCGAGTAGCGCGCGCCGCCACACCGGCATCCTGGGTGCGTTCGGCCTGGAAGTAATAGTTGGCCAGAGCGAGATCGTAGTGCTCGCGGTTGCCCGCCACTTCGGCCACCAGCAGGGTGTAGAAGGTTTCAATCGGGAACGGTTTGGCCTTTTCCTTAGCGGGGGCTGGCGGTTGTTCTGCCGGGTTGGCGACATTTGCCCGGGGGGAAGCGCTGGTTTCGCGGCCGGTTTGCGCTGTCATTTGCGCCGGGGGTATCGCGGAGGTCTGTCGGTTCTCCTCCTCAGGTGGCTGCTGTGCCGATTGCTGGGTACAGGCGCCAAGCAGGCACAGCAGCGCCAGAGGCAGTGCGGCAGAGAGGCGAGACATCGTGGCGGCAAGCGGCTGCTTGCGGAAGGGTTTTGCGTGCATAGAAACGTGTCCGTACGTTCGCGCCCGTGGCCAGGTCGATCCAGGCCACTGTCAGGGCGCATGCCCGAGGGCAATGGTGGTCTGCGGCGCGTGATGGCGTATTTTTCCGGGTTATCGCCGTATAATTCTAGTTGTGATTTGTGCGGCCGTTCGGGTGAAAGGGGCTGCAAAGGAAAAGTCAGCATCTATTTACACCGTTGTCTTTGCGCCGGTTTCAGCACTGGGGCAATGGGGTAGATAGAATTTCCCTGCTTGCACAGGGGGCGCCCGCCCCGGACAATATGCGACCTTTTTGCCGGCGGCCTCGGGCAGTGTGTCGATTTGTGTCGCCAAACAGATTTTTGACTGACGGGTACTTATGTCAATCCTTGCCCTGGGAATCAATCACGACAGCGCGCCGCTAGAGGTGCGTGAGCGGGTCGCGTTTGCCCCGGAAGTGATGCCCAGTGCGCTGGAAGAGGCACGGAGGGCGCTATCGTGCCCGGAGCTTGCCATCCTTTCCACCTGCAACCGCACCGAGATCTACGGCGATGTGGCGCCGGAGGCGGTGTTGCAGTGGATTGCCGATTATCATCAGGTGCCCCTGGATCAGCTCGCTGCCTGTCACTATCACTATCTGGATGAATCCGCGGTACGCCATATCATGAGCGTGGCCTGTGGGCTGGATTCGCTGGTACTCGGGGAGCCGCAGATCCTCGGGCAGATGAAATCCGCCTATGCGGTGGCCAGAGAGTCCGGCAGTGTTGGCAGCACCCTGCACAATGTGTTCCAGCAGGTTTTCGCGGTGGCGAAAAAAGTGCGCACCGAGACCGCCATTGGCGAGAATCCGGTTTCCGTTGCTTTCGCCGCGGTCTCTCTGGCGTCGCGGATCTTTACCGACCTCGGCCAGCAGACGGCGATGTTGATCGGCGCCGGTGAAACTATTGAACTGGTGGCCCGCCATTTGCTGGACAAGGGGGTCAAAAAGCTGATCGTTGCCAATCGGACCCTTAACCGGGCCCAGTCCCTGGCAGAAGACTTTGGTGCCGAGGCGATCCTGCTGGCGGATATCCCCGAGTATCTGCCGCGGGCAGATATTGTGATCAGTTCCACCGCCAGCCAGTTGCCGATTCTCGGCAAGGGCGCTGTGGAAACGGCACTCAAGCAGCGCCGGCACAGCCCCATGTTTATGGTGGATATTGCTGTGCCGCGGGATATCGAGCCGCAGGTAGGCAAACTGGATGATGTCTACCTCTATACCGTGGACGATCTGCGCGGGGTGATCGACGAGGGCAAGAGGCTGCGGGAAAAGGCCGCAGAGGCGGCGCACCTGATTGTCGAGAAAGCCGCTCACAGTTTTATGCGCGAGCGGCGCTCTCTGCAGGCGGTGGATTCCATCCGCAGCTATCGGCAGCAGGCCCAGGGCATCAGTAGAGAAGAGTTGGAAAAGGCGCTGGTGCAATTGCGTGCCGGGGGCGACCCGGAGCAGCTGATGGAACAGATGGCGCGTTCTCTCACCAATAAATTGATTCACGCGCCCACAGTCAGCCTGCGTCGCGCCACCGCCGAAGGCGACCTGGAGCGGTTGCGGATCGCTCGGGAAGTTGTCGGCCTGGCCCCGCAAGCGCTGGAAGACCGCAACAGCGGCAATACAAAGGGCACTGGTTCGGGAAAAGGGCCGGCAGGAAACAAGCAGGACTAAATGAAAGAATCGGTACAGCAGAAACTCGAAAACCTGGTAGAGCGTCACGAGGAAGTGTCCGCACTACTGGGCGATGCAGAAACCATTAACGATCAGGATAAATTCCGCGATCTGTCGCGGGAATATGCCGAGCTGGAAGAGGTGGTCAAGTGCTACCAGCGTTACAGAACCCTGCAGGAGGATATGGCCGCCGCACGTGAAATGCTCGATGAGAGCGATGCGGAAATGCGCGAGATGGCGCAGGAAGAGCTGAATGAAGCGGAGCAGCAGGTGGCGCCGCTGGAAAAAGAACTCCAGACCCTGCTGCTGCCCCGCGATCCCAACGACCGCAAGAACGTCTATCTGGAAATCCGTGCCGGCACCGGTGGTGACGAGGCGGCGATCTTCTCCGGCGACCTGTTCCGCATGTATTCCCGCTACGCGGAAAAGCAGGGGTGGCGCATTGAAGTCATCAGTGAAAACCCCGGCGAGCACGGCGGTTACAAAGAAATCATCACCCGCGTGGCCGGGGATGAAGTCTACGCACGGCTCAAGTTCGAATCCGGCGCCCACCGCGTACAGCGGGTCCCGGAAACCGAGTCCCAGGGGCGTATCCACACCTCCGCCTGTACCGTGGCGGTGATGCCGGAACCGGATGAGCGCGATGCCATCGAGATCAGCAAGGCGGATCTGCGCATCGACACCTATCGCGCCTCCGGCGCCGGTGGCCAGCACGTAAACAAAACAGACTCCGCCGTGCGCCTGACCCATGTGCCCACCGGCATCGTGGTGGAGTGTCAGGACGAGCGCTCCCAGCACAAGAACCGCGCCAAGGCCATGGCGCTGCTGCAGGCCCGTCTCAACAGCGCCCAGGAATCCGCCGCCGCCCAGGAAATCTCTGATGCGCGCAGAAATCTGGTGGGCAGTGGCGACCGTTCCGAGCGCATCCGCACCTACAACTTCCCCCAGGGCCGGGTTACCGACCACCGCATCGGCCTCACCCTCTACAAACTGGATGAAGTGATGCAGGGGGCGCTGGAAGAAGTGATCGGGCCGCTGCGCACCGAATACCAGGCGGATCAGCTGGCGGCACTGGGGCAGCAGTAACCCAGATGGCCACAGTAAAGGACAACCTGCTGCGGGCGGTGGAACTCCAACACAGCGACAGTCCCCGCCTGGATCTGGAAGTGCTGTTGTGCCACATACTCGGCAAGTCCCGCGCCTGGCTCTATACCTGGCCCGAACACGAAGTGAATCCCGACCAGCAGGCCCGGTTTGACGCCCTGTTCAAACGCCGTCTGCAGGGCGAGCCCGTGGCCCATCTCACCGGCAGCCGGGAATTCTGGTCGCTGCCGCTCAAAGTCAATCGCACCACCCTGATCCCGCGCCCCGACACCGAGGTGTTGGTGGAAGTGGCGCTCGCACTGGGCGAGTCGTCCGCGGGGCCGCAGAAACAGGGCTTTTCTGTCCTCGATCTCGGCACTGGCACCGGAGCCATCGCCCTGGCGCTCGCCAGTGAGCAGCCTCACTGGCAGATCACCGCTGTGGACAGAATGCCCGCTGCCGTCGCCCTGGCGGAGGAGAACCGTGCCGCCCTGGGCTTCGACGGTGTCCATATACTGCAAAGCGACTGGTTCGAAGCCCTGCGTGGCGAGCGTTTCAACCTGATCGTGAGCAATCCTCCCTATATTGATCCCAAGGATCCCCACTTGCGCGAGGGCGACGTGCGCTTCGAGCCGCTGTCTGCCCTGGTGGCGGAAGAGCGCGGCCTGGCGGATATCCGCATGATCGCCGACGGTGCCCGTGCACATCTGAATGATGGCGGCTGGCTGCTGGTGGAGCACGGCTGGGATCAGGGTAAAGGGGTACGCGAATTGTTTTCCGGTTGCGGTTACACCGCGGTGGAAACCCGGCTTGACTATGCCGGGCGGGAACGTTTGACCATGGGGCGGTTTCAGGCAGATTAAACGCCTGGATAGCACTAATCTGGACTACTTGGCGCAGTCATGGGCGAAGGCGTCGATGCCGTACCCGGTACCGCCGCCGCCAGCTGGGGAAAAAGTAACGCATGCACGATCACAGCCACCATCATCACGGTAGTAATTCTCTCAAGCCTCTGGTGTGGGGGTTGGTGATCACGCTCGCGTTTGCGGTGGTGGAAGCCATCGGCGGCTGGGTTTCCGGTTCCCTGGCGCTGTTGGGGGATGCCGGCCATATGGCCACCGATTCCATCTCCCTCGCGCTCGGCGCCGTTGCGGCACTCCTGGCGCAAAAGCCCGCCAGCCGGGAAATGTCTTTTGGCTGGGGGCGCGCCGAAGTCCTGGCCGCCATCGTCAATGCCGTGTTCATGCTGTTGATCATCATCGGTATCGCCATCGCCGCCGTCGGTCGTCTGCGGGAGCCGCAACCGGTGCAGGGCGGTATGGTAATGCTGATCGCGGCCATTGGCCTGTTGGTGAATATTGGCGTGGCATGGGTGCTGCATCGCGGCGAGCAGACGCTGAATATCCGCGGTGCGCTGCTGCATGTGATGGGGGACCTGTTGGGATCGGTGGCGGCACTGCTGGCGGGTGGGGTGATTTACTTTACCGGTTGGACGCCCATCGACCCGATTCTGTCGCTGTTGATCTGTGTGCTGATCCTGTTTTCCAGCCTGAAACTGTTGCGCGATGCGGTGGATGTACTGATGGAGCGTGTGCCGCGGGAGCTGAGCCTGCCGGTGGTGGGGGAGGCGCTGGCGGCAGTGGAGGGCGTGCGCTCGGTGCACGACCTGCATATCTGGCGCCTGGACTCGCGGATGATTTCTCTGTCGGCGCATATTGTGGTGGACGATTTAGAAGCGTGGCCCGGAGTGCTCGGGCGGTTGCGAGAAACACTGATCAAGCGGTTTGATATCGACCATATCACCCTGCAACCGGAGCCGTTACATGTGGATCCTACGCCGATTATTGATCGGGTGAGTAAGCCTGATGCCCCGGACTGAATCCCGAAGTAAATAAGTTTCTGCGAAGGTGTCGATGCCGGGTAAAGCCTTGCGAGACCTTCTAAAACAGGGACGTTTTAGAAGAGCCCCCATGGATGGGTTCACGGCGTGTCTCGCAAGGCTTTACCCGGTAGCGGCACCGCCACCGTAGGTGTTTAGTGGTGGCAGGGGTTGAGTGATTCGATGGTTTAGTCCTCCTCACTCTCCTCATCGTGAGGCACCAGCGCCGGCTGGGTTTCATCCAGGGATTCGTCCGCGCTTTCTTCTAAACTTTCTTGTGAATTTTCTTCCGTGTCTTCTTTCGAGCTTCCCTCGCTGCCACTGTTACCGGCAGGTTCTTCCATTGTCGACTTCTGCTCTTTAGTCGCGGGTGTTTCCTGTTCCGCAGTGACTTCCTCCGGCGGACTGATCTGTTCTTCCGGGGCCTGAATGCCAATGTGATACGCGGCAAAGCCCGGCTGTACCACCTGGTTCATCGCCATGCCCAGTACCCGTCCGTTGTGCTCGGAGCGGATTTCCTTGCGCACATTGGTGATCGGGTTGGTGACCGTGCCCAGCACATCGCCCTTGCGCACAAACTGCCCCAGTTTTACCTCACTGAAAATGATCCCGCCGTTGGTGGCCCGCTGCCAGGTGGAGTTGTAATACACCGGTTCGGGGTCGCCCCACAGGCGGAACTTGCTCACCATGCCCAGCTGGTTCAACAAGGTACGGATGCCCTTGACGCTGTGGCTGACGGAAGTCTCGTCCAGCACCATGGGCGCGCCGGCTTCCAGGGTGACGGTGGGAATGCCCGCTTCTACCGCCGCGCGGCGCAGGGTGCCCTTGGCGCCGTCGCTGTGCAGGACCACGGTGGAGCCGAAGCCCTTGGTCATTTTCACCACTTTCGGGTCCCGCAGGTCGCCGCGCAGCTGTGGCAGGTTGGTGCGGTAGAAAGAGCCGGTGTGCAGGTCGACGATCGCGTTGCAGTGCACTACCACCTTGTCGAAAAACGAGCGCGCAATCCGCGAGGCGGAGGAGCCACCCTGAGTACCCGGGAAGTGACGGTTGAGGTCACGGCGATCGGTCAGGTAGCGGGAACTGCGATGGAAGCCCTGCAGGTTGACGATGGGTACTCCGATCACTGCGCCTTTCAAGGTTTCCGGGTCGAGGTTGTACATCACCCGGCGCACGGTTTCGATGCCGTTTAATTCGTCGCCGTGAATCGCCGCGGTCAGGCACAGGGTCGGGCCGGATTCGGCGCCGTTGACCACCAGTACCGGGGTGGCGCTGTAGATGCCTTCGAAATGCTGGCGCGGGGACCAGGCCAGTCGGGTCGAGGTGGCCGGAGGGACTTCCGAGCCCAACAAACGCAGGGTGCGACCTTCCGGGGGCTGCTCGGGTTCTTTGGCAGCTTCCGGTGCTGGTGCCTTTGCTACCGGCGCGGGGGCTTCCGAATCTTCCTTGGACGGTGTGGCCAGTTCTTTTTCACTGACGGGCTTATCCAGCTCGATGCTTTTCGCCTGGGGCATGGGGGCATCGTCTTGTTCGCTGTCCGGTTTTTCGGCTTCAGGCGGTTTTTCGGGCTGTGCCTCATCGGCAGCAGCCTGTGTGGCCTCTGTTTCCACATCGGGTTCGGTCGGCGATTCCTCTGCCAGCAGCAGTGGGCTGTGGCTGGCGATAAACAACAGGAAGGACAAGCTCAGTGAGCGGGAGAACATGCATTGCTCCGGTTTAATGAAGGCGGTTTTATTGGTATCAGGTGACGGCGGTGTTCATCAGGAGTTCCGCGCGTGCGCGAGTATAGCCAATTGCCGATGATGGAATTGCGCGATAGTTGGTGGTTTGGTGAAACCGCGGCGATTTGAATGGGGTGGAAATTCAGCGTCGGGTCAAGGCTTTGTTACTGGTGTGATACAGGCGCACCAGCAACAAAGCCGCGGCGGTACCGAGACCGATACAGATGCCCGTCCAGTAGCCGTATACGCCCCATAAGTTTTCCCCCAGCCACCAGGCACTGGTGAGCCCCACCAGCCAGTAGGAAAACAGCTGCAGGTACATGGGCACCCGGGTGTCTTTGTAGCCCCGCAGTGCCCCCCAGGCCATGGCCTGGGTGACATCCACCAGCTGGTAGGCGGCGGCGAGGATCAACAGATTGCTGGCCACGGCAATGATGTCCGGATTGCTGGTGTAAGCCAGCACCAGCAGGTTGCGGCCCGCAATCAGGATCACGCCGGTAAACAGCGCGTACACCAGCCCGCTGCCGATCCCCACAGTGCTGACAAAACGCGCGCGTTTGGGGCGACCCTGTCCCAGTACCTGGGCGGTGCGGATGCTCACCGCCTGGGCCAGGGCCAGTGCCACCAGATAGCACACAGAACCAATCGACATACCGATCTGGTGTGCGGCCACGATGGTGGCACCGTAGGAGGCCAGCAACAGGGCCATGCTGGCAAAAAAGGTCACTTCACTGCCGGCGCCGATACAGATCGGCATCCCCACCGCCAGCAGGTGGCGCAGGGTGGGCCAGTGGGGGCGTGGGGGCAGCAGCTTCAGATCCAGCGCGCGGTAAGCGGGATCGCGCCCCGCATGCCAGTAAAGGGCGATGGCGATACACCAGCAGGAGATGCTGGTGGCCCAGCCACAGCCGGCACCGCCCATGGCGGGGATGGGTCCCCAGCCGAATACGAACAGGATGTCGAGGGGGATATTCAGTACCGCGGCGGCGAGATAAATACGCATCACCGGGCGCACCTGGGCCATGCCTTCGCAGTAGCCCCGCAGGGCGCTGCCGACGGCAAACGGTAGGGTGCCGACCGCCAGTGCCACCAGGTAGTGGACCATAACCTGGCGCACCGGCACCTCTGCCTGGATCCAGTGGCTCCACCAGATGGAGGCCAGCAGGATCGCCATCACCAGCAGCCCGCCGACCAGAGCGATCCAGAATGACTGGTGCAGCTGCAGCGCGCAGTCTTCCTCCCGCCGCGCACCGCGTAGATGGGCCACTACCGGGGATACCGCCGCCAGCATGCCGATCATGACTACCGCGCATACCGCCCAGATACTGGAGCCCAGCGCCAGCCCCGCCAGGTCGGTTTCACCGGAGCGGCCGGCGACGATGGTGTCCGTCACGCCCATGCTGACCACGGCGAGGTTGCTCACCACCAGCGGCCCGCCGAGGCTGGTCAGGTGCCGCAGTTCGGTCGCGGTGGCGCGGGGATAAATCTTGAACATGAGTACTTCGGTAGCTGTAAACGCAAATGCCTAGACTATAAGTAGCGTTGGCGGGGAAAAGATAGGGTAAACGTCCAGGCTTCGTCCCGGAAGAGGGGGAACCTGAACACCTGGACAGATAAACAGGATGTGGATTATGGATGGGGACAGTCGCGGGTTCAATCATGTTTATCGCTGTTTTCTGGGGCTGCTGCGGCCGCTGGACGGTCTCGGGCCGTTGGCGCTGCGATTGTTTCTGGGGCCGATATTTATCCTCGCGGGGCTGAACAAAATTGGCAGTATCAGTGATGTGGCGGCCTGGTTCGGCAATCCGGACTGGGGCCTGGGATTGCCGGCGCCGCTCTGGATGGCCTGGCTCGCGGCGCTGACGGAATTTTTTGGTGGTCTCGCTCTGCTGCTAGGCCTGGGGGTGCGGCTGATGGCGATTCCGCTGATGTTCACTATGGCAGTGGCCGCGGTCGCCGCGCACTGGCAGTACGGCTGGCACGCCCTGCCGGAGCAGACCCTCACCATGCCCTGGGAGTGGCGGGTGGATCTGATCGAGGAGGCGGCGGTCCGCAAGGAAAAAGCGGTCGAGCTGCTGAAGGCCCACGGCAATTACGACTGGCTTACCGAAGCGGGCAATTTCACTGTGCTCAAGAATGGTATCGAGTTCGCCGCGACTTATTTCGTAATGCTAATGGCGCTGCTGTTTGGCGGCGCGGGGCGCTACGTGAGCCTGGACTACTGGATTGCACGCTGGCGCAGGTTGATCTAGTGGTAGGGCTGCTGATCCGCCGGGGGGATACCCGGCGCGTATAGATGATATACTCGCCGATAATTTAACCTCTATCGCCCGGAGCGCGCGTCACGCGTGGCCTGGCGGCCCTCAGCCGGAAGGGCTGTAACCAATGAAGCGAGTAATCTTTTGATAGGCAAGTTTTTCCGACGTTCCTCAGACAAACCCGAGAGCCATTCATCCCAGAAGTCCCCGGGGTCCGAAAAGCGTGAGAAGAACCCCTCCGCCGAGGGCGCCAACAAGTCTGCTGATACCAGGTCTGGAGACGGCGGCAAGACCGGTAATCGCCGTCGCAGCAATCAGCGCCGTCGCGGTGGCAATAATGGCGGTAGCGGTACTGCGCCTGCGCCGAAAAAGCCCCAGCAGCCCTGGAGCCTGGATCAGTTCCAGGTGCCGGAGGCAGAGGGCAAAGTTCGGTTCCACGACCTGAATCTGCCACTGGAACTGATGCATGCCATCGCGGATCTGGGCTTCCAGTACGCCTCGCCCATTCAGGGGCAGTCCCTTCCCCATACTCTCAATGGTCACGATCTGGTGGGCAAGGCGCAGACCGGTACCGGTAAAACCGCTGCGTTTCTGATCACCGTCATTGATGACCTGCTGAAGCACCCCTTTGAGGGCGAGCGTTATGCCGGTGAGGCCCGCTCGCTGATCATCGCGCCCACTCGCGAGCTGGTAATGCAGATCGCCGATGATGCCAAGGGCCTGTGCAAATACACCGACCTGGAAATCCACACCCTGGTCGGCGGTATGGATTACCAGAAACAGCAGAAGGCGTTGAACGAACGCTTTGTGGATATCCTGGTAGCGACACCGGGCCGCCTGCTGGACTTTGTCAGCAATCGCGATTGCTTCCTGGACCAGACGGAAATCCTGGTGATCGATGAAGCGGACCGCATGCTGGATATGGGCTTTATCCCCCAGGTGCGTCGCATCGTGCGTCAGACGCCGCGCAAGACGCACCGCCAGACCATGTTCTTCTCGGCCACTTTCACACCGGAAGTCGACGATCTGGTGGAACAGTGGACACTGGACCCGACGATTGTGGAAATCCAGCCGGAGCGTGTGGCGACGGACTCGGTGACCCAGCATGTGTACCTGGTTTCCGGGGATGAAAAATATCCGCTGCTGTTCAACATCCTCAAACAGGAGGATGTGGAAAGCCTGATCGTGTTCGCCAACCGTCGCGATCAGTGTCGCCGTCTGCACGAAAATCTGCAGGCGCACGGTATCAATGCGGGCCTGTTGTCCGGTGAAGTGGCACAGAACAAACGGGTGCGTACACTGGACGATTTCAAGAGCGGTAAATCCAGGGTGCTGGTAGCCACTGACGTTGCCGGCCGCGGTATTCATATCGACGGTATCAGTCATGTGGTGAACTACACCCTGCCGGAGGAGCCGGAAGATTACGTACACCGTATCGGTCGTACCGGGCGCGCGGGCAAGAGTGGTACCTCGATCAGTTTCGCCTGTGAAGATGATGCGATGCGCCTGGAGCCGATCGAGAAACTACTGGGCAGCAAATTGACCTGCCAGGTGCCACCGGAAGAGCTGCTGGAACAGCCGCCGAAGGTGCATGTAAAGCGCAGCAGTGGCGGTGATCGCGATAACCGGGGTGGCAACCGCGGCGGTGGTCGTCGTGGAGGCGGTGGGCGTTCACGCCGCTGAGTCCTGTTTTTGTTTAGGATTGGTGGCGGCAAAGCACCGGGTATCGGTTTTCAGAACCGCTATAAATACGTCCAGGTAAGCTGCGTCGCAAACGTCCCTGTTTGCGACGCTTCTGAAAACCGATACCCGGTACTTTGCCTTCGCATCGACAGATGTGCTTCGTAAGCAATAAAAAACGCGGGTTTTATCCCGCGTTTTTTGTTTCTTGATACGGATATCTATTGATTCGAGTTTTCAATTCTTTTTGATGCGCCGAGCGGATTCATGCCATTGGGCCCCTTGCCGGGGTCGCCTTCGGTCCAGATTCTTTCTACCCACAGTGCGGTTCCGCCGGCCACCGCTGCCGGCATCACAAAGATGTTCAGGATCGGTACCATTTTCGCCAGCATTACCGCACCGCCAAAGCCGAGCGTAGTGAACTTCTTGCGCATCAGCACACTTTTCAGTTCATCGAAGCTGCGCTGGTGGTTGTCCAGCGGGTAGTCCACGTACTGGATCGCCATGCACCAGGCGCCCCAGAGTGCGCCGAGGATGGCGGGGATAAAAACGGTCCAGCTGGTGAGCAGGGCGATGATGAAGATCACGATGCCCCAGCCGAGAAAGTACATCAGCTTGCGCAGTTCCCTGCCCAGTGTGCGGAATACCATGCTGCCGATGGATTCCGGGGGCGGCGGGTGGCCGGTGAGGAGTTCTTCGACTTTTTCTGCCAGGAAGCCGTTAAACGGCGCGGCGATGATGTTGGTGATGATGCCGAACAGGTAGCCGTAGGCGAGGAAGAATAAGAGTATCACGGCGATGGCGATCAGCCAGGCGAGCCAGTGAAATACACTGGCGGCCCAGTCGGCACCTTTGGCGAGGATGGCGCGCCACCAGGACATGTCGGAAGTGTCGACGGGGGTGTTGGACAGCAGGCTGCCGATATAGCGGCCGAGGTCGTCCAGCTGGCTGATCATCAGTGCACCGAGGGCGATAAACAGCACCAGGTTGATGAGCAGGGGGATGATGATAAACGGGCGCAACTCTTTACGGGTAAGCAGTTGCGCCCCCCGGATCAGTGCGTTGACGCCGTGTGCCGGGTTGGAGGTCATGGCTTACTGGGCTCCGGCTTGTCGCAGTATGTCTGCGTATTCTTTACTTTGCGTATGTTCTTCAATGCGGGCCAGCAGTGTCTGGCCTTCGGGGCTCTGGCTGTTCAGGTCCAGCCCCTGTTGTTTGAACATGCGTACGAAGGTTTCAAAATTCTCTGCTTTCATACCGCGGTAGGCGCGCTCCAGCAGATAGAAATCCCGATTGAATCCTTCCGGCGCGTCACCCACCAGAAATCCAGCGATACGCTCGTCATCGAAGACTTCACCGAGGACTTTTTGTTTGTCTTTTTTCAGGCTCACTTGCTAATTCCTTTCGTAGTCTGTTTTAACTTTTGTACAAGTGCCACTTCTGACCCTACTTGGGTGGTTCGGTGGCGGCGCTGCCGCCGGTATTTGTTTGCGAAACACGTCGTGAACCCATCCATGGGGGCTCTGCAAAAACATCCTGTTTTTGAAGGTTTCGCAAACAGGTCCCGGCCGCACCACCTTCGCATCGGGGTTCTGTGTGTTCTACGCTTTCAATGAGCTGATGCGAAGTACAGTTGTTTGAATTGAAGGCCGAGTGCCGGGGGAAGCTTTTCGAAAGCGTCGGCGACAGGGGCCGAAGGCGCCGTGAATACCTGGAGCGGCCGGGCCACGTCGCCGCCGCAGCGTACAGGGATGTATTCACAGCGGTTTCGAAAAGCTTCACCCGGTGCTCGGCCGCCACTGGGGGTGGCTAGTAGGGGCCCCGAAGTAACGGCGAACCTACTACGCCAGAGGCCTACAACAATGCGTCCAGTTTCTCTTTGAGAATCTTGTTGATCATCTGCGGATTAGCCTGCCCCTTGGAGGCCTTCATGATCTGGCCGACAAAGAAGCCCATCATTTTCGGCCGTTTGTCCGGATCCGCATTGCGGTAGTTTTCTACCTGCTTGTCAGACGCCGCGATCACATCGTCCACCATCTTCTCAATAGCGCCGGTGTCGGTTACCTGCTTCAGCCCCTTGGCCTCGATCACCGCATCCGCATCACCTTCCCCATTCGCCATCGCCTCAAACACCTGCTTGGCGATTTTACTGGAGATCGTGTTGTCCTTGATCCGTGCAATCAAACCCGCCAGGTGTGCAGCAGAAACCGGCGAATCCTCAATGGGTTTTTCCTCGCGATTTAACAGCGCCGCCAACTCACCCATCATCCAGTTCGCCGCCAGTTTCGGCTCGCCGGACTTCGCCGCTACCTGCTCAAAATAGTCCGCGCTGGCGCGTTCCTGGGTCAGCTGATCCGCATCGTAGGCAGACAGGCCGTACTCTTTCTCAAAGCGCGCGCACTTGGCGTCAGGCAGTTCCGGCAACTCGCCGCGTACCTGCTCCACATACTCGTCGGAGAGTACCACCGGCAGCAAGTCCGGGCAGGGGAAGTAACGGTAATCGTTGGCCACTTCCTTGCTGCGCATGGAGCGGGTTTCGTTTTTGTCGGCATCGTACAGACGGGTTTCCTGCACGACCTTGCCGCCGTCCTCGATCAGGTCGATCTGACGCTGGGCTTCCACCTTGATTGCTTTCTCGATAAAGCGGAACGAGTTCAGATTCTTGATCTCCGCGCGCGTACCCAGCTCTTCCTCGCCTTTCAGGCGCACTGAGACGTTGGCATCGCAGCGCAGGGAACCCTGGGACATATCGCCGTCGGAGATGCCCAGATAGGTGACGATGCTGTGGATCTTTTTCAGATACGCCACGGCTTCCGCCGCACTGCGCATATCCGGTTCGGATACGATTTCGATCAGCGGGGTGCCGGCACGGTTGAGGTCGATGCCGGACATGCCGTGACCGGAATCAAACACAGCTTCATGCAGGGACTTGCCCGCATCCTCTTCCAGGTGCGCGTGGTGTAAGCGCACGGTTTTGCTACTGCCGTCTTCCAGGTGAATTTCGATCTGGCCGGCACCGACGATGGGCTTTTCCAACTGAGTGGTCTGGTAGCCCTTGGGCAGGTCCGGATAAAAATAGTTCTTGCGTTCGAACACTGAGCGCTGGCCGATTTCCGCATTCATCGCGAGGCCGAACATGACGGCAAACCGGAAGGCCTCTTCGTTGGGTACCGGTAAAGTGCCCGGCATGGCCAGATCAATGGCGCAGGCCTGGGTGTTCGGCTCGGCACCGAATGCTGTGCTGGCGCCGGAGAAAATTTTAGATTGGGTGGAGAGCTGTACGTGTACTTCCAACCCGATAACGACTTCCCATTCCACGTTGTGTCTCCTTATTCTGCTGCCGGGGCGGTTTGCTGGTGCCAGTCAGTGGCCTGTTGGAACTGGTGCGCCACATTGAGCATGCGCGCTTCGTCCAGGTAGTTGCCAATGATCTGCAGGCCCACGGGCATGCCGCGGGCGAAACCACAGGGAATGGACATGCCGGGCAGGCCGGCCAGGTTGGTGGCGATGGTGTAAATGTCTTCCAGATACATGGCCACCGGATCCGCATTTTTCTCGCCAAGCTTGAACGCGGGGTTGGGCGCGGTGGGGCCCATGATCACGTCCACCTTGTCGAAGGCGTCGACAAAATCCTGTTTGATCAGGCGACGTACCTGCTGGGCCTTGTTGTAGTAAGCGTCGTAGTAGCCGGCGGACAGCGCGTAGCTGCCGACGAGAATGCGGCGCTTCACTTCCTCGCCGAAGCCTTCGCCGCGGGAGCGCATGTACAGGTCGCGCAGATCCGCCGGGTTTTCACAGCGGTAGCCGTAGCGCACGCCGTCAAAGCGGGACAGGTTGGCGGAGGCCTCCGCCGGAGCGATCACGTAATAGGAGGGCACGGCGAGCTTGCTGTGGGGCAGGTTGATTTCCACCAGTTCGGCACCGAGCTTTTCGTACTCTTTCAGCGCTTCCTGAACCCGCTCGCGCACTTGGGTGTCGAGGCCTTCACCCAGGTATTCGGAGGGCACACCGATTTTCAGGCCCTGAATACTGTCGTTGAGGTTGGCGGTGTAGTCCTGCGATGGGCGGTCCAGGCAGGTGGAATCCTTGTTGTCCGGGCTCGCCATCACAGACAGCATCAGCGCGGCGTCTTCCGCGGTACGGGTGATGGGGCCGCCCTGGTCCAGGCTGGAGGCGAACGCGATCATGCCCCAGCGGGACACGCGACCGTAGGTGGGTTTCAGGCCGGTGGTGCCGGTCATGGCCGCGGGCTGGCGGATGGAACCACCGGTATCGGTAGCCGTGGTGCCGGGCACGAGTTGTGCGGCAACGGCTGCTGCGGAGCCGCCGGAGGAGCCGCCGGGAATGCGCTCGATATCCCAGGGGTTTTTCACCGCGCCGTAGAAGCTGGATTCATTGGAGGAGCCCATGGCGAACTCGTCCATATTGGTTTTGCCCAGACTGACAGCGCCTGCCTGCAGGAAGTTGTCCACCACGGTGGCGTCGTAGGGCGGTACGAAGTTGTCGAGCATCTTGGAGCCGCAGCTAGTGCGCACGCCATGGGTACAGAAGATGTCTTTGTGGGCGATGGGCACGCCACACAGGGCGGGGGCGTTGCCCTCTGCCAGGCGCGCGTCGGCGGCGGCGGCCTGCTCGAGGGCCTGTTCGCCGGTGACGGTGATGAAGCTGTTGTAGTGGCCGTCCAGCTGCTGGATACGCTCCAGCAGATGGCTGGTGATCTCGACGCTGGAGAACTGCCTGTCGCGCAGGCCGCGGATGATCTCGGCGATGGTCAGTTGATGCATTGGGATATCCGGTTTCTTGTCTATTCTGTTATCGCACCTGTTTAGCGCTCTGGCGCAGCTTAGTGCTCTGGCGCTGCATGGGGCGGCGAGTCAGTCGAAGTCCAGTAAATGGTTGTCTGGTTAATCGATGACCTTTTAATCGATGACCTTGGGTACCAGGTAGAGTCCCGCTTCGGTCTGCGGTGCCAGGGCGAGGAATTCCTCGCGACGGTTGGGTTCGGTCACCCGGTCGGCGCGCAGTACCTGGATCTCGTCCATGGGGTGGGCCATGGGCTCGACGCCTTCGGTGTTGACGGATTGCAGCTGGTCTACCAGTTGCAGTACGTCACCCAGACGGCTGCTGACTTCGTCTATGGTTTCTTCGGAAATGGCGATGCGGGCCAGTTCGGCCAGCTTTTCTACGGTTTGCGCGTCCACGGCCATGGGGATAGAGACTCCAGCTTCTCATTGGCTATTTAACGGCCGCGCCTTGACGGGCGCGGCGCGGGTGGAAATTGAAGGGCGCAAATTTAGCATATCTGCGGGAGAATCTCCCGAGTTGGGTTGAAGGGCGAGGAGAATACCCCGATGTCCTGGTAGCGGCTTTGGTGGCGGTGCCGCTACCGGGTGTAACCTTGCGAGACACGCCGTGAACCCATCCATGGGGGCTCTTCTAAAACGTCCCTGTTTTAGAAGGTCTCACAAGGTTACACCCGGTATCGGCACCTTCGCGTCGGCTTTGGTTAGTATTCTGGGGCTTTATCAGGTGGACGGGCAGCAATATGCTCAACATTCCACCTTGCCCTGAACCCCCGCCGTTGTTAGAGTTTGCCGATTCTGGCCACAGTCTTACCGAGTCTGGCCATACCCTCAGCAATCGGCGTTCGCCACGGGCGCTGATGAGCGGGCGAAAACGCTGCCCGGAACACAGAATTATTTGCGCGGACTAACTACCCTGTAGCGCTTTCCAGCCGGGAGCGTTGCGAAACAATCAGTCAGCGCTCAGCGGCACCTGATTTCAGGCACGGGTGTTGTATTTCAGATTAAGGTAACCGAATTCCATGTTTAAACGTTTGCGGGGCATGTTCTCCAGTGATCTTTCCATTGACCTGGGTACTGCCAATACGCTGATCTACGTGCGCGATCGCGGCGTAGTTCTCGATGAGCCCTCTGTGGTCGCCATTCGTCACTACAACGGCACCAAGATTGTGGAAGCCGTCGGTGTGGAGGCCAAGCGTATGCTGGGCCGTACACCGGGCAACATCACTGCCATCCGACCGATGAAGGACGGCGTTATTGCCGATTTCCAGGTGACGGAAAAAATGCTCCAGCACTTTATCAAGAAGGTGCATGAGAACAGTTGGATGCGGCCGAGCCCGCGGGTGCTGGTGTGTGTGCCCTGCCAGTCTACCGAGGTGGAGCGCCGTGCGATTCGCGAGTCCGCCCTCGGCGCCGGTGCACGCGAGGTGTGGCTGATTGAGGAACCCATGGCGGCGGCTATTGGTGCCGGCATCAAGGTGGAAGAAGCCAGTGGTTCCATGGTGGTGGATATCGGCGGTGGTACGACCGAGATCGCCATTATCTCCCTGAACGGGGTGGTGTACTCCGATTCTGTCCGTATAGGCGGCGACCGCTTTGACGAGGCCATCGTCAATTATGTGCGCCGCAATTACGGTAGCGTGATCGGTGATGCTACTGCCGAGCGCATCAAGGAAGAGATCGGCTGTGCCTATGCCGGTAGTGAGGTGCGCGAGATCGACGTGCGCGGCCGCAATCTGGCGGAAGGGGTGCCGCGCAGCTTTACCCTGAATAGTGACGAAATCCTCGAGGCGCTGCAGGAGCCGCTGTCCGGCATCGTGCAGGCGGTTAAAAGCGCCCTCGAGCAATCTCCCCCCGAACTGGCTTCCGATATTGCCGAACGGGGCATGGTGCTGACCGGTGGTGGTGCACTGCTGCGGGATCTGGATCGCCTGCTGATGGAGGAGTCCGGCCTGCCGGTGATCGTTGCCGACGATCCTCTGACCTGTGTTGCCCGCGGTGGTGGCAAGGCGCTGGATATGATGGACAAGAGCCGTCTGTATCTGGTGTCCAACTGATCGCACACCTGTGGATAAAGTGGACGGGTCGCTGCGGCGGCCCGTTTCGCATAATTAAAACGAAATCTGACCTGTTAATGGGAGCTGCCCATTAAACCGCTATTCACCCGAGGCCCGTCGCCGGAATCCCGCATCATCGTGCTGGGGTTGGCCGCGGCTGCGCTGATTGTCATCAGTATCTATACCGATTGGCTGGACCCGGTTCGCGAGCGGGTAGCCAGCCTGGCGGCCCCTTTCTACTGGATTACCGATACCCCATCCCGCGTGGGGGACTGGGCCGGCGAGCAGTTGCGCACGCGCGAAGAGCTGCTGGAAGAGAACGGTCGACTCAAGCGCCAGGTGTTGCTTCTGGAGCAACAGGCGCAGCAGCTGGCATCGGCGAAGGCCGAGAACACCCAGCTCAAGGAGTTGATGAATTCCGCCGAGAGTGTCGATGAGCGGGTGTTGGTGGCCCAGGTCATCGGCGTTTCCCCGGATCCCCTGGAGCATGTCCTGATTATTGATAAAGGTCGCAATGACGGGGTCCGTCAGGGCACCGCGATCATGGATGCCAGCGGGCTGCTGGGGCAGGTGATCGAGGCCGGCGGTTCCTCCAGTCGGGTATTGTTGATCACCGACGCCAATCACGCGCTGCCGGTTCAGGTGCTGCGCAACAGTGTGCGCGCGGTGGCGGAGGGTACTGGCGACCTGTATCGCCTGAAACTGCGCCACCTGGCCAATACCAGTGATATCCGCGAGGGTGATCTGTTGTTGAGCTCCGGTCTCGGCGGGCGCTTCCCGGCGGGTTACCCCGTGGGCGAGGTTATTGCGGTTCAGCGGGATCCCGGGCGCGCGTTTGCCGAAGTGGATGTCCAGCCACGGGGACGGATGAACCGCAGCCGCTTCGTGCTGGCCGTCATCGGTCAGGAATAATCGTGATGGGCGCTCACAACCGCTGGTTCATTCTGCTTACTTTCGTCATCGCCCTTCTGCTGGCGGTGATGCCGCTGCCGCAAGAGTGGCTGTGGTTCAGGCCCTCCTTCTGTGCGTTGCTGGTCATTTTCTGGACCACACGCATGCCTCAGGAACTTGGGGTCGGGTTTGCCTGGTTGGTTGGGCTGACGGAAGATGTCGTCACCGGCGCCACGCTGGGCGCCCACGCACTGGCCCTGAGTGTTCTGGCCTATTTCAGCCTGCTGACTTACCAGCGGACCCGGGCATTCAATCCCGGTCAGCAGCTGATGTGGGTGTTTGTTTTGGTCGGTATCAACCAGTTACTCGGTAACTGGGTGCACAGTCTGGCCGGCAGGCCGGTGCCGGGGCTGGTTTTCCTGTGGCCGGCTCTGACCACTGCGCTGTTGTGGCCTCTGGTGACGCCGTGGCTGCAGCGGATGACCTACCGGTTACAGGTGCGCTGAGACTCAGCAAGTGATCCATCCGGTCATATCGCCGGTTATTTTTGAAGTGCCGGGTGTAAAGCCGTGTAAATCCCCTGCAAAGGGCGATCAAATTTCAGCCGATGCCGCTATAATCAGCCCTCTGAAACCTCTGATAACACAACAATATAAGTAGTGCCTGTGCCTGAAACTGTCTCTCGCAATCGTCTGCTCCTTGCGTCCGCCTCGCCCCGGCGCGCCCAGCTATTGATCCAGATCGGCGTTCCCTTTTCATCGGCTGCCACCAATGTGGAAGAGGTGCGCGGTATTGGTGAATCCCCCACAGATTATGGTCAGCGTTTGGCGGAGGAGAAGGCGCGTGCGGGGCTCGCGATTGCCGATGGAGAGCCCGGATTGTGGGCGCTGGGTGCCGACACACTGGGGGTGGTCGATGGGGAGATCCTGGAGAAACCGCGGGATTTCACCGATTTTTCCCGCATGATGCGTCTGTTGTCAGGCAGAGAGCACTCTGTGCTGACCGCGATCTGCCTGTGTAGTGCCGGTGAGGTACACCGTCGCCTGGTGGAGACCCGGGTGCGTTTTCGTCGTCTCGACCGGCGCCTGATCGAATCCTACTGGGAAACCGGTGAGCCTCTGGACAAGGCCGGTGGCTATGGCATTCAGGGGATGGGCGCGCTGTTGGTTGAATCCATCAGTGGTAGCTATAGCAATGTGGTGGGGTTGCCTGTGGAAACCCTGGCACCGCTGCTGGAACAGGTGGGTATTGCCTACTGGCAGTTTGATAAACGCGCGTCATCCTCCATGCCACCACGTACACCACCCCACACCCCATCCCGTGCGCTTTAGACAGGAGGTCCGGCCGTGAGTGAAGAATTACTGATCAATGTGGCGCCCATGGAAACCCGCGTCGCGCTGGTTGAAAACGGCGTGCTGCAGGAAGTGTACCTGGAGCGCAGCGCGCGTCGGGGCATTGTCGGCAACATCTACAAGGGCAAGGTAGTGCGGGTGTTGCCGGGCATGCAGGCGGCGTTTGTGGATATCGGTCTCGAACGCGCCGGATTCATTCACGCCTCCGATATCGCCCCCCTGGACGACGAGGGCATGGAATCCCGTGACGGTGAGGTCGCGGATATCCGCGCTCTGGTGCGCGAAGGCCAATCGTTGGTGGTACAGGTGGTCAAAGACCCCATCAGTAGCAAGGGCGCGCGACTGACCACCCATCTCTCTGTTTCTGCACGCTATCTGGTGTATATGCCCCAGACCCGTCACGTGGGTATATCCAACCGAATCGAAGATGAGTCAGAGCGCGAGCGATTGCGCGAGCTGGTGGATGTGGCATCGGCGCGCCTCAAGGAAGAGGGCCACACCGGCAACGGCGGTTTTATCCTGCGCACCGTGGCCGAAGGCGTGAGTGAAGAGGAGCTGTTGCGGGATATTCCCTTTCTGTACAAGCTCTGGAACGAACTCGAGCAGCGCATCAAATCTGAGAAAGAACCCGCGATCATCTACGAAGATCTGCCGCTGTTTATGCGCGCACTGCGGGATCTGGCGCGCCCGCATACCGAGAAAATCCGTATTGACTCCCGCGAGGCCCACGCCCGCGCGGCAAAATTCTCCGGTAAATACGCTCCGGAAATCGCCGGGCGCATCGAACACTATCCGGGGGAGCGGCCACTGTTCGACCTGTATGGGGTCGAAGAGGAGATCCGCAAGGCGCTGGAGAACAAGGTCACGCTCAAATCCGGCGGTTACCTGATTGTGGAGCAGACCGAGGCCATGAGCACCATCGATGTGAACACCGGTGCGTTTGTCGGCCACCGCAATCTTGAAGAAACCATTTTCAAGACCAACCTGGAGGCTGCGACCGCCATTGCCCGGCAGCTGCGGCTGCGCAATCTGGGTGGCATCATCATTATCGATTTTATCGATATGCAGGATGCCGAGCATCAGCGTCAGGTGTTGCGCACACTGGAAAAATCACTCGAACGGGATCACGCCAAAAGCAGTATTACCGGTGTGTCCGAGTTGGGGCTGGTAGAAATGACACGCAAGCGCACCCGGGAATCCCTGGGGCAGGTATTGTGTGAGGCGTGCCCCGTGTGTGAGGGGCGCGGTACGCTCAAGACCCCGGAAACTGTGTGCTACGAGATTTTCCGCGAAATTATCCGCGAAGCGCGGGCCTACGACAGCGACAAGATCATGGTGCTGGCAGGGCAAGTGGTGATCGATCTGCTGTTGGATGAAGAGTCCGCCAATGTAGCGGACCTGGAAGAGTTTATTGCCCGACCGATCCAGTTTCAGGTGGAACCCATTTATAACCAGGAGCAGTACGACATTGTACTGGTGTAAACCTTTACACGCGCCTGCGCACAGCTTCTTGTGTGCGCGGTGGCCGCAGGTCATCGGAGGAGCGCTTCGATGACCTGGTTGCGCTGGTTTGCGCGAAAGTTCTGGTTACTGGTGGTGGCGCTGGTGGTAGCGCTGGCGATTCTGGTGCAGACCGGACGCCTGCTGTCGCCCCGGGTAGGAGAATACAGCGGCGAGATCGGTGACTGGTTTTCCCAGCGCCTTGGTGCGCCGGTCACCGTGGAGCACATCGCGTTGCGCTGGCAGGCTCTGGAGGTGGCACTTCAAATCGACGGTCTCAAGATCGGTGGCGAAGGTCAGGTGGCGCTGGAGCGTGGCCTGTTTCATCTGGATCTGTTGGCCAGCCTGTGGAACCGCGAACTGATCTGGAAAAACCTGGAGGTGGATGGCTTTAGCGCACGCCTCGAGCAGGGAGGCACTGGCTGGCAGGTATACGGGTTTCCCCGCGCAGCGAGCGCTGGCGACGCCAATGGAAAATCCCGACGCGTATTGGGAGATCCGGCGCGGATCTTTCAGCTGAGCCCCAAGGTACTGATTCGCGATGCGCACTTCGACCTCACGTTGGCGGATGGCCAGACGGCGGAGCTGGAGCTGCCTGAGGTTCAGCTGGAAAATGCGGGTGGATTTCACCGCCTGGTGGCGCGGGCATTTGTCTCTGGTGCCATGGAGAGCCTGCATTACGGCGAGGAAAGTCTGCGTCTGGTACTGGAAGGCTATGGCGATCCGCGCCGTGAAGACGATTTCTCGCTCAAGGGATATGTGCAGCTCAACGAATTGCTGGTAGATCGCGATCTGGTGGATCTGCTGTTCCGTCTGTCTCCGCTACCTGACAAGCTGCGCTGGTCCGGCCGCAAGCTCGCCGGCGGACGGTTGTGGCTGGCTTCCAACCCGGAAGACGGTTATAGCGTCAGTGGAAGCCTGAATCTGTCACAGATGGGAGACGGCGCCAGCGGTGAGGATGCCGGCGATGCCGCGGCCACTGAAGCGCAATCTGATACGGAGCCGGGCGGCGGGCTTAACCCCCTGGAGGCGCTGTCCAGTAATATCTCCGGCCACTGGCAGCCGGGACACTCCTGGGAGCTGGTACTCCAGCAGCTGACTCTCAACTGGGCACAGCTGGAGGTTCCGAAAATCAACCTGCAGGCCAGCGGTAACGACGGCGAGGGGCTGCAGCTGGCGTTGGATCAGATCGAGTTGCAGGCCTGGCATCATCTGTTGCGTCAGATGGAGCTGTTGCCGGAAAAAGCCGACGAGTGGCTCACCGCGCTGGCACCCGGCGGGCAACTGAAGAATCTGCGCTTTTCCCGTGCCGAGGATGGTGAGCTGCAGCTCGCTGCCAACCTGTTGAACGTCTCTGCCGGCGCTCACCGGGGGGCCCCCGCGGTTACCGGGGTCAACGGCTACCTGACCCTGGACAGCCATGGGGGCCGCGTTGAGCTCGCCAGTGACCAGGGCTTCAGTGCGCACTTTCCGAAACTGTACGACCAGCCGTTCGTGTTCACCCGCGCCAGCGGTACCGTTGCCTGGGAGATAGACAGTACCGACAACGCGGTTGCGGTGTACTCCGGCCCTCTGTCGCTGCAAAACGACGACGGCGTATACAGCGGTCAGTTTCTATTGCAGCTGCCCAAAGTGCCGTTCAGCCGCGCGGCAGATTTTACACTGGCGCTGGGGCTGAAAGATGTTCCCGTCAGCCGCCAGCGCGATCTGGTGCCCTTTACCGTCAGTGATGATCTGCGCAGTTGGTTGAATCGCGGTGTCGGTAAGCAAAACAGCGGCGTTATTCCCCGCGCCGGAATTATCTATCGCGGATACAACTACCGCAGTGGTGAAGATGCCGCATTACTCGCCCTGGGGGAGCACGAAGCGCGCCAGACGGTACAGCTTCAGGCGGATATTCGGGATAGCGCGCTCGAGTTTGCCGATGGCTGGCCAACAGCCGAAGATATCAATGGGCACCTGGAAATCAATGACCGCACAGTGACAGTGGAAGCACCGAGCGCCCGATTGTGGCGGTTGTCGGCAAAAAATGTACAGGTGATGGTGACCCCCGCGGAGCATGGTTCGCTGCTGCAGGTGAGCGCGGATGCATCCGGCCCGGCTGCCGATGGGCTGCGGTTGCTGCAGGAGTCGCCGCTGCGTGAACAACTGGGGACGGCGTTTGATGCGTGGACGTTACAGGGCGGGCTGCAAGGCCAGCTGAAACTCTCGCAACCGCTGGGTGGTGCCGGTGGCAGTCCCCACCAGTCGGTGTCGCTTTCTCTGAGTGATGGCCAGCTGGCGATGCAGAATCTCAACCTGGAATTCGAGGCATTGAGCGGCGCCGTACATTACGACACGGAAACCGGCCTCGAGGGTACCGACCTCAACGGGCAATTGTGGCAACGGCCATTGCGCGCGCATATTCAGCATGTGGACGACCAGGGGATGCGCGATACCCAGGTGGTGATTGAGGGCGAAGCCGGCACCGACGCGATCGCGCGCTGGAGCCGACGTCCGGAGCTGGAATGGCTTACGGGGGACCTCGAATACAACGCCCGGGTTACTATCCCCGCCCGAGCGCGGGAGAAACCCTACTCTGCCGTTCTGGAACTCAATTCCGATCTGGAGCAGGTGGCGGTGAACCTGCCCGCTCCGCTGGGCAAGCCTGCTGGAGAGAAGAGCCGTTTTGTACTCCGGGTCCCTATTGGTGAGCAGGGAAATCTCTATCACCTGAGTTACGGTGAGCATCTTGAAGGGCAGATCTGGCAGGTGGACGGCGCCCTGGACCGCGCCGCCATAGCACTCAATGCCGAGGCGAGACTGCCGTCGACGCAGGAAATATCCATTGTCGGTGACCTGTCTGTGGTGGATTTGCAACCCTGGCGCGAGGCGTTGGCCATATACGGCAACGAAGCGCGTGATAAAGAAGCAATGTCGGCGGGCACCGCGGAATCCTCCCCTCCGCCCGCTTCCTCCAGCCAGGCAGCCGTAGAGCGCGCACAGGATCCAGAGGGCTATCCCCCGGCAGTGCTCGCCAGTGAAGCGCCCATTCCGGTACGGTTGGACCTGAGCACGGATCAATTGCGCCTGTCGGACAAGGTCCAGATTGACAATATTCATGTAGGGGGCCGCGGACTGGGCCAGGACTGGCAGCTGCAGTTCGACAGCGAAATGGCGACCGGTGCAGTCAGTGGCGTGCTGAACGCGGCTACGCCATTGCAGTTGACACTGAAGCATCTGCGCTTGCCCGGGTTGGAAAAAGCGTCTGAAGAGGTGGGAGATCCCGCTGCTGAGTCGCCACAAGCCGCCTCGGTCGGTGAGGTTGTGGATAAAGTAGATCCTCTGGCCGCATTCGATTTTTCCGCATTGCCGATGGTGGACTTCTCCACCAGGCAACTGCAGGTGGGGGATGAGCAGCATGGTCCCTGGTCGTTCCGACTGCGGCCCTCTGCCGATCGCCTGGTCGTCAGTGAAATCCAGGGCAGTTTCCGCGGAGTGCAGATCGAAGGGCGCGGTGAGAGAGGCGGTGGCCTCGGTGCACAGCTGATGTGGGTGCGTGGTGAAGAGGGGCGCGAATTCTCACAGTTTATTGGCCGCCTGAGCGGTGGCGACCTGGGGAATGTACTCCAGTCCTGGGGGCAGGAGGCAGCCATCGAGAGCCGGAGTGCGAAATTTGACACCGCACTGCGCTGGGATGGCTCTCCCGCCATGGCCAGCATCAACGACCTCACCGGTGAGATAGGCATCGATATCCGCAGCGGACGCTTCCTGCGTGCCAGCGACAACGCAGGCACGTCACTGCTGCGTTTGCTGTCTCTGTTCAACTTCGATACCTGGGCGCGGCGTCTGCGGCTGGATTTCTCCGATCTGGTTCAGAGCGGGCTGACCTTTGACCGTGTACACGGCGAGGTATATTTCGAAGGCGATGGCGAGTTGCTGATTGCGGTGCCGATTCAGGTGGAGGGGCCGACCAGTGAACTGCAGATGGCGGGGCGGGTGAACCTTCAGCGTGAAGATCTCAACCTGACACTGGTGGCAACCCTCCCGGTTGGCAACAACCTCGCCTTTGTCGCGGCCCTTGCCGGCGGCCTGCCGGCAGCGGCAGGTGTCTACCTGATCAGTAAGGTATTCAAAAAACAGGTGGATCGGGTCGCCAGTGTGAGTTATCGCATCAGTGGAGAGTGGGTGGATCCGAAAGTGCGCTTCGACCGGATGTTTGACGACGGCGCTGCGGGGCGGGAAGGCGCCAGTGCGGTGGCCGAAAGTGCCCGTCGGCGTGAAGAGGCGCAAAACCTATCCCCAAACCCATCCCCAGATGACGCGCCGGTGCCTGAGCAGCGCGCAGACGCCGCTTCAGGACCGAGCGTACAGCCGGCAGATCCCCCCCCGGTGATGGAATACACTTCGCCGGTGGGCGCGGGCTGATTGAGTATTTGCGGGATTGACTGGGTGAGACTTTCCCGCCATTACTTGATAAGCAGCACATTTACACTGCAAACAGCCGCAATAAATCCTGCCGCTGGTTGAAAAAACTGAATAATTGTTCGATATTGGCGTTTACAAGATCAAAATCAACAATAATAGAAGTCTGAGGTGTGCGCCGATGTCCGAGGTGGTCTCTTTGGCCGGAATTTCCGTGACCCGCTATGGGCTGTTCCGCCTGTTCAAATACGCGGTTTATTGTCTACTGGCATACAACGTGTATGCCTTCTTTCTCGAAAATCACGCTGCCGCCAGCACCGTGTTTGCCGACGGGCTCAGTCTGGGCAAGATAATCGAAGCCTATAACGACACCATCGATACCCTGGCGTGGGTGGTATTGTTGCTGGTTTTCGAGCTCGAAACCTGGACCCTGTCGGACGAGCGGATCAAGGGGGGGATCAAATGGCTACTCAATATCACCTCCGCCACCTGTTACGTGATTATTGCCTACTCCTTCTACGGTTACTTCTCCGAGATGGTTTCTCTGACCCACCTGTTGCCGGCCAGTGCTTCTGCCTGTGACCTGGCGGGGCAGGGCGGCTGGTCCATGGTGCTGGAGCAGGATGAATATACCGCGCTGACCGCGGCCAACTGTGGCGGCCTGGCGGACAGTCAGCTGCTGCGCCTTGCGGATACCCAGATTGTGGGGGATGCGGCGATCTGGCGGGAGATCCAGTGGCTGGCCTGGGTGGATGTGATCAATGCTGGCGCCTGGTTGTTGGTGGTGGCCATCCTCGCCTTTGACGTCTGGCTGCAGCTGCGCCACCAGCTCTCCGACGCGGTGATGCGCTATTCCTCTGTGATCAAAGGGTTGCTGTACTTCACCCTGCTGCTGTGTGCGATTTACTGGGGCATCAACGGCAGTTTCCTGGATTTCTGGGACGCCTTCCTGTGGCTGGTGGCCTTCTTCTTTATCGAGATGAACCTGTTTGAATGGCAGGCTGAGACCAGCGCTGAGTAATCTTTCTTGGCGTGTTTCGTAGATAGTTTGGGTGGTGGCGCTACTGGGTACTGTCACCTTCACATTCAATTTTCTGGGAAAACGCCGTTAGTGTTTAAAGGCGTTTATGACGCAGGTGGCAAATGCGAAGGCGGTGATGCCGGAGATAGGTTTGTGAGACCTTCAAAAACAGGGATGTTTTTGCAGAGCCCCCAGGGATGGGTTCACGGCGTGTCTCACAAACCTATCTCCGGCAGCATCGCCGCCACGATGCGAATTTCGAAGCGCCAAAGCATGAAAGGCGTTACGCCTCCTGCATAAAAAAGTCCCGCAGATAACGGAACAGCTTGCGCTGGCTGGAAGGCGGTTTGTTGTGGGAAATTTCCTTTTTCGCTTCGCGAATCAAAGAGCGCAACTGCTGGTGATCTGCGTTGGGGTAGGCATCAAAAAATGCACTCTGGGCCTCATTGCCCTGTTCCAGTAACCGCCCGCGCCAGTCTTCCGCCATGCGATCAAAACGCAGGTGTTGTTGATCCATCTCCTTGCGCTTTTGCAGCACCGCCTCAATCGGATCCGTATCCACCTTGCGCATCAGCTTGCCGATGTACTGCAACTGCCGGCGGCGTGCCTCATTGGATTTGATCCGGCGCATGGTCTCGATGGCCTCGCGCAGATCGTCATCCAGCGGTATTTCCGCCAGTTGGACGGGGTTCAGCTCGGTCAGTTGTTTGCCCAGATCCTGCAGCTCGTGCATTTCCTGTTTGACCTGGGTTTTGCTCTTGGGCTCGTCCCCGTCAAATTCATCGTAGTCGTCAACGTTGTCAGAATGGCGCATGAAAGTTCTCTAAAACAATTTAAATTCTGGTGGCTGCTTTGGCTACTGAAATGCACAGAAGCTTGCCGGGAAGGTGGTGCTGCCGGGGATAGCTTTGTGAGACCGTCTGCGGCCAGGACGGCCGCAGCCGAGCCCCCAGGGATGGGTTCACGGCGTGTCTCACAAAGCTATCCCCGGCAGCACCGCCGCCACTAACTCTGTTCTCTGCGGCGATCAATCTCGGGTCAGGCAAAAAACCAGGTCGCCAGGCCGAGAAAGGACAGAAAGCCCACTACATCGGTCACCGTGGTTAGCGCGACCCCGCCGGCCAGGGCCGGATCAATGCGCAGCGCGCGCAATACTACCGGTAGTATCGCGCCGGCCACCGCCGCGGTAATCAGATTGATCAGCATCGCGGCAATGATAATCACCGCAATGCGCCAATCCCCAAACCACAGCGCGGCAATGCCCCCCATAACCGCAGACCACAGGATACCGTTCAGGGCACCGGTCCCCAGCTCCCGGGACAGCAGCCAGCGCAGATTGCTGCGCCCGATCTGCCCCAGAGCCATACCGCGGATCACCACCGTCAGGGTCTGGCTGCCTGCTACGCCCCCCATACTGGCTACAATCGGCATCAGCACCGCCAGCGCCACCACCTTGTCGATGGTGCCCTGGAACAGGTTGATGACCCAGGACGCGAGCAGTGCCGTAAGCAGGTTGATGCCGAGCCAGACAGCGCGCCGTGGCGCTGTGCGGATGATCGGCGCAAAGGTGTCTTCTTCCTCGTCGAGGCCAGCTAGACTCATCAGCGAGTGATCCGCATCTTCGCGGATGACGTCCACCACGTCATCAATGGTGATCCGTCCCAGCAGCCGGTCTTCACCGTCTACCACCGGCGCGGTGATCCAGTCGTACTTGGCAAACAGCTGTGCCACTTCCGCATCCGGCATATCTGCGGGGATCGGCTTTACATCCGTGGTCATCACTTCGCGCACCGTGGCATTGGGTGAGGAGGTGAGCAGTTTGGTCAGGGGCAGCAGGCCGATAAACTGATCGCGCCGGTTGACCACAAACAGGCTGTCGGTGGATTCCGGAAGCCGCTCGTGGCGGCGCAGATAGCGCAGTACCACTTCCAGCGGCAGATTGGGTCGCACGGATACGGTATCCGTGTCCATCAGGCCGCCAGCGGTCTCTTCATCGTAAGGCAGGACGCGCTCTACTCGCTGGCGGTCGTTTTCGCTCATGGCGGAGAGCACTTCGCCCATCACCCGCTCGGGCAGCTGCTGCAGCAGGTCTGCCACGTCGTCGGCGTCGAGCCCTTCCATCACCGCCACCATTTCATCGGTGTCCATGGTGGCGAGGATCTGTGCCTGTACTTCGTCCGGCAGCTCCTGGAGTACTTCCCCCTCAACGTCGCTATCGATCAGCTTCCACAGTAGCTGGCGAATACGTGGCGGTGAACTTTCCAGCAACTCGGCGATATTCTGCGGGGACAGGGTGTGCAGCATGCGCTGCACTTCACGTCCGGTGCCGCTGTCCAGGGCCGCATAGAGTTCCCCCAGTTGGCTCTGGGTGCGGAACTCGATGTCGGTGGGAGCGTTGTTGGGCACGGAATACCTGCGGAACCGTTGATTCGAAATGGGGTGATTATAGCCGCCAGCGGCGCGGGGAGATATTGCCGCAGGCGGGGGACAGGCTCAGGGGCGAAATCGCCGGGAAGGCGGTTACTCACCCTCGCCAAAGCGGTCGTTGATCAGCGTGCAGATTGCCTCGTGCGCGGCTTCTTCATCGCGGCCATCGATCTCCAGTTCCAGCTCGACGCCTTTTCCGGCCGCCAGCAGCATCAGTGCCATCACGCTTTTGCCGTCCACGGACTTCCCCTGGCATAACACTTTCACTTCAGAGGAGAAGCGTGCGCTGGTCTGTGCCAGTTTGCTTGCGGCGCGGGCGTGCAGACCGAGTTTATTGATGATGGTGATGCGGCTTTTTTGCATGGACGGATCTGTAGTGACTGTTACTGGCCGGGGCCGGGCTATTTCTGTTGCTCGCGGTGGCGAATCTGTATGTTTTTGAACTGGCTGGCAAAGGTCTTCGCGAGCTGCTCCACCATATAGACCGAGCGATGCCGGCCGCCGGTGCAGCCGATGGCGACGCAGGTGTAACTGCGATTGCTCTGCTGGTATGACGGCAGCCAGCGCTCCAGAAAATGGGTGATATCCCGTTGCATGGCTTCGGTCTCTTCGTGGGAGCGCAGAAACTCCGCTACCTCCGGGTCCATACCGGTTTTGTTGCGCAGCTCCTCTACCCAGTAGGGGTTGGGCAGGCAGCGCAGATCGAACACCAGGTCTGCGTCTACCGGCACGCCGTGTTTGAAGCCAAACGACTGGAACAGAATGGCCATGCCGGGGGAGTCTTTACCCACCACCCGGGATTTTATCTGGTCGCGCAGCTGGTGCAGGCTGAGGCTGCTGGTATCTACTACCAGGTCGGCCATGGACGCCAGCGGTGCCAGCATCTCTTTCTCGCGGTTGAGGGCTTCCAGCAAATGGGTGCGGCTGTCTGACAGTGGGTGTTTGCGGCGGGTTTCGCTGAAACGCTGTACCAGCACCGGGGAGCGGGCGTCCAGATACACTACGTCGCAGTCGACGCCACTTTCACGAAGTTCGCGGATGACCTTGGGGGCCTTGTTGACATCGTGCCACAGGTTGCGGGCATCGATACCGAGCGCGAGCTGGATTTCCCGGTTTTCCTGCTGCGGCTCCTCGGAGACACGCCTGACCAGTTCCGGCAGCAGGCTGGCGGGAAGGTTGTCGATACAATTGAAGCCGACATCTTCCAGCAGTTGCAGGGCTGAGCTTTTACCGGAGCCCGAGCGACCACTGATTATGACCAGACGCATGAATCGAGCACTCCTTGCTGGTTGTGGGGATTACTGGTGTTTTGCCCACCCAGTGCCCGGTTGCCCGGGCGTTGTCAATGAAGATTCTGCTAATTATGCCGCGGCGGCGCTGTTGATGGCCAGTGCATAGAGTGCATCGCTGGAATCCGCCTCACGCAGCTTTTCGCGCACGCGACTGTCACTGAACAGGGCGGCGATCTCTGCCAGGGTATCCAGGTGTTCCTGTTCGGAATCTTCTGGTACCAGCAAGGCAAACAGCAGGTCTACCGGCTGGCGGTCGATGGCATCAAAATCAACCGCCGGGGATGTGGTGCACAGCACCCCGATCGGCTTTTCGCAGCCCGGCAGACGGCAGTGGGGAATGGCCACGCCGTCACCGATGCCCGTGGAGCCCAGGCGCTCTCGGGCCACGAGCTGGTTGAATACGGTATCGGAGTCCAGTTCCGGGTATTGCTCTGAAATCGCCTGGGCGATATTGAGGAGCAGCTTTTTTTTGCTGCTCCCCGCCAAATGGCACAGGCTCAGGCGGGGAGAGAGTAATGCTTCCAATGTCATAACTTAGCGGTTACTGGTATCTAACGGTGACTGCGTAACTTTTCTTTGTGTCTGAGAAGCTGTCGGTCCAGTTTATCGGTGAGGCCATCGATCGCAGCGTACATGTCTTCTGACTCCGAGTCTGCAAACACATCCTTGCCGTTCACGTGTACACGGGCCTCGGCTTTCTGGATAAGTTTCTCAACAGACAGAATCACCTCGGTATTGGTGATCAGATCGTGGTGGCGGGAGAGTTTGTCCAGTTTGTTCAGGCAGTAATCGCGAATGGCCGGTGTGACTTCCACATGGTGGCCACTGATATTGATCTGCATGGATTTCTCCTCTTCGGGTACAACACAAACGGCGGCACCCCCTGTCAGGGCGGCAACCCTACTAGGAAGTTCGCCAGAATGGAAGGATACACTCGCCCAGTGGTCATTGGTCGTGCAGATTGGCGCGCTAAGAACCGATTTGGGGGAGAGAGTCACTCTCAGGGTAGTCGCTAAACCAGCCGTTTTCTGTCGCTGGAGGAAGGAATGCCCATGGACTCCCGATACTTGGCCACGGTGCGGCGAGCGACCTTGATGCCCTGGGTGTCCAGCTCCTGGGTGATCTTGTTGTCCGACAGGGGTTTGCGCGGCGGTTCGGCATCGATGAGCTTGCGGATCAGTGCGCGAATGGCGGTGGAGGAGGCGTCCTCGCCGGAGTCGGTACTTACGTGGCTGGAAAAGAAGTACTTGAGCTCAAACACCCCCCGGGGAGTGAGCATGTACTTCTGGGTGGTGACCCGGGAAATGGTGGATTCGTGCATGCCGATGGTTTCTGCCACATTGGCCAGCACCATGGGTTTCATTGCTTCCGGTCCCTGTTCAAAAAAGCCCTGTTGTTTTTCTACAATGCAGCTGGCCACTTTGAGCAGGGTCTCGTGGCGGCTCTGCAGGCTTTTCAGAAACCAGCGCGCCTCCTGCAGATTGTCACGCAGGTAATTGTTCTCGCTGGAGTTGTCAGCGCGTTTGATCAGCGCAGCATAGGTGTCATTGATACGCAGCTTGGGGGTGGTTTCAGGGTTCAGTTCCACTACCCAGCGCTGCTGTTTACGGCTGACGATTACGTCCGGCACCACGTAATGTGGCTCCTCGCCACCAAAGGCCTCACCGGGATAAGGGGTCAGGGTCTGGATCAGGCGCATGACCTCGCCCAGTTGCGCTTCGCTCAGGCGGGTACGCCGGCTCAGCTGGCGGAAGTCGCGCTTGCCCAGCAGATCCAGGTATTGCTCCACTACGATCAACGCCTGGGGCAACCAGGGGGTGTGATCCGGCAGTTGTTGCAGCTGTAATAACAGGCTTTCGCGCAGGTCGCGGGCGCCACAGCCGACCGGTTCGAATTGCTGAATGGTTTTCAGGACCGCGAGAACTTCATCCTCGTCCACCTGTTGGGCGGCGGCCAGTTCTTCGGTCGGGATCTCCAGAAAGCCGCTGGTTGAGATGGCGTCGATCAGCAACTCACCGATCTGTTTGTCGGCATCGGACAGTGCGGTGAGGTTCAGTTGCCATTGGAGGTGGTCCCGCAGGCTCTCCGAGACCGCATTGCGCTGGTCCAGTGACAGTTCGTCGCCTTCACCGGTGTAGCTGGAACTGCTGGTGTAGATGTCGTCCCAGTGGGTGTCCACCGGCAGGTCATCGGGAATTTCGCTGCTCCAGTCGCCGTCGGCACCATCGGTACCATTGGCGCTATCGGCAGTGGATTCGCTGCGTTCGCCGGCGCTGTCCTGTCCGTTGTTCTGGGGTTCGGCCTGCTGCTGGTTCTGTTGCTGGGGTTCGGCTTCACTGCCGTGATCATCCTGTTCGGATTCCAGGAGCGGATTGCTGTCGAGCGCGGACTGGATCTCCTGTTGTAGATCCAGCGTCGACAGCTGCAGCAGGCGAATGGCCTGTTGCAGCTGGGGCGTCATGGTCAGCTGGGTGCCGAGTTTTAACTGGAGTGACTGCTTCATAGGGTTGTATTCGCAGAAAATGCTGGCAAAAGGCGATTTCGCCGAACAGTGGGCGGCGTATTACTCGATTTCTGCAGACTACCCCGGAGAAAAACGGAACACAAGCAAAAAGTGTGCCGAAAATATCAGCAGTGCTGGTAGGAAAAAGTGATTAGTGTGATGAGCGTCAACCTGACTGGCAAAGTTGAGGATGACTGATGCGAAAGTCGCTCAAATTGTGAACTCGTGTCCCAGGTAGACATCGCGTACCTGCTTGTTGGCCAGTACATCGGCGGGGGCGCCGGAGGCGATGATGTGACCCTCGCTGACGATATAGGCGGTTTCGCAGATATCCAGGGTTTCGCGCACGTTGTGATCGGTGATCAGAACGCCGATACCCCGGTCTCGCAAGTGTCGGATGATCTGCTTGATATCTCCCACCGAGATGGGGTCGACCCCGGCGAAGGGTTCGTCCAGCAGTACAAACGCGGGGTTGGTGGCCAGTGCGCGTGCGATTTCCACCCGGCGGCGCTCACCACCGGAGAGGGCCATACCCAGGCTTGCCCGGATATGGGTAATGGTGAACTCCTTCAGTAGGGCTTCCAGCTGTTCCTGCCGCTGGCTGCGGTTCAGGTCCTTGCGGGTTTCCAGGATGGCCAGAATATTGTCCTGTACGGACAGGCGGCGGAAAACCGAGGCTTCCTGGGGCAGGTAGCCGATACCCTTGCGTGCGCGTCCGTGCATGGACAGGCTGGTAATGTCTTCGCCGTCAATCAGAACCTGTCCGGCGTCGGCCTGGACCAGCCCGGCAATCATGTAGAAGCAGGTGGTTTTGCCGGCGCCATTCGGTCCCAGAAGACCAACGACCTGACCGCTGGTGACGCTGACGGACACGTCCTGTACGACTTTGCGCTTCTTGTACTGTTTGGCGAGATGTAACGCTCTCAGCGTTGGCATAATATTTTCCGCAATTCCCGGGGCTGCTATCGCCGCGGTTAAATCATGACTGATGGAGTGGCTCTGTACCAGTGGCGCCGCGAGCTGCAGTGGCATCCGCCGGGCAGTCTGTCCGGCGGGGTGAGGGCTGCTGTCAGGGGGTACTGATCAGGGACTTATTGATTGTTGTCTGGTTGCGGCTTGGACTCCGGTTTCCAGATCATTTCTACCCGCTCTTTTTCCGAGCGTCCCTGGGCCTGCATCTGTTCACTGTTGAGGTCATAATCGATCCGTTCAGCGGTCAGGGTGTTGCCATCGCGATCCACATGGGCCTGGCCGGTCAGTAGTAGGGAATCCTTGCCCACCATGAATTCAATTTTCTGTGCGCGGGCTTTTACCGGGCTGGTGCTCTCTTTCACTTGCTGCTGGAAGTGGGCTGGCTTGCCGGTGGCGATTACCTTGTTGATCTCTCCTTCCGGGTTGCCGTGCACTTCCACCCGGTCCGCGCGAATCTGCATGGAGCCCTGGGTGATGACCACATTGCCGATATAGACCGACAGGTTTTGACTGCGATTGGCTTCGAGTTTATCCGCCGACACCTTGACCGGCTGTTGGCGGTCGCCAGGTAGCGCCAGCGCGGGGTTGCCGAGTAGAGCAGAGACCAGCAGGGCAGTGCCCAGCGCCAGCTTCAGAGGGAGGGCGGATTCAATGGGTTTCATAGCGGCTTTCCACATTGGCCAGAATTTCTACCTTGTCTTGTTTGAGGTCAGCCCGCATGCCCTTGCCGGTGGTGCGGTTGACGCCGTCACTAATGGTAACAACTTTGTCCGTTTCGGCGAATTCATCCCGGGGCTTGAGTACAATTTCATCCGTGCGCAGGGTGATGCCTGGCTGTGGCATTTCGCTGACCACAACCTTGCCTTTCAGGATTACGCGCTGTCCGTTGTTGATGGCGGTACCGGTGCGGGATTCCGTGCGCCAGCGGGAGTCCTCTCCCTGATAGAACATCATGCGGGGCTCCGTCAGTTCGGCGCGGTCGCGGCGGGCAAACTGGAAAAAAGTGATGCGGTCCGCGTCCACCTGATAGGCGAGGGTGCCTTCTACACCGTAATGGCGGGTGCGGGCATCGCGGATAACCAGGTCCGGGGCCTTGTTGTGCTGCTGCTGAGTCGGGCGTTTGCCGAGCAGGGGCTGGCTCGGGCTCTCGACAAACCAGAGTCCGAGGGTAATCAGTGAGACCACAATGACCAGTGGCAGCCAGGTGCGCATGTAGGCTTGTTTCCTGAGTCTTGTTTCCGTTAAACGGGCGGATTGCCGTGGGGTTGTTTGTGCAGTGACTGTCTGTTCAGTGACTGCTTATTCCGCAATATAGGGGGCGAGGGCGGCATCAAATGTGCCCTGGGCCTGCATGATGCGGTCGCATACCTCGCGTACGGCGCCTTCGCCGCCCTGCCGGGTGGTTACCCAGATTGCGCGCTCCAGCACTGGCGGCGCGGCATTGGGGACTGCAATCGGGCAACCGATCCGGGTCATGACCTGAAGATCCGGATAGTCATCGCCAATATAGGCGATGTTGTCCAGGTCGTAGCTTTCTCCGGCGAAGAGCTCTTTGAAGGCGGTATATTTGTCTTCGCGGCCCTGGATCAAGCGGGTGATCCCCAGATCGTGCGCGCGTTTCTCCACCAGGCCACTGCGGCGGCCGGTGATAATGGCAACCGCCACACCGGATTGTTGCAGCATCTTAATACCGTGACCGTCCAGGGTGTGAAAAGTTTTCAGTTCGTTGCCGCTGTTGTCGAAATACAGTTTGCCGTCGGTAAGGACACCATCGACGTCGAGGACAAGGTGGCGTACTTTGGCGAGCTTCTGTTGCAGGATCTCTTCCGGGATCACGTGTGTTCCTTAGTGGTTTCAGGTGTTTGCCGCACTTATCTGCCGCACTTTCAGTTTTCGCGTTATCCGTCGCCTGCCCGCTGCAGGTACAGTGTGGTGCAAGCTACGGGAAGTTTGTTCAGCTATTGGTTGGGTTCAGATAACGCCCGCGCGCAAAATGTCGTGCATATGCAGCAGGCCTACAGGGTGATTCTCGGGATCTTCGACAACCAGCGCGGTGATCTTGTTGTCTTCCATTATCCGCAGGGCCTGTGCTGCCAGGGTTTGCGCTGACACAGTTTTCGGATGCCGGCTCATCACCTGATCCATAGTGGCGGTACCCAGCTCAATCTGCTGGTCGATGACCCGACGCAGGTCGCCGTCGGTGAAGACTCCCAGCAGCTGGCCGGCGGTATCTACGATGGTGGTCATGCCGAACCCCTTGCTGGTCATTTCCAGCAGCGCTGTGGACAGGAGGGTGTCGGGGCTGACCTGGGGGAGCTCGTCTCCCTTGTGCATCACATCATCCACCTTGAGCAGCAGCTGTCGTCCCAGTGCACCGCCTGGATGAGAAAAGGCGAAGTCTTCAGCGGTAAAGCCGCGGGCTTCGAGCAGTGCTACTGCCAGAGCGTCGCCCATTACCAGGGTGACGGTGGTCGAGGAGGTGGGGGCCAGATTGAGTGGGCAGGCCTCGGTATCCACCGCAATGTTCAGGTTGACATCTGCAGATTGGGCCAGCGGTGAATCCGCTTTTCCTGTCATGCTCACCAAGGGGATACCCAGACGTTTGAGTAGCGGCAGTAGGGTCAGTACCTCGCCGGAGCTGCCGGAGTTGGAGATCGCAATCACCAGGTCCTGGCGGGTGATCATGCCCAGGTCCCCGTGGCTGGCTTCACCAGGGTGGACAAAAAAGCTGGGTGTGCCGGTGCTGGCGAGGGTAGCGGCAATCTTGCGGCCAATATGCCCCGATTTACCCATGCCGGAAACAATCACGCGTCCCTTGCATTGCAGGATCAGTTCGCACGCTCGGTGAAAATCACTATCGATACGCTGTTCCAGTGCTGCGACCGCGGCGGTTTCCATACGTATGGTGCGGCGGCCGGCCTCTATGGTCAGTTCTGTAGCCATGGGTAACTCTGTCTGCTTCTGGCTTCTTTGGTAGGGGCGGACTGTTCTTCAGTTAAGAGACTTCCGCGGGGTAGTATTGCTCGCGATATACGCTGTGGCCCGGTGTCGGAGGCCGAGGCTGTGGTCGCGCACTCAGGCGCCGCACTCTGGTTGACATGCTAACCTTTTAGCAGGCTCCAGTGGTTTGGCAATGAAAATGAGTCGCGCCCCGCCATTCGGATCCAATCAGTGACCGAGTCCTGCTTGTCCGGAGCGCCGCCATGGTATAGTTTGCCGCCGCTATTGTCAGCCGCGGCGTCTGATTGAGCGCGAACGGCGTGTTCGCGAAAAAATCAGCGCCTCCATGACACTTTTTCGCGCCTCGCGCATCCAAGGGACGACTTGCCACATGGGAGATATTTTGTGAGCGCACGTATTTTGCCAGTTTCATCCGTTTCTGCTCGCCTGTTTCAGGCAGTGATTGCCGTTTTCCTGTTCTGTAGTTGGGGGCCAGTGGCCAGTGCGGCACAGAACCCTTATTCGATGATTGAAGGGGTTTCCAGCGATCTGCTGGGCGTTATCCGTTCGAATGGGCAGCATCTGAAATCCAACCCGCAGCGCTATTACAGTGCAGTGGATCGGGTGCTGGAACCGGTGGTGGACTTCAATTTTATCGCCCGCGGTGTGATGGGGCGCTACGCCAAGCAGGCGACCCCGGATCAGCGCGCGCGCTTTGCCAAGGCTTTCCGTCGCGATCTGGTAGCTACTTTTGCCCGTGGTGTGGCGACGTTTGGTGACCTGGACGTGAAGGTGGTTAACCCGGGCTCGGCGCCCAGCGGCAATCGCGTCAATGTATTGCAGGAAGTGCGTAGCAATGAGGGGTTGACCAAGGTCTCCTATACCCTGGTGCGCAATCGCAGTGGCCAGTGGAAGCTGATCAATGTGATCCTCAATGGTGTCAATCTGGGTAAAACCTTCCGCGGCCAGTTTGCCCAGTCAATGCAGGCTAACGGCGGCGATATAGACAAGGTAATTGCCAGTTGGTCGGCGGCTGACAAAGTTGCTGGCGAAGTGGGCTGATTGCTGGTTGATAACGAGGGCCGGCTGCGAAGCCGGTCTTATTCCAGTACACTTGCGCGCTGATTTCCAACCGAGCCTTTATTCCCGCCTATGCAACCAGAACAGATTAAAGCCCTGATCGAAGGGCAGATTCCCGGAAGCCAGGTCGATGTTGCCTTTGAAGGCAGCCACCTGCAATTGACCGTTGTAAGCGCCGCATTCTCCGGCCTCAGCCGCCTGAAAAAGCAACAGATGGTCTACGGCGCGCTTTCCGAGAAAATTGCTGACGGCACACTGCACGCCGTACAGATGAAAACCCTGACCCCCGAAGAAGCCGGACAGTAAGCCGCGCTCAGAATTGGGTCTATCAATTGGACCTAGCAATTGGACCTCGGACCGCATGGATAAACTGATTATCGAAGGGGGCAGCCCCATCTCCGGAACGCTGAAAATTTCCGGAGCCAAGAATTCCGCGCTGCCCATTCTGGCAGCGGCGCTGTTGCCGGATGGGCCGGTACGGATCCAGAACCTGCCCCATCTCAATGACATCACCACCATGATCACCCTGCTGCGGTGCATGGGAACCGAGGTTACTGTCGACGAAAACCTGGGGGTAGAGATCGATCCCCGTTCCGTCAATGAGCTCACAGCACCCTACGAGCTGGTGAAAACCATGCGCGCCTCGATTCTGGTGCTAGGGCCGTTGCTGGCCCGCCACGGGGTGGCCAATGTGTCGTTTCCCGGTGGCTGTGCTATCGGCAGTCGTCCGGTAGATATTCACCTCAAGGGGCTGGAGGCCATGGGGGCGGAAATCACCATCGATGAAGGGTTTATCCGCGCGCGCAGTAATGGCCGCCTCAAGGGCGCCAATATCGTGATGGAGAAAGTCACCGTTGGCGGCACCGAGAACCTGCTGATGGCAGCTGTGCTCGCTGAGGGGACCACGCTTTTACACAATGCCGCGCGTGAGCCGGAGATTGTTGACCTGGCGGAGTTCCTGATCGCCATGGGTGCGGACATTGAAGGCGCCGGCACCGACACCATTCGTGTCAATGGCGTGGATCGCCTGCACCCCTGCACTTACGCGGTCATGCCGGATCGGATTGAGACGGGTACCTTTCTTGCCGCCGCCGCGGCGGCCCGTGGTAAGGTGCGCCTGACGCACGCCCGCGCAGACACACTGGATGCCGTGCTGGCCAAGTTTGAGGAGGCTGGCGCCAACCTCAGTATCGGTGACAACTGGATTGAACTGGACATGAAGGGCAATCGGCCCAAGGCCGTCAGTTTCCGCACCGCGCCCTATCCCGCCTTTCCCACCGACATGCAGTCGCAGTTTATGGCAATGAATGCCGTGGCCGAGGGCAAAGGCACGGTAGTTGAGACTATCTTTGAAAATCGCCTGATTCAGGTACATGAGCTGAACCGCATGGGGGCGAATATCGTTCTCGAGGGGAACACGGCGATTGTCTCCGGGGTGGAGAAGCTCAAGGGAGCGCCGGTGATGGCGTCGGACCTGCGAGCATCTGCCAGCCTGGTGATTGCGGGGATGATTGCGGAAGGGACCACTACGGTGGACCGGATTTACCATATCGACCGTGGCTATGAGTGTATTGAAGAAAAGTTGCGCCAGCTGGGCGCGAATATTCGTCGTGTCCCCGGGTGACCCGACGACAAGATGAGACACCACTGTCGGCGGGGGGCTGCTGGCAGTGGAGGGAATAAGCGGCAGGGCGTTGCCATCCGATTAAAAGTGCCGCACCTGACCAAGTAGTCGCCAACTGACCAAATATAACGCTATGCAGATCACAATCGCTCTGACCAAGGGCCGGATCCTCAAGGAAACCTTGCCGTTGTTGGCGGAGGCCGGGCTGGAGCCCGCCGAGGATATCTCTACCAGCCGCAAGCTGATTTTTCCTACCAACCAGCCGCACGTGCGGTTGCTGATCCTGCGCGGGTCCGACGTACCCACTTACGTTCAGCATGGCGCGGCGGATATCGGGGTTGCCGGCAAGGATAATCTGCTGGAGCACGACGACAGCAATATTTACGAGCCCCTGGATCTCAATATTGCCCGTTGCCGATTGATGACAGCGGGTATCAAAGGCGCATCCCTGCCTCAGGGACGTATCAAGGTGGCGACCAAGTTCGTGCAGTCCGCGAAACAGTTTTACGCGGCGCAGGGGCGTCAGGCGGATATCATCAAACTCTATGGCGCCATGGAGTTGGCGCCGCTGATGGATCTGGCCGACGAAATTGTCGATATCGTGGATACCGGCAATACCCTCAAGGCCAATGGATTGGAAGCGCGCGACAGTATTGCCGAGATCAGCAGTCGACTGATCGTCAATAAAGCGTCCATGAAGATGAAATATGCGCCTATCAGCGAGTTGATCGAGCGACTGTCTGCGGCAGTGGCCGCGAGAAGCGCGCAGGACCTCTGATCAGCGGATTCCAGTAAGGATAAAATGGCAGCTTCACCAGGCCTTGGTGATTCTGCTTTCGCATGTGCGGCGCCTCGATTGGCGAGGCCGCCCCGGACAGATACGGATATGATGAGCAAAACCATTCGTCGACTGGACGCCTCCAGTCGGGATTTTTCCACACAACTCGACGCACTTCTGGCCTGGGAGTCTGTGGCGGATTCTGCCGTTGAGGCCACGGTAGCGGAGATTCTTCAACAGGTGCGCGCTCGCGGCGATGCCGCGGTCATCGAGTACACCAATCGGTTCGATCGCCGCCAACTGACAACGGCGCGGGAGTTCTGCCTTGATAAGTCGGCACTAACCGCGGCACTGGAGCGGATTCCCGCTGAGTCGCGGCAGGCCCTGCAGTCTGCCGCAGACCGGGTGCGCAGCTATCACGAGCATCAGCTGCAGGCTTCCTGGCAGTATCAGGAGGAGGACGGCACCGTGCTCGGGCAGCAGATTTCGCCCATGGAGCGAGTGGGGATCTACGTGCCCGGCGGCAAGGCGAGTTACCCATCTTCCGTGTTGATGAACGCGATTCCCGCCAAAGTGGCGGGGGTGGACTGCGTGTCCATGGTGGTGCCAGCGCCGGACGACCAGCTCAATGACCTGGTGTTGGCGGCGGCCGCGATTGCCGGTGTAGACGAAGTGTTTACCATTGGCGGCGCCCAGGCGGTGGCGGCACTGGCTTACGGCAGTGAGTCGATTGGCCGTGTCGACAAGATCGTGGGCCCCGGCAACATTTTTGTTGCCGCAGCCAAGCGGGCGGTTTTCGGGCAGGTCGCTATCGATATGATTGCGGGCCCGTCAGAGATTCTGGTGATTTGCGATGGAAAAACCGATCCGGATTGGATTGCCATGGATCTGTTGTCCCAGGCGGAGCACGACGAGCAGGCGCAATCGATTCTGTTGAGCCCCAATGCCGCATTTCTCGATGCGGTTGCGGTGTCGCTGGAAAAGCTGTTGGCAGAACTGCCGCGTCGGGAAATTGCGGCGCAGTCCATTCGCGAGCGCGGTGCCCTGATCCAGGTGTCGGATATTGCGCAGGCGATCGAAGTCTCTAACCGCATTGCGCCGGAGCACCTGGAAGTTTCGGTCGATGCGCCGGAGCAGTATCTCCCCCAGATTCGCCACGCGGGCGCTATCTTCCTCGGCCGCCACACCGCAGAAGCTCTGGGGGATTACTGTGCGGGGCCCAACCACGTTCTGCCAACCAGCGGTACTGCGCGGTTCTCCTCACCACTCGGGGTCTACGACTTCCAGAAACGTAGCTCCATTATCTTCTGCTCCCCGGAAGGTGCGGACAAACTGGGGCGGATCGCCAGTACCCTCGCCAGAGGAGAGGGGCTGGATGCGCATGCGCGTTCGGCGGAATACCGGGTCGCCGAGGATTGATTGCTGTCGACAGACTACTGGCTTACTGAAAAACGCGCTGCGTCCGGGCACCCGCTCAGCTTCTCTTCTGAGGTTCAGGTCGCTCCGATACGGTGGCTTTGGTGGTGTGGACTTCCTGATCGCGGATAAAGGTGATGGTCACGGTCTCCCCCGGGCGCAAGGTGGCCATCGCCGCGACACCGTGTTTGCCGTCGTTGATCGGGGTGTCATTGATATGGGTGATCACATCTCCGGGTTGCAGTCCGGCCAGGTGCGCCGGCCCGTCGTTGTAAATTGATGTCACAATCACGCCATTGGTGGAGGCCAGGTTGAAGGAGCGCGCCAGCAGCGGGTTCAGTGTTTGTGCCTCGATCCCCAGCCAGCCCGGCACCACGCGCCCGAACTCGATAATGTCCTGCATGATTTTCAGGGCGATATTGGCGGGAATGGCGAAGCTGATCCCGCCGGCGGAGTCGGACTGGTTCAGAATCGAAGTGTTGATGCCCAGCAGCTTGCCCCGGGCATCGACCAGTGCGCCACCGGAGTTGCCGGGGTTCACCGCCGCGTCTGTCTGAATAAAGCTCTGAACCCCGTTCAGGTCCCGCCCGGTGGCGCTGATAATACCTTGTGTGACGGTTTGCCCGAGGCCGAAGGGGTTGCCGATCGCCAGCACCACATCCCCTACCTGAGCGTTTTCCGGATCACCCACCTCGATGGTGGTGAGTGCCGACATGTCGATCTTCAACACCGCCAGGTCAAAGTCTGCATCTGAACCGACGAATTTGACCGGTGCTTCCCGTCCGTCTGCCAGCAGTACCTTGATTGCCTCGGCACCGTAAATCAGGTGGTGGTTGGTGAGAATGTAGCCCTCATCATTGACGATAACACCCGAGCCGAGATTGGACTGCAGGCGTTCCTGCTGAGGGATGTTCAGTTGGTCCAGCAGGCGCCGGTACATGGGATGGTTGGCCATCGGGTGACGGCGCTGGGGCAGGCGTTGATTGGTATAGATATTGACCACTGCCGGCCCGGCCAGGTTGACCGCGCTGGCATAGGATAGCGGGGCCCGTGCTTCACTCGGGGTGGGGGCCGCGGTCTGGCCGCGCAAGTGGGGGAAAAGTATCAGCAAGGCTCCTGCGACGGCCAATCCTATAACAGCCGGAATGGCCCAGTCTTGCAGAAATCGTTGTATTTGCACCGGCAGCTCCTTCATTTGCCCTCATTATACGCATTCTGTTGCCGTGAAAGGACACCCTGGAGGCAATTCCCGGTATATCCATAGCACCAGTTGTTCTCAGGCGGTTGGCGTATAGCGCTTGGTGGTGCGCCGGTAATCCGTATAATGTGGCGCTCAAAGAAATGTGATTTAGGTATACTTTTCAGCAGGAGTCCCGAATGTCCCTGGTTCGTCCACACGGCAGTGAAGAGCTGCAACCCCGGTTTGTCTACGACAGCGAGCGCCACCAACAGTTGATGCACGAGGCGGAGTCCCTGCCGTCCATCGTGGTCAGTTCTGCGGCGGCGGCCAATGCCGTAATGCTGGGTGCCGGCTACTTCAACCCGCTGCAGGGCTACATGAACCTGGCGGATGCCCTGAGTGTGGCGGAGTCCCTGCACACCGCGGACGGTCTGTTCTGGCCGGTACCAGTAGTGAATGTGGTTGAAGATGCTTCCGCCATCGCTGGTGCCAAGCGCATCGCCCTGCGCGACCCGAACGTCGAAGGCAATCCGGTCATTGCGGTGATGGATGTGGAAGCCATCGAGACCATCGACGACGCGCAAATGAGTACCATCGTCGAGCAGGTATACGGCACCCAGGACGACAAGCACCCCGGTGTTGCGGCGTTCAAGAGCGCTGGCCGCCAGGTTATTTCGGGTCCGATCGAAGTGCTGAATTTCAGCTACTTCCAGACTGACTTTCCGGACACTTTTCGCACTGCCGTCGAGATTCGCAACGAGTTTGCCGAACACGGTTGGAGCAAGGTAGTTGCCTTCCAGACCCGCAACCCAATGCACCGTGCGCACGAAGAACTGTGCAAAATGGCGCTGGAAGGAGTAGGTGCCGATGGCGTGCTGATCCACATGCTGCTGGGTAAGCTGAAAGCCGGTGATATTCCCGCTCCGGTGCGCGATGCATCCATCCGCAAGATGGTGGAGGTTTACTTCCCGAAAAATTCCGTCATGGTGACCGGTTACGGTTTCGATATGCTGTATGCGGGCCCTCGCGAAGCGGTGCTGCACGCGGTATTCCGCCAGAATTGTGGCTGTAGCCACCTGATCGTCGGTCGCGACCACGCCGGCGTGGGTGATTACTACGGCGCCTTCGACGCCCAGACCATTTTCGATGAGAAGGTACCGGAAGGGGCACTGGAGATTGAAATCTTCCGCGCCGACCACACCGCCTACTCCAAGAAGCTGAACAAGGTAGTGATGATGCGCGATGTGCCGGATCACACCAAAGAGGACTTCATCCTGCTGTCTGGCACCAAAGTGCGCGAGATGCTGGGTAACGGTGTGGCACCGCCCCCGGAGTTCTCTCGTCCGGAAGTGGCGCAGATTCTGATGGATTACTATCAGAGCCTGTGATGCCAGAATCGGTGATAAGCCTGAGATATGAATCTCAGGCACAAAAAAAGGCGGGGTGACCCGCCTTTTTTTGTGCCTGCAGTTTGTGAGCTGCCTGCAGGCTGTGTGAACGTGCAGCGTTTAGCGATTGACCACCTGCTCGGTGTCGCCAATAGAAGCGGGCTCTTTGTCGAGGCCAAACTCTTCCGAGAGTGTGCCAGTGGTGCCAGGCTCCTTCGGGGCCCAGTCCCGCGGGGGGAGGACGCTCAGGTTGTCATCGTTTTCACTCAGCTGCCCGCTTCCGGCTTCCAGCATCTGGCGGCCGATGTCCTGACTGGACAGGCGCATGGCGCTGTTGGCCAGGTACTCGTGCACTTCGCGATAACTGTGAGTCAGGTTGTTGACCAGTTGCGATGTCTGGTCGAAGTGCTCGTTGACCTGTTGCTGGAAGTCCTCCAGCTTGGTGTTGGCCTCTTTGAGGCGGAGCTCCAGTTCCTGGGTGCGATCAACCGCATTTTGGCGATTGCGAGTGGCGAGAAATGCCAGCAGGGCGCCCAGGACCAGCCCGAGAACACCTACCAGAATCAAAACCGACGTTGAGTGCACAGCTACTTCCTCCTCAAATAAGTGGTGGCACCGACCATCCATGACGTTGCCTTATTATACGCGAATCCTCGCGCTTCGCGGTGATATTCGACCACGGAGTTTTGTGCCAAGTTGCGGCGGATTTGCTAAAGTGCGCGCCTTTACGCTCCTGGGGTACGCCCTGTCCTTTATAAGGTGGTTGCTTTTATGGTCGCGAATACGGACGGTCCACTCACGCCGATGCAGCGCTACGAGCGGGATCTGCAGCGCCCGGACTTTGTTGCTGACCCCGCGCAGCGCGCGGCGGTAGAGGAGCTTCAGGACCTGTATCTACGCCTCGTTGAGCGCAGTGAGAGCAGGGGGCGCAAAGGGTTTCTGTCGGGGCTGCGGGCGAGATTGCGCGGTGTCGAGCCCCCTGAAACGGGGCTTTATTTCTGGGGTGGCGTCGGCCGTGGCAAGACCTACCTGATGGATGCATTTTTCGAGGCATTGCCGTTTGCGCGCAAACAGCGCACGCACTTCCACCGTTTCATGCGCGATGTGCATCGTCAATTGAAGGCGCTGGCGGGCGAGAAAAACCCTCTGGAAAAAGTGGCAGATCGCGTCGCCGATCGGGCTCAGGTGTTGTGTTTTGACGAGTTCTTCGTCTCCGATATCACCGACGCCATGATTCTTGCCAATCTGCTGGAGGCCCTGTTCGCGCGTGGCGTTACCCTGGTAGCGACTTCCAATATCCAACCGCAGGGTCTGTATAAGGATGGTTTGCAGCGGGCACGCTTTCTGCCGGCCATTGATCTCCTGTTGCGTCACACGAAAGTCATCAACGTGGACAACGGGGTGGATTATCGTCTGCGCGCACTGGAAATGGCGGAGCTCTACCACAGCCCGCTGGATGAGGCCGCACAGCAGAGCCTCGAAAGCAGTTTTCACAGCCTGATGGTAGAGGGCTGTGAGGTGCGCGAGCTGGTGACGCTGGATATCGAGGGGCGACCTATTGTCGCCGAGAAGGTTGCCGACGATCTGGCCTGGTTCGAGTTTTCAGAACTGTGTGATGGCCCTCGGTCACAAAATGATTACATTGAGTTGGCGCGGGAATTCCAGACGGTATTGGTCGCCAATGTGCCGCAGTTTAACGAGCGCTCGGAGAGTCAGGCGCGCCGTTTTATCAATCTGGTGGATGAGTTCTACGACCGCTGCGTGAAGATGGTGATTTCAGCAGCGGCCCCGGTGGGGGAGTTGTATGCCGGTCGCCATTTGACATTTGAGTTCGAGCGCACGGTCAGTCGCCTGCAGGAGATGCAGTCCCGGGAGTATCTTGCCCGCGAGCACCGGCCCGAGTGAGGGCTGTGGGTGCCCGGAGTATGGGAAGCTCTGGTCAGTTGTTGAGCAACTTTTCTCTTGAAAAGGCCCGGGTGCTTATGTAGTATTCGCGCTCTTTTCGTGGGACGGCTCCATTCCCGGGGCCATATACAGGTGTTTTATAACATGAAGACTTACAGTGCCAAGCCGGAAGCGGTCACTCGCGACTGGTATATTGTTGACGCTGCGGACAAGACTCTCGGCCGTATTTCCGCCGAGATTGCTCACCGCCTGCGTGGCAAGCACAAGCCTGAATATACGCCCCACGTGGACACCGGTGACTACATCGTAGTGATCAACGCCGAGAAGGTTCGCGTGACCGGCAATAAGGCCAAAGACAAGATCTACCACAGCCACTCCGGCTACCCCGGTGGTCTTAAATCCATCAGCTTTGAGAAGCTGATCGACAAGGCGCCTGAGCGCACTATCCAAAGTGCGGTTAAAGGCATGCTCCCTAAAGGTCCGCTGGGCCGCGCCATGTTCAAGAAATTGAAGGTGTACAAGGGTAGCGAGCATCCTCACACGGCTCAGCAGCCGATTGAACTGTCGATCTAAACGGAAAGCATTCTCATGGCAACTACTCAATATTACGGTACCGGCCGTCGCAAGACCTCCACTGCTCGCGTATTTATCCAGCAGGGTGAGGGCAAAATCAGCGTCAACGGTCGTACTCTGGACGAATTCTTTGGTCGTGAAGTGGCTCGCATGATCGTGCGTCAGCCGCTGGAGCTGACCGACATGGTGGATAAATTTGACATTAACGTCACTGTGAAAGGTGGTGGTTCTTTCGGTCAGGCGGGTGCGATCCGTCACGGCCTGACCCGCGCCCTGATGCAGTACGACGAGTCTCTGCGTCAGCCGCTGCGCGCTGCTGGTTACGTGACTCGCGACGCGCGTGCCGTTGAACGGAAGAAAGTCGGTCTGCGCAAAGCGCGTAAGAAGCCGCAATTCTCCAAGCGTTAATTTTTGCTTATATTTCTGGCCCGGCAACAGCCGGGCTTTTTTTTGTCAGCTGTTCGCGCCTGTATCGAAAATGGTTGCTGTTGAGGTGCCTGTTGCCCATTGGCGATGGGGTTGCCGACGTTCGCTTCGGCTCCGCCTTGTATCAATTTGGCATTTTCTTTAACATTGCGCGAATTTCTATCCGCTCGTACTTGGGGTTTGGCCACTTTGTTCTATGGTCAGGCGAGCGGGCCAGTTGTAGGGGAGTTTCTGTTTTAAGTCTCTGATTTTGCGGCAGAAGTCTGCTTTCTGTCGTGCGGTTCCTCTGTTTTGTCTGGCTTTCGGCTCAGGCTTACCGGGGTGGCCGTGGCAGCGTTGCCTGGCGTGGAAGCCCTGAAGTGCCACCGTTGCGGCGTTGTGTAGATTTGAACAAGATTTCCAATTTTTGGGTTTGGGCCAGCAAGTTCCGGGGTTTGGGCTTTGGGACGCTGTGATGGGAGAAATACGTCATGAGTGATGACGGTGTAAATGTGGGGCGTCGCCGGTTCCTGACCGCTGCCACCTCTGTAGTAGGTGGTGCAGGTGCGGTTGGTGTCGCAGTACCTTTTGTCGCCTCCTGGAATCCGAGTGCCAAGGCCAAGGCTGCCGGCGCTCCGGTCAAATATAATATCAGCAAGCTTGAACCGGGCCAGATGGTTACCGTCGAATGGCGGGGCAAGCCTGTGTACGTTGTACGCCGTACGCAAGAGTCGCTGGATAATCTCTCCAAAGTGGATCCGCTATTGCGCGATCCCAAATCAGAAGAGTCCAAGCAGCCGGCGTACGTCAATCCGGAAAATCGCGCGATCAAACCGCAGACCCTGGTGCTGGTCGGCCTCTGCACCCACTTGGGCTGCGCGCCCATGTATCGCCCTGAAGTCGGCGCTGCGGACCTGGGCGGTGATGACTGGATGGGCGGGTTCTTCTGTCCCTGTCACGGCTCCAAATACGATATGGCGGGCCGCGTTTATAAAGGCGTACCCGCGCCGACCAATCTGGATGTTCCGCCTTACTCCTATGAGGGCGATGACGTCATTCTAATCGGCGTAGATCAGGAGGGCAGCGCATGAACTGGCTAACCGCATTGGGGGACTGGGTTGATCAGCGATTGCCGATTTACCGCGCCTGGGACACCCACATGGGCAAGTACTACGCGCCCAAGAACTTCAATTTCTGGTACTTCTTCGGCGTGCTGTCGATGCTGGTACTTGTCAACCAGCTGCTGACCGGCATCTGGCTGGTAATGAGCTACAACCCATCCGCAGAAGGTGCTTTTGCCTCTGTTGAATACATCATGCGTGATGTGGAAATGGGGTGGATCATTCGATATCTACACTCCACCGGCGCGTCGGCCTTCTTTGTGGTGGTGTATCTGCATATGTTCCGCGGTCTGATGTATGGCTCCTACAAGCCGCCGCGCGAGCTGGTGTGGATCTTCGGTATGTGCATCTACCTGGTGCTGATGGCCGAGGCGTTCATGGGGTATGTACTGCCCTGGGGGCAGATGTCCTACTGGGGAGCACAGGTGATCGTATCCCTGTTCGGGGCGATACCGGCGATTGGTGAAGACCTGGTGCAGTGGATTCGCGGTGACTACCTGATCTCCGGGATCACCCTGACCCGCTTTTTCTCTCTGCACGTGATTGCGCTGCCGCTGGTACTCGTTCTGCTGGTCGTGCTGCATATCCTGGCGTTGCACGAAGTGGGCTCCAATAACCCGGATGGCATTGAGATCAAGAAGAACAAAGATGAGAATGGTATTCCGAAAGATGGTGTACCTTTCCACCCGTACTACACTGTGCACGATCTGGTGGGTGTAGCGGTCTTCCTGTTCGCATTCTGTGTGGTCGTGTTCTTCTTCCCCGAGATGGGCGGCTTCTTCCTGGAGTACGCCAACTTCGAAGAGGCGAACCCGCTGAAGACGCCAGAGCACATCGCGCCGGTCTGGTACTTCACCCCCTTCTATGCGGTACTGCGTGCGGTGACTATAGATATCGGTCCGCTGACGGCCAAGTTCCTGGGTCTCGTGGCCATGGGTGCGGCGATTGCAGTACTGTTTGTCCTGCCCTGGCTCGACAAAAGCCCGGTACGGTCGATCCGTTACAAGGGTGTGCTGCCGAAGGTACTGCTGCTGGCGTTTGCGGCGATCTTTATCATCCTGGGCTATCTGGGTGTGAAATCGCCGACACCGGGACGTAACTTCCTCGCGCAGGTCGCGACGCTGTTCTACTTCGCGTTCTTCGTGACCATGCCCATCTGGTCCAACCCGCAGTCGCGCAAGGGGCTGGTGTCCTGGATTGTCAGTGGCGTATTCGCGGTGCTGTTCCTGTGGATGGCGGTGGTGAACTGGAAGGCAAGCCTGTTCGTTACCGTGTTGGGACTGGTATTCACCGCCCTGTTTGCGGCGCTGCCGTGGCTGACGGATCGCGATACCGTTCACCCGGAGCCGAGCCGTGTGACCAGCCCGTCTGGTAGCAAGAGCTTCATCCTGTTGGTGGGTGGCTTCATTGCGGTGTTCCTGATGGCGTTTGTGCCGATCAAGGCGGTAGGTGCTGAAAGCAGCGTCCAGCTGGACTATATCAATACCGACCTGCAGGATAAGCCTTCTCTGCAGCGTGGCGCCAAGTACTTCGTCAACTACTGTATGGGCTGTCACAGTGCCAACTTCTCCCGCTGGGGGCGCGTGGCGACGGATCTGGATATTCCTTCCGAGCTGATGCTGGACAATCTGGTACTGGGGGACGACAAGATCGGCAATTTGATGCAGATCTCCATGCGTCCGGACGATTCCAAGGTCTGGTTTGGTACCACACCGCCGGATCTGACACTGGTAGCCCGGGCCCGTTCTCCCGAGTGGCTGTACACTTATCTGCGCAGCTTCTACAAGGACGACAGCCGTCCTACCGGTGTGAACAACAAGGTCTTCCCCAACGTCGGTATGCCTCACGTACTGATGGAGCTGCAGGGGTTGCCGGAGTGTGCGCCGGGGCCCAAGCGTGACCACGGCCACATCGTGCGTGATGAAATGGGCAATCCGATCATGGATGCCAATTGCGGCAGCCTGAAGGTCGACAAGGTAAAGGGCTCCATGACGGATGTGGAGTATGATCAGGCAGTTTATGATCTGGTTAACTTCATGGAGTATATCGCCGAGCCCATGGCTGAAACCCGTAAGCGGGTCGGTTTCTATGTGCTGGCGTTCATCCTGGTATTCTTTGTTTTTGCCTGGCTGTTGAACCGCGAGTACTGGAAAGACGTACACCACTGAGCGGCCTGGGGTTAAATAATCGGGTGGAGGACTGCCGGTGCTACCGGTTCCTGTCCTGCCGCCCGTTTTGTATTTTGAGTGATGGCCGGTAATGATGCCGGCAACTAGATCGAGGTAGTTCCACAATGGGTGTGCCCACCAACAAGCGCTCCTCCATGACCTTCTTTTCTGATGGTCGTTGCCACTTAAGCCACCGGGTACGTATCGTGCTCGCGGAAAAGGGCGTATCTGTCGACATTATTGATGTCGATCCCGAAGACAAGCCTGCGGAACTCGCAGACCTCAACCCCTATAACTCCCTGCCAACCCTGGTAGACCGCGACCTGGTGCTGTTTGAAACCAAAGTCATGATGGAGTACCTGGACGAGCGTTTCCCGCACCCACCGCTGCTGCCGGTGTATCCGGTTGCCCGTGCCCAGAGTCGCCAGATCATGTATCGTATTGAGCGTGACTGGTGTCCGCTGGTAGAGAAGATTCTCTCCGGTGGCAAAGACGTGGCTGCAGCCCGCAAGGAGTTGCGTGACAGTCTGGTAGGTATCGCGCCGATGTTTACCGATCTGCCGTACTTCTTCAATGAAGAGTTCTCGCTGGTCGATTGCTGCATGGCACCACTGTTGTGGCGCCTGGAACAGTTCGAAATCGCGCTGCCAAAAACCAAGCAGGCCAAACCGCTGCTGGATTACATGGATCGCCTGTTTGCCCGCGAGGCATTCCAGCAGAGTCTGACCGAATTTGAGCGCGAAATGCGCTCGTGAGGTGCTGATTGAACAAGCCGTCTATGACCTCCAATCGCCCGTATCTGTTGCGGGCGTTTTACGAGTGGATAACCGATAACAAGTGCACGCCTTACTTGTTGGTGGATACCCACCTCCCGGGTGTACTGGTGCCGCAGCAACACGTGAATGAGGACGGTCAGATCGTTCTCAATGTGTCGGAGACCGCGGTACTTGGTTTGACCATGGACAACTACGCCATACGTTTCAATGCGCGTTTTGGCGGGGTGCCGACGGATATTCAGGTGCCGGTAGGTGCTGTGGTTGGAATCTACGCGCGGGAAAACGGACAGGGCATGGTGTTTGAGCCGGAAGAAACGCCGGAACCCCCGGAGCCCACGCCGCCTACCACGCTGAAAAAACCGGCCAAAAAACCCGCATTGCGCGTGGTCAAGTAAAAGGGAAAAGCGCGATCAGAGGCCTGGCTCCATCGGGCTTCTGATTGATTCTTGTCTCGCTCTCTCCTTTCCCGCCCGATAGTGTCTTGCCGCCAGTCCACCGGCCTGACGCTATCCTCGCTGGCGTAAAAATGTCGCCTGAATCCTGTTCTGGGTTGGTTAATTCCTGCGAATCTTCCGATACTGCAAACAGACTGTATTCAGGAGGGATCTCAGTGCGTTTACTCAGCCATACCATCGGTATCTTTACCAACCCGGACAAAGAGTGGCAGGCGATCCGCTCGGACAGGCACTCTTTCCTGCAGGTATTCTTGAGTCATGTGCCGATTCTGGCGCTGGTCCCCTGTATTGCGGGGTATATCGGCGTAACCCAGTTCGGGTTTGAGCTGGGGGGGCATCATTCGAAGTTGACGCCTGCCAGCGCGGGGACGTTGGCGCTGATCACCTATATCTCCCTGCTGGTGGGCATCTATCTGGTGGGTGAGTTTATCAACTGGATGGCCAAAGCCTACGGTGTCGAAGGGGATGAGTCTACCCGTCACTATGAGGGTACTGCATTGGCGGTTTTTGTTACCACTCCGGTATTACTCGCTGGAATCGTTCTTCTGTACCCCCACCTCTGGCTGGTAGTGACGGTTATGGGATTGGCTGCCATCTATTCGGTTTATCTCCTATATGAAGGCATTCCGATCCTGATGAATATGAGTAAGGAGCGTGCATTTCTTTACGCGAGCGCGGTTCTTACCATCGGGCTGGTGGGGATGGTTACCATGATGATCTGCTCTGTGATCTTGTGGAGTATGGGCGTTGGTCCGGTATATCAGCACAACTATTGACCACCACTGGCCCGGTTCAGCCGATTCCACGGGCAGTGATCCCACTGGACGTTGAAATTACCGACCTTGGGCCGTCGAGCCTGTCTGCGATGGCGCGTGGCTGCTCGACCTCTAGGGGCTGGGTAATCTCAGCGCGTACCACGGCGGCCAACAACAAGCGCCGAGCATCTTTTCAGCCTGTCTGTGCTGACTGGGCCACTGTCACGTTCTGCCTCCCTCAATTGCATGTATCAACACCCGGTACAGCGCTGACTCCCTGATTTCTATTTTGCCTTTGTTGCGGTGACCGAAGAGACCGGTGAACAGCACTGGAGGCAAGCGCTGTGGGTAAATGTTGCAGGTCATCACGGCATCGCTGAAGGCCTGGCGTCCTGTAAGCAAAAAATGGGAGATTGCCCCTCGTTATTCACATGGGGGATTTGCGCGAAAACGCAATACCTTGTTGCGACCAAAGACGGGTAGCCGCCCGGGTGTGGGCATCAGGTATAATCCGCGGCGACAAATCGATCGGGCGAGACCCAGTAGGCTGTAGGCGACGTCGCCCACCCACAGAATTCGGAGCAATCACACTATGAGCGATCAAAACCGGGACCCAGTGGTCATTGTTGGTATTTCGCGCACCCCGATGGGCGCCATGCAGGGCGCATTGTCTGCACTGAGCGCCCCGGAGCTGGGCGCTGCAGCGATTCGCGGTGCCTTGAACGATGCCGGGGTTGTGCCCGCAGATGTCAGTGAGGTGCTGATGGGTTGCGTGTTGCCGGCAGGGCTCGGTCAGGCGCCGGCACGTCAGGCCGCGTTGGGGGCCGGTATTCCCGAGGGCGTACCGACTACCACCGTCAATAAAGTGTGCGGCTCTGGAATGAAGACCGTGATGATGGCGCGCGATGCCCTGTTGGCGGGGGATGCCAAAGTTGTGGTGGCTGGCGGTATGGAAAGCATGAGTAATGCACCTTATCTGCTCCCCAAAGCCCGCTCTGGCATGCGCCTGGGCCACGGCGAGGTGCAGGATCATATGTTCACCGATGGCCTTGAGAATGCCTATGATGGCCAGTTGATGGGTAATTTTGCCGAAAGTACAGCGGACAAATACGGATTTACTCGCGAAGAGCAGGACGCCTTTGCGCTGGAGTCCCTGGCGCGTGCCAGTGCGGCGATTGAGCAGGGCAAATTTGAGCGCGAGATCTCCCCAGTGACTATCTGTAGTCGCAAGGGCGAAGTGGAAGTGACTGTGGACGAGGGCCCCGGCAGCGCGCGCCCGGACAAGATTCCGCAACTGAAGCCGGCTTTCCGCAAAGACGGTACCGTTACAGCGGCCAACGCCAGCTCCATTTCCGACGGCGCCGCCGCACTGGTCCTGATGCGCGAGAGTGAAGCCAGGCAGCGTGGCCTCAAGGTGCTGGCTGTGCTGCGTGGCCAGACCCAGTATGCGCAACAGCCGGAGTGGTTTACTACTGCACCGGTTTCAGCGATGAAGAGTGTGCTGGAAAAAGCCGGCTGGAGTGCCGAGGAGGTGGATCTGTTCGAGATCAACGAAGCCTTCGCCGTGGTAACCATGGCGGGTATGCGCGAGCTGAACCTGCCGCACGACAAAGTGAATGTTAACGGTGGTGCCTGTGCCCTTGGACACCCGTTGGGAGCGAGCGGTGCGCGGGTGATCGTGACATTGCTGGCCGCTTTGGAAAACCGCGATCTCAAGAAAGGCGTAGCGAGCCTGTGTATTGGCGGTGGTGAAGCGACGGCGATCGCCATCGAACGCGTTTAGGGCTTTATTCCCGCAATAAAAAACGGAAGCCTGAGCTTCCGTTTTTTATTGGTGTACTCTCTATTGGTGTGTTCGCTATTGGCCTATCCTCTTTTTCGGCACAGGTTAGCGCCGATCAAAGGAGCGCGGTGATCGGTCAGTCAATGTATTCGACGGCCTTCACTACCTTCTGTACTCCCCCCACACCGCGGGCAACTTCTGCCGCGTTCTCCGCTTCCTGCCGGGTCAGCAGTCCCATCAGGTAAACAACACCGTTCTCGGTCACCACCTTGATGCGGCTGCTGTCGACCTCTTTATCCGCCAGCAACACACTTTTTACCTTGGTGGTGAGCCAGGTATCGCTGGTACGGGCAAGTACCGATGTGTTGCCTCGCACCTGAATCTCGTTGTAGACCTGACGTACGGAGTGTACTTGTTGCGCGGTGCGACCGGCGAGGTTGCGCAGTTCGCTGTCTGGCACCTGGCCCGTTAGCAGGATGACGCCATTGAATGCGACAACGTCGATGTTGGCGGCTTTCAATCCCGGATGGGCTTTGCCTATATTGACGGTGGTGATGGTTTCCAGCTTCTGGTCATCAATGTAGGTGCCAAAGGAGCGCTCACCCGGATCAGGTTGAATCGGGCCATCGTGGGTGGCATCGAGAACTGTTGCGCAGCCAGTGAAAAGCGCAATCAGGCTGCCGGCCAGGCCGATGCGAAGTGCCCGGCGAAGAGGTGCGCGATGATTGTTCTGGTTCTGTGTCATTTTGTTGCGGTTTTGCATAGTGAATTTATTCCTCGTATCCGCCAAACAGGCTGCTGTCGATCAGGTCGCACAGACAGAAAATGGTCAGCAGGTGCACCTGGTGGACTTCTGGCGCAACCGTCGAAGGCACCAGCAATTCAATATCGTGTACGTCGAGCAGTGCGGTGCAGTCGCTGTCGCCTTCGCCTCCCGTCAGGGCTAGGACCCCCATATCGCGATCGTGGGCAGCGCGGATGGCCTGCACCAGATTGGAATCACTGCCATCTGTGCTGATGATGACCAGTAGATCGCCAGGCTGCCCCAGGGCGCGGATCTGACGGGCAAACGATTCGGCGCGGCCGTGATTGCGGGCCACCGTGCCGGTGGAGATTCCGTCGCCGTTCAGCGCCATTGCCGGCAAGCCGGGGCGTTCGCGTTCGTAACCGCCCAGCAGTTGCGCACAAAAACTTTGCGCGAGGCCGCCACTCAAGCCGTTGCCACAGATCAATAGTTTGTTTTCCGCGAGCAGAGTATGCACGATCATTTCGCTGGCTTCGGCAATCAATGGTGCCAAAAGTTCACCGGCGTTCATGGTGGCTTCGATGCTGTGGTGGAAGAGGGTTACGACTCTCTGTTCCATCGGTAATGCAGTTTCCTCTTGGCCGTGTTCATTGCCCGAATGCGTTGGCAATCCACTGTATGTGAAGATTTTCTTGCGCTTGCCCCAGTTGCTCAATGGCAATGACATCAAAGCGGCAGGGGCAGTCGAGCTTGCGATATTGCAGGTAACTGTTGGCCGTAGCCAGTAGTTTGCGTTGTTTGCGCTGGTCCACGCTGATGCCGGCCCCACCAAACCGGTTGCTGCGGCGAAAGCGTACTTCCACAAAAACCAGCGTGTTGCCATCCCGGGCGATAAGATCGATTTCGCCGAAACGACTGCTGAAGTTGCGTTCGACAATGGTCAGGCCCGCTGCACACAGGTGCTGTGCAGCGGTATCTTCCATTTGATTGCCAATTTCGGTGGTATCCATAAGAAATCCTTTTCCATGGTTTACGTTGTGCACTGCCCGATGACTGTCTCGGGTAATACGGGAAAAATCAGTGGTTGGCTGCGTCCAGGTTCGCCTCTCCTTGTGCCGGTGTTGTGGTGGATGTGATGGGTACCGGGGTGCCCTTCTCCATCTTGGCCCAGATCTGTTCCCGCACGATACGCCCGTCTACTGTCAGGCTCAGCGCGCCGGTAAGGCCGTAAACCTTCTGATCGGGGAACTGGCGCAGCATAGGCAAGCGCGGGTATAGACGGAAAGCGTCTGCACCCAGCGCGTACAGGCGGGCAAACGCCGGAGCCGGAGCCGCCTGTTGCACGATGTTCTGTCGTGTCTGGTTGTCCTCTTCGAACAGCCATGGCAATGCAGTAAAGCGCACCCCGTTGAGGTCCCGGTCCCGTCGCGGGTTGACGGTGCCGGAGAAGACCTGTGAGGTTGAGAATACTGGCAAGTCGCTGGCATAGAAGTATGACAGCATGGGCGTAATCTGGCGTGCTTCCTGAGGCTGGGCGAGCACAAACAGCATATCCACGTCGCCGCGCCGGCGCGGGGTGAACTTCAGTGGTGATAGCAGCTTGCTGCGCAGTGCGCGTTCGCGATTTTTGCTTTCATTGACCAGCAGTACATCGCTGATCAGCTGGGAAAAATTGCTGTTGTCGCGGTAATTCCGACTGACGCTGATGTGGCCACCGAGGCGATTCCACTCCTCGGTAAATGCCTTGACGCCGCGCTGCCCCCAGCTGGATTCCGGGGACAGGATCATCGCCTGGCGATGGCCCAGATGATATGCCTGCTGGGCCACTTGACGCGCCTCATCCTCAATCGCGAGGCCAAACTGCACCAGGTCATGGGTGAGGCGACCGGAGTCATCTCCCCATTCGCCGGCATAGTTCAAGGCCAGCGTCGGGATCGGCAGTTGTTCGGTGGCGAGCAGGTTGGCCACTTTATTTTTGTCCAGTGGCCCCACGATGGCCTGGGCACCGTTGTTTACTGCAGTCTGGTACACCTGCTCAAACGATTGATCAGTGCCGGTATCGTACACCTGTACCTGAGGGGTGGGCGCGCCGGCATCCAGGCTGCTGTAATAGGCGGCCATAAAACCGTCGCGAATAGCGCGACCAGCGGCGCCCAGGGAGCCGGACAGCGGCAGCAACAGGGCGACATTTTGCGCTCTCTGGTTTGCCAGCTGCTCCAACAGCTGCAGTGCCTGTGGCGGATGGCTGACTGCGGAATGGCCCGGCCACTGCTGGCGCCAGCGGCTCAGCGCGGTGAGCTGGGTGCTGATGTCGGTCTGGGTATTGCGGCCCAGCAGGGCCAGCTGGTACCAGGCCTGCAGTTGGGGATCTTGCGACTCCTCCGCGCGCTGGCGCAGTTCCTTCGACGGTAACTGAGTGAGCAACTGCCAGAAACCGTTATTGTTGGCGGTGATGGTCGCTTCGTCTTCGGCGATGGCGGCAATGCGCCGGCGCTCGGCGATACCACTGTCGATATCGCCCAGCAGGCTCCAGAGGTCGGCGCGCAGGTTGCGCAGGGGAAGCGCGGTTTCAACCGGCAGCTGGTACCAGGTTTGCTCAAGGCGTGGGGCACTGACAAGGTCCAGCGCCTGAAAGAATTCGTCCTCTTCGCTCAACAGTTCGCCATAGACATGGGCGTAACGGGCATACTCGGTATCGGTCAACTGCTCCGGGTCGATCGCGGTGGCGGCCTGTTTGGCCGTCGTTTTATCTCCCAATGTGTATAGAATGTCCGCCGCCTGCAGTTGCAGCTGGTCTTTTTGCGGAGACTGCGCCTCGCGCGCGCTGCTCAGCAGGGCGACGGCGTTCTGGCGGCTGGCGACCGCTGTGCCGGCCTGGGTCGTACTCTGCACGCCGGGCTGGGTGCTCTGGGTCTGGCAGCCGGCCAGCGCCAAAGTCAGCAGGCTGGCGGCGACGCCGTGAATCAGGGGTGTGCGCCGGATGAGGGCGGGCATATTCTTCTCCCACAAAACTTATTCTGGAGTGAACTATGGGGCTGGATAAAGCGGTGCTTTATGTCGTCGCGACGCCCATCGGGAATCTGGCGGATATGGTACCGCGAGCGGTGGAAATTCTACAGTGCGCTGATCTGGTGGCCGCGGAAGACACCCGTCACAGTCAGCGACTTTTCTCCCATTTCGATATCGACACGCCGCTGGTGGCCTACCATGACCACTCGGATGACCAGCGTACCGCAAGGCTTCTGGAGAAGCTGGAAGCCGGGCAGACGGTGGCTCTGATCTCCGATGCCGGTACGCCGCTGATCTCTGACCCCGGATACCGACTGGTGCGGGAGGCGCGCGAGCGGGGATTCCAGGTGGTGCCGATACCGGGTGCCTGTGCCTTCGTGGCCGCACTGAGCGCGGCGGGTCTGCCCAGTGATCGGTTCAGTTTTGAGGGGTTCCTGCCCGCCAAGTCGCAGGCAAGAGAGAAGGCGTTGGCCAAGCTCGCAGCGGAAGAGCGCACCATGATCTTCTATGAGGCCCCGCACCGGGTGGTGGATACGCTGGAGGCCATGCGCGGTGTTTTCGGTAGCGAGCGGGAGGCCGTTATTGCGCGAGAGCTGAGCAAGGCCTTTGAGACCATCCGCCTGATGCCGCTGGCGGCGCTGGTTGACTGGGTGCGCGCCGACCGTAATCAGCAGCGGGGAGAGATCGTACTCCTGGTGCGGGGCGCAGAAACCGGCAAGGACTCAGAGCTGGATGAGGAATCCCGTCGCGTGATGCAGATCCTGATGGCGGAGCTGCCACCGAAACGCGCGGCGGCGCTGGCGGCGGAGATTACCGGGGTTAACAAGAAGGTGTTGTATAACTGGTCACTGACAGAGAAGGAAGGGTAGCGAAGAGGCTGCTCCCTTTTTCTTCTTGCATTCACAGAGGGGGCTGATTAATCTTCGCGCCGAGTCAGCCAGGCAATCGCTGTGTCACTGCTTTCGGGTGGTGGTGTGGAGGAAAGTCCGGGCTCCATAGGGTGGAACGCCAGGTAACGCCTGGGGGGCGCGAGCCTACGGAAAGTGCAGCAGAGAGTAGACCGCCGATGGCCTTTCGGGGCACAGGTAAGGGTGAAAGGGTGCGGTAAGAGCGCACCGCGCGACTGGCAACAGTTCGCGGCACGGTAAACCCCGTTCGGAGCAAGACCAAATAGGCCCCCTTTAGCGAAAGCTAGCAGGTGTGACCCGCACTGGGGGCGGGTAGGTCGCTTGAGGTGTGTGGCGACACGCATCCCAGATGAATGATTGTCCGCGACAGAACCCGGCTTATCGGCTGACTCGCCTAATTCCAACGTCTGGCCAGTGCGACGCTTGCGCCACTGGTTAGTGGTCCATGGGAACTGTGGTTCAACTTTCCGCATGGGCCGCCAGCCGGGTTTTAATTGCCTTCCCTGGCAGTACGTCCGTGTATCTTCCGGTTATCCAATTCTTTGCTGTCTGGAGCCTTGCTGCGGTTTATTTTTGCAGCAGCAGGCCGCACTCGCGGTGTTCTTCCCCTTTGGTGGGGTCAAAGTAGACGTCGTTGTCTGGCAGGTCGTGCTCGTACACATACTCTTCCACGTCGATCTCTTTGAGGTGGAACATGGGTGCGACGCGGATGGTGCCGTGGTTACCCGGGGTAAAAATGTCTAGGCCCTTGCGGTGTGCATTCTGGTCGTGACGAATACCATTCAGCCACACATCCGGCTTCAACTCCTGCATTGCGCGATTGAACGGCTCCAGTTTTACCGTGCGCGAGAAAAAGTCGTGCTCCGGCGTGTCCAGCTCTGGAATGCCGCCGTAGACGGCGTTGTAGTGCGCTGCCGACATCTTGGGAGAGAAGGTGTAAAGATTCAGGTCGAGCAGCTTGATCACGCGCTCAATATGGCGGTAAGTCTCCGGGGTGTTGTACCCGTGGTCGACCCAGATTACCGGGATATCCGGCTTGGCATTGGTGATCAGGTGCAGAAAAGCCACCGCCAGAGGGCGGAAGTTGGTGAATACCACCGGGTTGACCGCTTCGCTCACAGTGAACTGCATGATTTCACTGGGACGGGCATCCTTGAAGCGCTGGTTGAGAGGGGCCAGATCGGCGCCCTGATAAAAAGTCCGCTCCCCGGTCGCTGAAAATGCCTGTTTGCCCAGTCCTGCCGATAAGCCCATGGGTAGATCCCGCTCAATAATTGAATACGGTAAAGCTACAGTGAGTTTGATCGGGTGAAAAATAATAAAAGCTGATTTTTATATGTCGCGATGTTCTAAGCTGCTCGGCAGCGTGTACGTCTGGCGCTCGACTCACTCCTTTATCTTCTTGGATAAGTCTGCGGGCGGCTGGTCCAGCGCCTGCTATTCTGCGCTGTCTGACGTTATTTTTGTTCTTCGGTGAAGCCTGCCCGTTAGTGCCCGCTTACTTTTCCGTGACTCCTTGGTTATCAGTGCGCTCTCAGTGAAAGTTAAAGTAACTTCTCAGTTGATGTGAGTAAGTACTTGCCCTGTTGTGCAATTATTTTCCATTTTTTCTGGTTGAAATGTGAACACTTCGCCTGCAGGCCGCGAAATTACTGGGATCTGTGCCTCTTCCCGGCCGGGAATTTCTTGACTTTATGCGGCTCAGATTTATAGTGTTCAGAGTGGTGAAAAGTGGAGATTTGTGGGTTGAAGTGGATTTATTGTGGTTGTGAGTGGTTGATCACGTCCCTTCGCTGAAAAACGCGCAAATTTTCACCGTTTTCGAGCGCTGAGGTGTCACTGAATACTTTTCAGCCCTCGACGGGATAAATGCAGGCGGTTTGGCAACAGGCTTCAGGGATACCCTGAGTCGGGGAGCACTGAGAAAGCACCGTGTATCTGGGAAGTCACGCAATCAATATGGACGCCAAGGGGCGTCTGGCCATTCCGGCACGGGTCAGGGACTCGCTGTTGGAAGATTGTGGTGGCCGGCTGGTAGTGACCGCGCACACCGAAGAGCGCTGTTTGCTGGTATACCCGGAGGCCCAGTGGCAGGAAATCCTGCCCAAGATCGAGGCGCTGTCGAGTTTCAACAAGGTCGCCCGACGCGCCCAGCGCCTGTTGATCGGTTACGCCTGTGAGCTGCAGGTGGATGGCAACGGTCGTGTGCTGATTCCGCCCACCCTGCGTGAATACGCGGGCCTGGAAAAGAAACTGATGCTGGTAGGGCAGGGCAAGAAGCTTGAGCTCTGGAGTGAAGACCGCTGGATGGAATGGCTGGATGACAGCGAAGGCGATGGCGAGATGCCGGAAGAGATGGCTTCCCTGTCCCTTTGATGTTTCGTATCGGTATTTCGCGTCGATGTTTCTTACCAGTGTTTCGCACCGATGTTTCGACCAATGGTGTGTTGCCATTGACCCATTGAATTTACCCCAGGAGAAACCGGGTGTCTCAGGATCTGCATCGCAGTGTGTTGTTAAGCGAAGCCGTCGATGCCCTGGTGGTGGATCCCGACGGTTTTTATATCGATGGCACCTTCGGGCGCGGTGGGCATAGTCGTCTGATTGTCGAGCGCCTGAGTGACCGGGGGAAACTGGTGGCTGTGGATAAGGATCCACAGGCGATCGATTACGCCCGGGAGCGCTTCGCTAACGAGTCGCGCTTTGCAATATGGCACGGCTCGTTCGCCGATATGGATCGCGCGGCGGAGGAAGTGGCTGGGCAGTCGGAAGCAGTGGCTACAGGCATTCTGCTGGATCTCGGCGTTTCGTCCCCGCAGCTGGATCAGGCGGAGCGCGGTTTCAGTTTCAGGCAGGATGGCCCCCTGGATATGCGTATGGACACCAGTCGCGGCATCAGCGCCGCGGACTGGGTGAATAGCGAATCCGAAGCCGAGATGGCACGGGTGTTCAAGGAATATGGTGAGGAGCGTTTTGCGCGCCGAATGGCAGGGGCCATCGCGCGGCGACGCCAGGACAAGCCCTTCTCGCGCACGCTGGACCTGGCCGAAGTCGTCAAGGCCGCCAATCCGGCCTGGGAGAAAGGCAAGCACCCGGCTACCCGGGTATTTCAGGCTATCCGGATTCATGTCAACGGCGAGCTGGAAGACCTGCAGCTGGCGTTGAAGAAATCACTCGCATTGCTGAAGCCCGGTGGCCGGCTGGTGATTATCAGCTTCCACTCACTGGAAGACCGGATCGTGAAACGGTTTATCCGCGAACAGGAGCGCGGCCCTCAGTTGCCCCGTGGGTTGCCGGTGATGGAGAGCCAGATTCAAAAGACGTTGCGCTCCGTAGGCAAACCCGTAAGGGCCGAGGCCAGTGAAGTGGACGATAACACCCGCTCCCGCAGTGCGGTGATGCGGATTGCGGAAAAGCTGGGCGAGTAAGCCAGAAGGCAGGAGAACAGGCTTGGCTGGCGCGCAAGGTGGAAAACAACGTGACACACCAGGTAGTAAATGGCTGTTGGGCTCGGTGTGGCTGTTGCTGATGATTTCAGCGCTGGGTGTCGTGTATACCACCCAGGAGAGCCGCGAACTGACAGCCAAATTGGAGCAGGCGCAGCGCCACCGGGACGAACTGCGCTATGAGCAGGAGCGGTTGTTGTTGGAGCGCGGTGCCTGGTCGGCCTACTCCCGCATTGAAGAGGTGGCACAGAAAGAACTGAAAATGCATGCACCGACTCAGGATGAGCGAGTTCTGGTGCCGGCGCGCAGGTAGCGCCAAGCAGCATCAAAAAACGAAAGACAGTGAGAAAGCAGAGATAAAACGTTTGGGATGGTGTGACAAATGGGTGCAGTGAAAAAGCAACAGACTCAGCCGGGTATCGCCCGCTGGCGCTTCGCGCTGGTGGCGGGGCTGCTGTGCGCGCTCGCTGTATCACTGATCGTCCATATCGCCGGGTTGCAGGTGTTGCCAGCGCAGGATCACGGCTACCGTTTCCTGCAGGATCAGGGGCGCGCCCGCACCATTCGCACCGAAGAAATCGCCGCCTACCGCGGCGCCATTCTGGATCGCAATGGCGAGCTGCTGGCGGTCAGTACACCAGTGCAAACCCTGTGGGCGAACCCCAGGCTGCTGCGGGAAGCGAGCGAGCAAGAGCTGCGCCGGCTGGCCGGGGCACTGGATACCAGGCCCGCCGAACTGGCCCGCCGCCTGGAAAAATATCGCAACAAAGAATTTATGTACCTGCATCGGCATATGTCGCCGGAAGAGGCGCATCAGGTGCTGACGTTGGATTTGCCAGGGGTGTTCAGTAAAAAGGAATACCGCCGTTTTTATCCCGCGGGCGAAGTCGTGGCGCAATTGCTGGGCTTTACTAATATCGACGATCGCGGTCAGGAGGGACTCGAGCTGGCCTATGACCAGTCGTTGAGTGGTGAGCCGGGCAAGCGCCAGGTCATGAAAGACCTGAAAGGGCGCCGGGTGCAGGACCTCGCTGTCAAGCAGGAAGCGCGTCCCGGGCGGGACCTGCGCCTGACGATCGATATGCGCCTGCAGTATCTGGCCTACCGGGAGCTGAAAAAAGCCGTAACCGACAATGGTGCGGCGTCCGGATTTATGGTCATTCTCGATACCCGCAGTGGCGATGTGCTGGCGATGGCCAATCAGCCGTCGTTCAACCCTAACAATCGCCAGGGTGTGACCGCGGCCGCAATGCGCAACCGCGCGCTGATTGATCAGTTTGAGCCCGGTTCCACCATCAAGCCCCTGACAGCGCTGGCGGCGCTGGAAACCGGGCGCTACCAGCCGGATACCCCGATTGACACCAATCCGGGGTATATCCGCCTGCCGGGTAAAACACTGTTGGATCCGGTCAATAGAGGTGTGATTGATCTGACCGGTGTCATTACCAAGTCCAGTCAGGTCGGCATTACCAAGGTTGCCCTGGACCTGGAGCCCGAGTCACTGCGTGAACTTTTCTATCGCCTTGGGCTCGGAGAGGCGGTTGGCAGTGGATTTCCCGGCGAAGCGCCGGGGGTTCTGCCCACCAGGGCCCGATGGCACCCCATTGAACTGGCTAACTTTGCCTTTGGCTACGGTTTAACAGTGAACGCAGTGCAACTGGCTCAGGCCTACAGTGTGGTGGCAAATGCCGGGCTCAAACGCCCGGTTTCGCTGATTAAGACGGAAGGAAAAACAAGTGCCCACGCCGAGCGGGTGGTTCAAGCGCCCTTGGCGCAGAATGTGGTGGCGATGCTGGAAACCGTCATCGGTCCCCAGGGTACCGGTAAGCGGGCCGCGGTGGATGGCTACCGGGTCGCCGGAAAGACCGGCACCGTGCACAAAGTCGGAAGCGAAGGCTATGCAGACAATCGCTACCGCTCGGTTTTTGCCGGTTTTATTCCCGCAGAGAATCCGCGTCTTGCGGCCGTCGTGGTGATTGACGACCCTACCCACGCCAAATATTACGGCGGTGAAGTGGCCGCGCCCGTGTTCGGCAAGGTAATGGCGGGCGCCATGCGCCTGTTGCAGGTGCCGCCGGAAGAAGTAACGCCCGCTGATCAGCAGCTGGCAACGCAGTTGGACGAGAGAGGTACCACATCGTGACTCTGCGCAAAGATACAAATCAACATCGAGATACAGGTTCCCAAGTGGCGCCGCGCACCATGGCACTGGCAGAACTGGTTCCGGGTTATGCCGGTATTCCACAGACACCGGTGAGCGGTGTGGCCCTGGATAGTCGCCAGGTAAAGTCGGGCGATGTTTTCATGGCCCTGCGCGGCACTCAGGTGGATGGTCGCGAATATATTGACGCGGCGATCAGTGCCGGGGCTGCGGTTGTACTCGCGGATGGCGAAACCCTCAGCACTGCAGCCCGAGACGGGGTGGAAGTCATTACCGTTCCCGGGCTGGCCGCCCGTGTGGGTGAGATCGCTGCGCGCTTTTACGGGCATCCGACCGAGTCCATGTATCTGGTCGGAGTCACCGGCACCAATGGCAAGTCCACCTGTGCGTATCTGGCCTCCCAGCTGCTCGCGCAGCATTTTGGCAGTGCCGCAGTGATGGGCACCATCGGTAACGGTGTGTGGCAGGACGGCGAGATCGGACTGGTGGACACCGGGCTGACCACGCCGGACCCGGTACGCCTGCAGGCCGATTACGCGGAATTTTCCGCGCGCGGCGCGCGGGCTGCCGCCATGGAAGTATCTTCCCATTCGCTGTCTCAGGGGCGGGTACACGGCCTGGTTTTTGATACCGCGGTCTTCACCAACCTGACCCGGGATCATCTCGATTATCACGGCAATATGGCGGCCTACGGCGCCGCCAAAGAAAAGCTGTTCGGGCTGCCAAAGCTGAAGCGCGGCGTGATCAATATCGATGACCCATTTGGTGCACAGATGGTGGAACGCTGCAAATTGCGCGGCCTGAAACTGATCACCTATGGACTGCAGAATGGCGATCTGCAGGTGCGAAACCTGAAGCGTCTCGACACCGGCTTCACCGCACACCTCCTTACACCGTGGGGGGAAGGCGAGCTGCGCGCGCCTCTGATCGGCGATTTCAATATCCACAATGCGCTGGCCGTAGTCGCTGCAGTGGCTGCTGCCGGTATGCCGTTGGAGGATATTCTCGCCGCATTCCCGAATATACAGCCGGTGCCGGGTCGCATGGAGCGGGTTTCAGCGACTGAAGCCGTTGCCGATGATGTGTCCGTACTGGTGGATTATGCCCATACACCGGATGCACTGCGCGCAGCACTGGAAGCCGCACGGCCGTATTGCCGCGGCAAACTCTGGTGCGTTTTTGGCTGTGGCGGCGATAGGGATAGCGGAAAGCGTGCACCGATGGGGCGTATAGCCGCAGAACTGTCTGACTGCGCGGTGGTGACCAGCGATAACCCGCGCACGGAAGACCCTCAGCAAATTGTTGACGACATCGTTGACGGAATTGATGGCGGCAAGTGTGAAGTGAAGATTGATCGCGCCGAAGCCATTCGCTTTGCGATCGAAAACGCCGCCGCGGGCGATACGGTTTTGATTGCCGGTAAAGGGCACGAAGACTATCAGATCATTGGAGAGCAGAAGTCGCACTTCTGCGACCGCGAGCAGGCCGCAGCAGCGCTGCAGACGCGTGCACGCCAGGCTGATGTGGAGGGTGCCAGTAAATGATTGGCGCACTTTCCCTGCAAGAACTACAGCAGCGTTTTGGCGGTGAGCTGGTTAATGGCTCCGTGACATTTGATGCGGTGTGTACAGATACACGCAAGCTTGATGCCGGAGCGCTGTTTGTGGCGTTGAAAGGGGAAAACTTCGACGCGCATGAGTTTCTTGGCGATGTCGACGGCAAAGTACTTGGCGTAGTGACGGAGCGCGCGCTGTCAGGGTCGCGGATGCCGCAGTGGGTGGTGGCCGATACCAATGTGGCGTTTGGCCATATCGGTCGCCTGTGTCGTGAGCAATTTAATGGGCCGGTGATTGGTATCACCGGCTCTTGCGGCAAAACCACGGTCAAAGAAATGCTCGCCGCCATTTTTGGGCAGCGCCATCAGGTGTGCGTCACTCAGGGCAACCTGAACAATCATTTCGGTGTGCCTACGACATTACTTTCACTGCAGCCGGAGCATGAGGTTCTGGTTGTGGAGATGGGGGCCAGTGGCCCGAATGAAATCGGTTACTTGTGCAGCATCGCGAAGCCGGAGATTACTGCGGTAAACAATGTGATGCCGGCGCATGTGGAAGGCTTTGGTTCGGTGGATGGCATCGCCACTGCCAAAGGCCAGATTTATACCAGCCTCGCCCCCGGAGGCGTTGCCGTGATCAATGCCGACGACAACTATGCGGATTACTGGCGCGGTGGAATGCCGGAAGGTGTACGCAATCTGGAGGTTGGCTTTGGTCATCAATGTGCGGTGCATCCCGACAATATCGAGCTGGACGGCCAGGGACGTGCGGCCTTCGATCTGGTGATCGAAGGCGTCAGCCATCGGGTACAGCTGCAGGTTCTGGGCGAGCACAATGTGCACAACGCGCTGGTTGCCGCGGGTTGCGCCTATGCGGCGGATATTCCGGTCAAGGAGATTGCCGAAGGGTTGTCCGTGCTGAGCGGTGTGGGCGGGCGTATGCAGTCTTTTACTGCCAGTAGCGGCGCTACCGTGATCGACGACAGTTACAACGCTAACCCGGGTTCTGTCAGCGCGGCCATCGAATTGCTGGCTCAGCGCGCGGGTAAAAAAATCCTGGTACTGGGAGATATGGCAGAACTGGGGCCGGAGGCCGACAAGGCGCATCGCGAGATGGGTGCACTGGCGCGCGAACGCGGTCTCGATCAGCTGTTTACACTCGGCACCTTGAGTGCTGCTGCCGGTACGGCTTTTGCCGCAGGCCGGCCACATATTTTAAGGAATTTTTCCGAGCGCGAATCGCTGATCAAAGCGCTGGCGCCGGAGCTGGATGGAAACACCACTGTGCTGGTGAAAGGTTCCCGCAGTGCGCGAATGGAACTGGTTGTGCAAGCACTGACCAACGGGAGGGCACCTCTATAAATCTACTGCGTGCGCGGCGGTGCTGGTGCGCCAGCCCGGTCGGAATGCTCATGTATGCCAAATACACTCCGCTTCCTGTGCTCCGGCGGCCATCACCAGCCACCCGCTCGCTACGATTTTTAGAGATGCCCGGGAATCAATAAAAGGGCTCAAGAATGCTGCTTTGGCTGGCGGATTTTTTACAACAGTACGTGAAAGGCTTTGCGGTCTTTGACTACCTGACGATGCGCGCGATTCTCAGTGCGTTGACGGCACTCGGCATTTCCCTGCTGGTGGGGCCGCGCATGATTACCTGGCTCAATCGGCTGCAGGTAGGGCAGGCCGTTCGCGACGATGGGCCGCAGACGCACCTGAGTAAATCCGGTACGCCTACCATGGGCGGAACGCTGATTCTGGCGGCAATTTTTTCCGCCGCGCTGTTGTGGTCGGATCTCAGTAACCGCTATGTCTGGGTGACCCTGCTGGTAACTTTCGTATTCGGTACCGTGGGCTTTGTCGATGATTACAAAAAGGTAGTGGAGAAAAACTCCCGCGGATTGATCGCACGCTGGAAATATTTCTGGCAATCCGTCGGCGGTCTCGGCGCTGCGATTTATCTCTATATGAGTGCGACATCGCCGGCAGAAACCCAGTTGTTTGTGCCGTTTTTCAAGGATATTGCCCTGGATCTTGGCCCGGTGGCGTTCATCCTGCTGACCTATTTCGTGGTGGTCGGGTCCAGTAATGCGGTGAACCTGACCGATGGTCTCGACGGTCTCGCAATCATGCCCTCGGTCATGGTGGGCGGGGCCCTGGGTGTTATTGCTTACCTGGTCGGCCACGTGGAATTTGCCACTTATCTGCATATTCCCTCTATCTCCGGTGCGGGCGAGCTCGCAGTTTTCTGCGCTGCACTGGGTGGTGCCGGGCTGGGCTTTTTATGGTTCAACACCTATCCCGCGCAAGTGTTCATGGGCGATGTGGGTGCACTGGCCCTGGGTGCGGCACTGGGCATCATTGCGGTGATTACCCGGCATGAAATCGTATTGTTCATCATGGGTGGGGTTTTCGTGATGGAAACCGTCTCGGTGATCCTGCAGGTGGCTTCTTTCAAGCTGACCGGCAAGCGGATTTTCCGCATGGCGCCACTGCACCATCATTTTGAATTGAAGGGCTGGCCGGAGCCCCGGGTAATCGTGCGCTTCTGGATTATTACCGTGATCCTGGTACTGGCGGGTCTGGCGACCCTCAAGCTCCGTTAGCGGGGCTGAAAACCCATAAACAGCAAGAACTGACGGCAACAACCGTAACGAAGATAAACAAAGGTCGATCACAGCGACTATGACACTCATCGCGACATCGGACAGAAAAGTGGTTATCGGACTGGGCGCTACCGGGCAATCGGTAGTGCGCTTTCTGCTGCGCCAGGGTTCTGCGCCGGTGGTGGTCGACAGCCGGGCGCAACCGCCGGCACTGGACCAGTTTCGTGCGGCATATCCGGATGTACCGGTGGAGTGTGGCGCCCTGAACCGCGGCACCTTGCTGGCGGCGAGTGAAATTATCGTCAGTCCGGGCATTGCCCTGGCCGAGCCCGCGATCGCCGAAGCCGTGGCCGCTGATATTCCGGTGGTGGGGGATATCGAACTGTTCGCCCGCGAGCTGGCCAAGTGCGCGCGGCCGCCGAAAGTGATTGCGATTACCGGGTCCAACGGCAAGAGCACGGTCACTACCCTGTTGGGACAGATGGCCGAGCACGCCGGAGTTGCCGTCAAGGTCGGCGGTAATATCGGTGTGCCGGTGCTGGATCTGCTGGCTGAGCGCGAGTTGCCGGAATTGTTCGTACTGGAACTTTCCAGCTTCCAGTTGGAAACCACATATTCGCTGGCGCCTGACGTGGCCACGATTCTGAATATCAGTGCCGATCATATGGATCGCTACCCGACCCTCGGTGCCTACCACCAGGCCAAACAGCGTATTTATCGCAATGCGCAGCAGCTGGTGATCAACCGTGCGGATCCCTTGACCCGTGGCCCGCTGGCACAGGATTGCCAGGAGTGGAGTTTCGGTCTCGACCGGCCGGACCTGAATCAGTTCGGGGTGACGCTGGTCGATGGTGTTGCCTGGCTGGCGCGAGGAACAGAAAAACTGATACCAGCGGCGGACATGGCCATGGTGGGTAGCCACAACGTGGCCAATGCACTTGCCGCGCTTGCACTGGGAAGTGCGGTTGGCCTGCCGATGTCGGCAATGCTGGATACGTTGCGAAGCTTTACCGGCCTCACGCATCGCTGCGAGCGCGTTGCCGATGCCGGCGGTGTGACGTTTGTGAACGATTCCAAGGGTACCAATGTCGGCGCTACCCGCGCTGCACTGGACGGCCTCGCGGAAGGGGATCGCAAAATCGTGCTGATAGCCGGTGGCGATGGCAAAGGCGCGGATTTCTCCCCTCTGGCAGACGCCGCGCATACCTTGCGGGGCCTGGTGACCATCGGCGTGGATGGCGACAGGATCGCCGCGGTCCTGCAGGGAAAAACCGAGCAGCACACCGCAGAAGATATGGATGCTGCGGTTGCGAAAGCGCGGAGTATGGCGCAGCCGGGAGATTTTGTGCTCCTGTCTCCGGCTTGTGCGAGTTTTGACATGTACCGGAATTTTGAGGCGCGCGGCGAAGACTTCCGCCGCGCAGTGCAGGCGGCGATTGCAGATTCGGGAGGGCAATCATGAGCCCGGTAGACCTGAATCAGGCGGCCAATACAGAGCAGCGCGAGCGCTTCAACTGGGTGCTGCCTTTCTGCGTTCTGGCGCTGGCCAGTATCGGCGTGGTCATGGTCGCGTCGGCCTCCATCGCATTTGCGGCAGATACCTACGGTGATCCGTGGTATTTCCTCAAGCGGCACGTGATGTTTCTGCTCGTGGGCGGCGTGGTGGCACTGATTGTCAGCCGGATACCGCTGGGTATCTGGTCCCGATTGTCGTGGCCGTTGTTGGCATTTGCCTGTGGCTTGTTGGTGTTGGTACTGGTGCCCGGAGTCGGCCGCAGTGTGAACGGCAGTATGCGCTGGATAGCCCTCGGGCCGATTACGGTACAGCCGGCGGAAGTTGCCAAATTCTGTTGCCTGATTTTCTTCGCCAGCTTTTTGACCCGGCGCCACGAGAAGCTCCGTCACTGGAGCAGTTTTATGGTGCCGATCACGGTGCTGGGTTTCGTCGCAGCGTTACTGTTGCTGGAGCCGGATTTCGGTTCCGTCGTTGTGATTTCCGGTACCGCGCTGGCGATGGTATTCCTCGCCGGTGCCCGCCTGCCGCACACGTTTTTGCTGGTTGGGCTTGCCGCTTGTGGATTGGTCTTGATGGCACTGATCAGTCCCTATCGCTTACAGCGATTGACCACGTTTCTCGACCCTTGGGGAGAACAGTTCGGCGGTGGCTATCAGTTGACGCAATCCCTTATTGCGTTTGGGCGCGGCGAGTGGTTTGGAGTGGGGCTTGGTAACAGTGTGCAGAAACTGTTTTACCTGCCGGAAGCCCATACGGATTTTGTTTTCGCGATCCTCGCAGAAGAGTGGGGGTTGTTCGGCGGTTTGCTGGTGATTGGCCTCTATGCGGTATTGACCTGGTCGTTGCTGCGGCTGGTGAGTATGGCGCTCGCGCAAAAGGCTTTTTTTGCCGCGTTGCTGACTTTCGGCATCGCGGTACTGATCGCCGGACAGGCGTTTGTAAACATGGGGGTCGCCTCCGGCCTGCTGCCGACCAAGGGCCTGACGTTGCCTTTTGTCAGCTCCGGTGGCAGCAGCCTGATTATCTGCTGTGCCCTGTTTGCAGTGGCCTGGCGGGTGCAGAGTGAATTGTGTGGCCGACATCAGGGAGCGTTGGCGATTACCGATCGGATCAGCCAACTGCCGATTTTCAATCCGTTGCAACTCGGCGACAGAAACACAGAGGAGGCGGCGTAATGAGTGGTAGTGCAGCTTCCAGGCAGCCATTTGTTGGCAAGAAATTTCTGGTGATGGCCGGCGGTACCGGCGGTCACGTATTCCCGGCGCTGGCGGTGGCCAATGCGCTTCGAGAACAGGGCGCAGAGGTTGAGTGGCTGGGGACTGCGCGCGGTATTGAATCACAGCTGATTCCCGCGGCGGATATTCCCCTGCACTGTATTACCGTCGAGGGCGTACGTGGGCGCGGCCGTGGAGCGCTGTTAAAGGCGCCGCTGCAGATCAGCAGGGCTATCCTGCAAGCGCGCAAAGTGGTGAAGGCGGTAGGTCCAGATGCGGTACTGGGTTTTGGTGGTTTTGCTACCGGTCCCGGTGGTGTTGCCGCACGGATGAGCGGTATTCCGCTCATCATTCACGAGCAAAATGCCGTAGCGGGGACGACAAACCGGCTGCTGGCGCGGATCGCGAGCCGGGTACTGGAAGCATTTCCCAGTGGCTTGCCTGGCGCCCGTCAGGTGGGTAATCCAGTGCGCCCTGAAATCGCACAGTTGCCGTCACCATCGGCGCGTGTGGGCAAGCAGCAACCGATGCGGTTGTTGGTGCTGGGCGGCAGCCTGGGCGCGGTGGCGATTAACGAGCTGGTGCCACAGGCAATCGCCAGATTGGAACAAGCGGTTCGCCCGCAAATCGTGCATCAGGCGGGACAGCGCCACCTGGAGCTGGCACAGAAAGCCTACGAGCGCGCGGGTGTAAAAGCTGAAGTTGTGCCGTTCATCGCCGATATGGCTACTGCCTATGAAAATGCAGACCTGGTTATCTGCCGTTCCGGGGCGCTGACCGTATCGGAGATCGCGGCGGCGGGGCTGGGTGCAATCATGGTGCCCTTTCCCTTCGCCATCGATGATCACCAGACCAAAAATGGCGAGTGGTTGGCTGAAGCCGGGGCGGCGCAGGTGATTCAGCAGGATGATCTCAAGCCAGAATTGCTGGCGCAGATCCTTCGCGAACTGTTTGCCGATCCGAAAAAATTGTTGGCGATGGCCGAAGCGGCCCGCCAGGTAGCCAAACCCGATGCCACCGACCAGGTACTGGCGGTGTGTCGGGAAGAGATGGGGTGTTGATATGTCTCTGCAGGATTCAAAGAGTACAGCGGTGACTACGGAAAACCGCTACCACGTGCCGGCCATGCGACGTATCCGACGCATCCATTTCATTGGTGTGGGCGGTGCCGGGATGAGCGGTATTGCAGAGGTGCTGCAAAACCAGGGATACGAGGTATCCGGTTCCGACCTGCGCGAGAGTAAAGTCACCGGGCGCCTGCGTGGATTGGGGGTGAAAGTTCAGATCGGACACAGGGCTGAAAATGTCAGCGATGTGGATGTGGTCGTGAACTCTTCGGCCATATACGGTGATAACCCGGAGCTGATTGCCGCCCGCGATAACCGTATTCCCATTGTGCGTCGTGCGGAAATGCTCGGTGAGTTGATGCGTTATCGCTATGGCATTGCCGTCGCTGGTACCCACGGCAAAACCACGACAACCAGCTTGATTGCGTCGATTTTTGCTGCGGACAAGAAAGACCCGACCTTTGTGATCGGCGGCCTTGTCAACAGTGCCGGAGCCAACGCTGCGCTCGGAGAGAGCCGTTACCTGATTGCGGAAGCGGACGAGAGCGATGCATCTTTCCTGCACCTGCAGCCGATGGTCACGGTAGTGACCAATATCGATGCCGATCATATGGAGACTTATGGCGGTGATTTCGAGAAGGTCAAACAGATCTTTATCGACTTTGTTCACAACCTGCCGTTTTACGGGCTGGCCGTGGTGTGCGGTGATGATGCCAATGTGCAGGAAGTGATTCCGAAATTCGCGCGTCCGGTCACCACTTACGGTTTTGACGCGGGCAATGACTTCCGCATCGATAACGTAAAGCAGGAGCCATTGCGGAGTTTCTTTACCGTGCATCGTCCCGACGGCAGCGCGCTGGATGTCTGCGTCAACGTGCCGGGTATCCACAACGTGCTGAATGCCACCGCGGCGATTGCTGTGGCCACGGAAGAGGCTGTCAGCGATGAAGCTATTCGCGAAGGGTTGAAGGGGTTCCAGGGCGTGGGGCGTCGCTTCCAGATTTATGGGGATTACCCGGTAAGCGACGACAAGAGTGCAGAGCCGGTAATGCTGGTGGACGATTACGGCCATCATCCACGCGAAGTGGACGCGACCATCAAAACCGTGCGCGCCGGCTGGCCGGATCGACGGCTGGTGATGGTATATCAGCCGCATCGCTATACGCGCACGCGGGATTTGTTTGAAGATTTCGTTCAGGTGCTTTCACAGGTCGACAAACTGATCCTGTTGGATGTATATAGCGCCGGTGAGGCGCCGATTCCCGGCGCCGATGGCCGCACACTCGCGCGCAGTCTGCGCAATCGCGGTCAGGTGGATCCGGTATTCGTAGAAAAGGTCGAGCAGGTTCCTCCGCTATTGGCGGACCTGTTAGAACCCGGCGATATCGTGTTGACGCAGGGTGCCGGTAATGTCGGCGGTCTCGCGCAGCAGCTGGCTGAATGGCGATTGGGCGATCGATCTGCCCGGAACAAATAACTAGCGGACGACAAAGGATTAAGTCGCGGTGGCTCGGGATAAAAAGGCAGATATAAAGCGCAGCCGTAAGAAAACGGTACGTGGCGCGCGGGCACTGCCTTCCCCGGAGCGGCAATCTGCCGGCGTATTCCGCCTGGTGTTACTTTGCAGCCTGTTGGGGCTGGTAGCCGTGGGGCTCGGTTACGGCGCCCGCTGGTTGTGGCAACAGGCGCCGACAGTTGAAGCGTTGAGCCGGGTGGATGCACTGGAAAATGTCCGGGTTAAGGGAGCTTTCCGCGCGGTCACACAAAAAGAAGTGGAAGACATCCTGCTGCCATTTTTGAGCCGCGGGTTTTTCTCCCTCGATATTGATGCGGTGCGCGCGGCATTGCTGCGTCATCCATGGATTGAGCAGGCTTCCGTCAGCAGGCGTTGGCCCAACGGTATTCTGGTTGAGGTCGAGGAGGAGCAGCCGCTCGCGATCTGGGGAGAGGATCAGTTGCTGATTGCCACCGGTGAGTTGTTGCCGCGACCACCGCAAATGCAGTCAGTACGTCTGCCGGAGCTGGCGGGCGATGCGCAGCTGGTAGAACGGATTATGGCGCAGTATCAGGCGCTTGCCGGCCTGCTGACCACGAAGGATATGGAAGTGAGGCGCCTGTCATTTGATGACCTGGCAGGTTGGCAGTTGGAGCTGGTCAGCGGAATCCGATTGCAGCTGGGGCACGACGAACTACTTGAACGGGTGGATCGCTTCCTCAGTCTGACTCGCGGTGTACTGGCGCCGCATCTGCAAAAAGTGGCGGGGGTGGATACCCGCTATAACAATGCAGTTGCGGTGCAATGGAAAGATAGCAAGGCCACTAAAAAGTAAACAAAAGCAGTATTAAAAAAAGCTGGGCGGCTCCCCTGATCCTACATGCCAGATGAGGGTCGGAGTGAACGCTCAACGAGGTTGAAAACAGATGAGTCAGTCAACAGATCCCCGCATGGTTGTGGGCCTCGATATCGGTACCTCCAAGGTGGTTGCCATCGTTGGTGAAATGTCCGGGGATGGCGACCTGAATATTGTCGGTATCGGCTCTCACCGTTCCACGGGGATGAAGCGTGGTGTGGTGGTGAATATTGAATCCACGGTGCAGTCGATTCAGCGCGCGGTGGAAGAGGCCGAGCTGATGGCCGGTTGTGAAATCCATTCAGTGTATGCGGGCATCGCCGGCAGCCATATCCGCAGCCTGAATTCTCATGGCATTGTCGCGATCAAGGATCGTGAAGTGACCCAGCAGGATCTGGACCGGGTCATCGACGCTGCCCGCGCCGTGGCAATTCCAGCGGATCAGAAGATTCTGCACACGTTGCCGCAGGAATATCTGATTGACAGCCAGGAAGGTGTCAAAGAGCCGTTGGGGATGTCCGGGGTGCGCCTGGAAGCGAAGGTTCACCTGGTCAGTGGTGCGGTGAATGCGGCACAGAATATTGAAAAGTGCATTCGTCGCTGCGGACTTGAAGTGGAAGATATCATTCTGGAGCAGCTGGCCTCGAGCTATGCAGTGCTCACCGATGATGAGAAAGAGCTGGGCGTCTGCATGGTGGATATCGGTGGCGGAACCACGGACATTGCGGTGTTCACCGGTGGTTCCATTCGCCACACCGGGGTAATCCCGATCGCCGGCGATCAGGTGACCAATGATATTGCTATGGCACTGCGCACGCCGACGCCACATGCAGAAGACCTGAAAATCAAATACGCCTGCGCACTGGCAAAACTCGCCCGCGAAGGCGAGACCATCAAGGTGCCGAGTGTCGGTGATCGCGCGCCGCGGGACCTTTCCCGTCAGGCATTGGCGGAAGTGGTTGAGCCGCGCTACGACGAGCTGTTTACCCTGGTGCAGGCAGAATTGCGTCGCAGTGGTTTCGAGGATCTGTGTGCGGCGGGCATCGTGCTTACCGGCGGCTCCTCAAAAATGGAAGGCGCGGTAGAGCTGGCGGAAGAAATTTTCCATATGCCGGTGCGACTCGCCATTCCACAAGGGGTGCACGGGTTGACCGATATCGTCAGCAACCCCATTTATTCCACGGGTGTAGGGCTGTTGATGTATGCCCTGCGCTCAGAGGAAAACCGCGGTAGCCAGAATGCCGCAGTGCAATCGGAAAACGCCTGGTGGGACAAGGTGAAGCATTGGTTCCGGGGCAACCTGTGAACCGTGAGATACGAGCAGTATTGAGAATTTAAAAGTTGGACATGAGCAAAAAAGGGGAACAGCAATGTTCGAACTCGTAGATAGCGTACAGGATAAACCTGTCATTAAAGTAGTCGGTGTCGGCGGCGGTGGTGGTAACGCCGTCAAGCACATGATTGCCAGCGAAATTAACGGTGTGGATTTCATCTGTGCCAACACGGATGCGCAGGCGCTCAAAGATGTAGAAGCGCACACCATCATCCAGCTGGGTAATACCATTACCCGCGGTCTGGGTGCCGGCGCCAACCCGGATGTGGGACGTCAGTCTGCACTGGAAGATCGCGATCGTATCGCCGAAGTACTCGACGGTGCGGACATGGTCTTCATCACCGCGGGTATGGGCGGCGGTACAGGCACCGGTGGTGCACCGATTGTGGCGGAAATCGCCAAGGATCTGGGCATCCTTACGGTCGCGGTAGTGACCCGTCCGTTCATGATCGAGGGACGCAAGCGCGCCGTCGTTGCAGAGGATGGCATCCTCGAACTGCGCGACAAAGTGGATTCCCTGATCACCATTCCCAACGACCGTCTGCTGGAAGTACTCGGCAACAAGATCACCATGAAGTCCGCATACAAAGAAGCGGACAACGTGCTGTTGGGTGCGGTGCAGGGTATTGCCGACCTGATGATCCGCCCGGGCATCATGAACGTGGACTTTGCCGACGTACGCACCGTCATGTCAGAGATGGGGATGGCGATGATGGGCTCCGGTGCTGCCGTGGGTGAAAATCGCGCCCGTGAAGCGGCGGAAAAGGCGGTGCGCAGCCCGCTGCTGGACAACGTCAACCTGCAGGGTGCCCGCGGTATTCTGGTGAATATCATCACCGGCAGTGAAGAGGGCGGCTGTCAGGAGCTGACTCTGGGCGAGTACTCTGAAGTGGGTGCCATCGTACAGGAGATTGCTTCCGACGATGCCACCGTGGTGATCGGTACCGCGGTAGACGACAAACTCGGCGATGAGATGCGGGTAACCGTGGTAGCTGCCGGTCTCGGCGATGCCAACTCCCAGGTCGCACGCCCGACCAAGGTGGTCGACAATACCCGCCGTCAGGAAGCCCGCGAAACCGCCAGCCGTCCGGCGGCTCCGGAAGTGACCCGCGATGCGCATCGTGAGTCCCATCGCGAAGCCCAGGAGGTGCGTAACCGGGTGGATAGCGAGCGTCCGAAGCGTGCCATGCCGTCCGTCAATCCGGCGGATCAGGATATGGAATACCTGGATATTCCCGCGTTCCTCCGCCGGCAGGCGGACTGATCTCGCCCCGGAGTGGGGCAGAGAATCTGCTCATGTCCCCGCCCGGCCGGTTGGTCGGGCCTCTGCCCGCTCTGGGAACAGGCGGAAGGTCAGGGAGTGAGGTAACGATGCAGGGAAGCAATTCAGGAAAGACAGGCGAAGAAACGGGTATTCCGGTTCTTCGTGGGCGGGGGACGAAAGTGCCCCTGTGCGCAAATGTGGTTGACCGCCATCGGTGACTGAGAAGCTGGTGACCACAGAGTTCTCCGGTCGTTGGTTAACACTTATTAACCGCAGACCCACCACAGCCAGAGTACAATTTACTCTGACTTGTGCGCTGGTTTGGCGCATTAGTCGTTATGCTGGGCTATGCTGAACAAGATGACGGGCCAGAATGCCCATATGACCGATGGGATTCATATGGTATTGGCATTTAAATTTTGTTACTATTGCCGGCTCGCCGCGGATTGTACGCGGTACAACCCTGCGGGCGTAATTCCGTGGTACGTGGTACTGCGACCCAACGATTGAATGGGAACCTGAACATAGATGATCAAACAGCGCACTCTCAAAAATGCTATCCGTGCTACGGGTGTCGGTCTGCACACCGGCAAGAAGGTCGTTCTGACCCTCAAGCCGGCGCCGGTAAACAGCGGTATCGTTTTCCGACGGATCGATCTGGATCCGGTTGTTGAGATTGAAGCGCGTGCTGAGAATGTTGGCGATACGCTGTTGTCCACCACGCTGGTGAAGGGCGATGTACGTGTGGCGACCGTCGAGCACCTGCTTTCCGCGATGGCGGGGCTGGGTATCGATAATGCGATTATCGAGCTTTCTGCCCAGGAAGTGCCGATCATGGACGGCAGTGCCGGTCCCTTTGTGTTCCTGATCCAGTCCGCCGGTATTCAGGAGCAGTCCGCGCCCAAGAAATTCCTGCGGATCAAGAAGCCGGTGACAGTGGAAGAGGGTGATAAAGTAGCCAGCTTCCTGCCGTTCAATGGATTCAAGGTGTCTTTCACCATCGATTTTGACCACCCGGTCTTCCAGGGGCGCAACCTGAGTTCCGCGGTGGATTTCTCCAGCACCTCTTTCGTCAAGGAAGTGAGCCGTGCGCGCACCTTCGGTTTCATGCATGAAATCGAATACCTGCGCTCCAAGGGCCTGGTGCAGGGGGGGAGCGTAGACAACGCGATTGTGATCGACCAGTACCGCATTCTGAATGAAGGCGGGCTGCGTTACGAAGATGAGTTTGTAAAGCACAAGATACTCGATGCCATTGGTGACCTGTACCTGCTGGGTACCAGCGTGATCGGTGAGTTCAAGGCCTATAAATCTGGCCACGCCCTGAATAACAAGTCACTGCGTACTCTGATGGCGCAGGAAGACGCCTGGGAAATGGTGACCTTCGAGGACGAACAGGAAGCACCGATCTCTTACGTCAAACCGATTTTGGCGGTGTAAGCGAAGCGCGTCAGTACAGAAAGCCGGCACCTGAGTAGCCGGCTTTTTACATTCAAGGTATCGCAAACAGGATTCCCGCTGCCTGAGCGGCGTTGAGAGCCAATAGAAGCTGAGCGAACAGAAGCTGACCGGAAACTGAGTAGTAGTAAAGATTCTTTGTCGCCACTGGGTGTTACAGTGGCAGTGCCAGCCAGGGAGCAGGGTTGGCGGGGGCATAGCAGGATGCGGCAGTCCCGCACCGTTTGATCGGTGCAGATAAATACAACAAATTTTGTCGCATATTCGTACGCCTGATATGAAAGTAATCCTTGTCAATGAGCGCGGGGGAACCTCCCGCAGTTTCAACTTTGGTGGACTGAGCAAAGCCCTGCTTGGTCTCTGCCTGTTGGGGCTGCCCGTGGGCGCCTTTTGGCTGGCGACGGCTCTGCCGGTTGCGGAGTCCGATGTGCTGGATGGCCGCGCGGTAAAGGCGTGGAACAAGGCCCTGCGCAAACAGCAGGAGCAGATTGGCGACGCCGAGCGCGACGCCCGTGAGCAGCTGACAGCGCTTACCGTGAAACTGGCGGAAATGCAGGCGCGCCTGACCCGCCTGGATGCGCTCGGAGAGCGCCTTACCAGTATCGCCAAACTCGACGAAGGCGAGTTCCAGTTCGGAGTCAATCCCGCAGTGGGCGGCCCTGAAGACCCCGGTATCAGTGGTGTTTCTGACCTGCCGTACCAGCCCCCCGAATTCCTCGATGTGATCGGAGATCTGGCGGACCAGATCGAAGACCGCCAGATGCAGCTCTCCACCCTCGAATCGCTGATGGCCCGTCGCAAACTGCAGGATGAGCAGTTCATCGCCGGCCGCCCGATCACCAAGGGCTGGATGTCTTCACGCTACGGCTATCGGACCGATCCTTTTTCCGGGCGCCGCTCCTGGCACAAGGGGGTGGACTTTGCCGGTAAGAATGGATCAGATGTGGTTTCCGTGGCCGCCGGTGTCGTTACCTGGGCAGAAGACCGCTACGGTTACGGCCAGCTGGTGGAAATCAACCACGGCAATGGCTACACCACCCGCTACGGCCACAACAGTGAGCTGAAGGTCAAGCCCGGGGATATCGTCAAGAAGGGCCAGGTCATCGCACTGATGGGCTCCAGCGGCCGCTCCACGGGGCCCCATGTGCACTTCGAAGTCTATAAAAACAACCGCCCGGTTGATCCCGCTACCTACATCCGCCGAACCGGCAGATAGCAACTATCCTCTATCCTTGCAGTAGCTGTAACAGGCGCCCGCAACCCTGCCCTTAAAGTGGAGATGGTTGCGGTGGTTGGCGCCTTCCTGTTTACTTGCATCCTTTCGCAGCGCCGTGTCGCAACCATGAGTAATGCCCGGTCCTGTGAGACATTCTCAGCTCTAATGCTTCAATGTGGTTTCTGAATAATGATTGGCAAACTGATAAAGACGGTCTTCGGTTCAAAAAATGACCGCGAACTCAAGCGTATGCGCAAGGCAGTGGCAAAGATTGCCGCGCTGGAAGAGGAATACAAGGCGCTGGACGACGCCGCACTGAAAGCCAAAACGGATGAATTCCGGCAGCGCCTGGAAAAAGGCGAGACCCTGAATCAGATACTGCCCGAGGCTTTTTCCGCCGTGCGCGAGGCCAGTGGCCGCGCGCTGGGGATGCGTCACTTTGACGTACAGATGATCGGTGGCATGACCCTGCACGAAGGGCATATCGCCGAGATGCGTACCGGTGAGGGTAAAACCCTGGTGGCGACGCTCCCGGCTTACCTGAATGCGCTGGAAGGCAAGGGCGTGCATATTGTTACCGTTAACGACTACCTCGCCTCCCGGGACGCCAACTGGATGCGCCCGGTGTATGAGTTCCTCGGCCTGACCGTGGGTGTGGTGGTCTCCCAGCAGCCACCAGAAGAAAAAAAGGCAGCCTACGCGGCGGATATTACTTACGGCACCAACAATGAATTCGGTTTCGACTACCTGCGTGACAACATGGTGCTGCGCAAGGAAGACCGGGTTCAGCGCCCGCAGAACTTCGCCATTGTGGACGAGGTGGATTCGATCCTGATCGACGAGGCCCGTACCCCGCTGATTATCTCCGGTGCGGCGGAAGACTCTTCTCACCTGTATATGGCGATGAACAAGCTGGTGCCCCAGCTGCAGCGTGCGGAAGAAGATGGCGAGGGCCACTACACGGTGGACGAGAAGACCCGTCAGGTGGAAATGACCGAAGAAGGTCACCAGCTGATCGAGGATCTGCTTTCCCGTAACGGCCTGCTGAACGAAAACGAATCCCTCTACGCCCCGGGTAACCTGGGACTGTTGCATCACGTCAATGCCGCACTGCGCGCGCTGGTGCTGTTCCACAAAGATGTGGACTATATCGTACAGAATGGTCAGGTGGTCCTGATCGATGAGCACACCGGCCGTACCATGCCCGGCCGCCGCCTGTCCGAGGGCCTGCACCAGGCCCTGGAAGCCAAAGAGAATGTGCAGATCCAGAGCGAGAGCCAGACCCTGGCCTCTACCACCTTCCAGAACCTGTTCCGTTTCTACCCCAAGCTGTCCGGTATGACCGGTACGGCGGATACCGAGGCGTTTGAATTCCGCCAGATTTACGGCCTCGATGTGGTGGTGATCCCCACCAATAAGCCCAAACAGCGGGACGATCTCAACGACCTGGTGTACCTCACCAAGGATGAGAAGCTCGAAGCGATCATCGAAGACATCAACTACTGTCGCGAGAAGAAAGCACCGGTTCTGGTGGGTACCGCTTCTATCGAGACCTCGGAGGAGATGTCCCGCCTGCTGCAGAAGGCGAAGATCGAACACCAGGTTCTGAACGCCAAGTTCCACGAGAAAGAAGCCCAGATCATCGCCCAGGCCGGGCGTCCGGGTACGGTCACCATTGCCACCAATATGGCGGGCCGCGGTACCGATATCGTGCTCGGTGGTAACTGGGAAGCGGAAGTTGAGGAGCTGCAGGAAAAAGAAGGCCGCGAAGCGACGGCAGAAGAGATTGCTGCAATCAAGGCCGATTGGAAACAGCGTCACGATACCGTGATCGAGGCCGGCGGCCTGCACATCATCGGTACCGAGCGTCACGAATCCCGCCGTATCGACAACCAGCTGCGCGGCCGTGCGGGCCGTCAGGGCGACCCGGGGGTGACCCGTTTTTACCTGTCACTGGAAGACAGCCTGATGCGGATCTTTGCCTCGGATCGGGTGAAGAACTTTATGCAGATGTTGGGGATGGAGCGCGGCGAAGCCATCGAGCATCGCATGGTTTCCAATGCCATTGAAAAGGCCCAGCGTCGCGTGGAAGGGCGCAACTTCGATATCCGTAAGCAGCTGCTGGAATACGATGATGTTGCCAATGACCAGCGCCAGGTCATTTACTCCCAGCGCAATGAACTGCTGGAAGCGGAGAACATCAGCGATACCATCACCGCAATCCGCGATGACGTGGTCAATGAGCTGATTTCCAGCTACGTACCGCCCCAGAGCGTGGAAGAGCAGTGGGATATTCCCGGGCTCGAGCAGCAGCTGGCGGGCGAGCTTGGGCTGCAGCTGCCGGTACGTCAATGGTTGGATGAAGATCGTACCCTGCACGAAGAAAGCCTGCGGGAGAAAATCGTCACCGAAGCGCAGCAGGCCTATCAGGACAAACTGGCGCGTATCGCCGAGAGCACCGGTGATGAGAACCTGATGCCTACCATCGAGCGTCAGGTGATGCTGCAGGTGCTGGATCAGCTGTGGAAAGAGCATCTGTCCAGCATGGATCACCTGCGGGCAGGTATTGGCTTGCGGGCATATGCCAACAAGAACCCGAAGCAGGAATTCAAGCGCGAATCCTTCCACCTGTTCCAGAGCATGCTCGAGAGCCTCAAGCACGAAGTGGTGCGCGTACTGGCCCATGTGGAGCCGATCACCCGCGAGCAGATGGAAGAGGAAGAGCGCCGCCGCCTGGAAATGCAGCGTCGCCAACAGCTGGAGCTGCAACACGCAGAAGCCTCTGCCATTCCGGAAGCGGAGCCAGCTCCCGAGTCGGCCACCCAGGCGCCCGCGCGTCGAGGGCCACGCGTTGGACGCAACGATCCCTGCCCGTGTGGATCCGGCAAGAAGTACAAGCAGTGTCACGGCAAGCTGACTTCGTCCACCCCTTCCTGATAGAAGGGCGACCGGCGTCACCCTGACCCGGTAAACCTCATGTGAAAAAAAAGGCCCGCAGCCATTGCTGCGGGCCTTTTTGTTTGGCCTCGTTAGTAAAATCTGAGGGCCGTTTATATAATCCGGGCCATTCAATTATTGATTCAACTGTTTATCACAAGGCAAAAACCATGGTGCAGTCATTGTCACAGGTTCCCGGTGTCCGTCTCGGTGCGGTGCCGGCACAGATCAAGAACTGGCAGCGGGACGATTTACTGCTGATCGAGATTGCCAAAGGCGGCAGTGTCTCAGCCACGTTTACCCAGAACGCCTTCTGTGCAGCACCGGTGATTGTTGCCAGAGAGCACATTGCCCAGGGCGATATCCGTGCGTTGCTGATCAATGCCGGCAACGCCAATGCCGCCACCGGCGAGCGCGGTCTCGCAGATGCGCGTCGCTGTTGTGAGGCTGTGGCCGAGGCAATGAACATTGAAGCACGCCAGGTGTTGCCGTTCAGTACCGGTGTGATTGGAGAGCACCTGCCGTTGCAAAAGCTGCTTGATGGGATTCCCAAGGCGGCAGCGGCACTTGGTATCGATGCCTGGGATGCAGCATCCCGCGCGATCATGACTACGGACACGCGCCCTAAAACCGCGTCCCGCAGCGTGGAGATCGCCGGTGAACAGATTGTGGTGACCGGCATGGCCAAGGGCGCCGGCATGATCCAGCCCAATATGGCCACCATGCTGGCCTATGTGGCGACGGATGCGGCGGTACCGCAACCGATGCTGGATCAGCTGGTGAAAGAGGCGGTGGCGGCGTCGTTCAACCGCATCAGTGTCGACGGCGATACCTCGACCAATGACGCTTGTGTCCTGATCGCAAGTGGCGCCACCGGCGCGCCCATCGCCGATACCAACAGCGAAGCCTATGCGCAGCTGAAAGCGGCAATAACAGACGTGCATATCGAACTGGCCCAGGCCATTGTGCGCGACGGTGAAGGTGCGACCAAGTTTGTCACCATTCAAGTCAACAACGCCAAGAGCCCGGCGGAAGCTTTGCGGGTGGCGTTTGAAATCGGTGAGTCCCCGCTGGTGAAAACTGCTTTGTACGCCTCTGATCCCAACTGGGGGCGGCTGGTGATGGCGGTGGGCAATGCGGGTATCGACAACCTGGATGTCAGCAAGGTGGGCATTTTCCTTGATGACGTTCAGATCGTTGACGCCGGCGGCCGTGCGGAGGCTTATACCGAAGACGCTGGGCAGAAAGTATTTGATCAGGGCGAGTTCACCATCACGGTGGATCTGCAGCGCGGCGATGCCTGCGAGCATATCTGGACCTGCGATTTCTCCCACGAGTATGTGACCATCAATGCGGAGTATCGGACCTGATGGCGGAAGGACAGAAAAAGCACGTACATGTCGCCGTTGGTGTGATTCTCGGCGCCGACAGCCGGATTCTGCTCGCCAAGCGTCCAGACCATTTGCATATGGGCGGGCGCTGGGAGTTTCCCGGGGGCAAGGTCGAACCCGAGGAGACCATCCAGCAGGCGATGTCGCGGGAGCTGCGCGAGGAGCTGGCGATTGATGTGGTGTCGATGGAAAAGCTGATTGAGGTGCGCCACGATTACGGGGACAAGCAGGTGTTTCTGGATACCTGGTGTGTGACGGAATTTTCCGGTGAACCGGCCGGTGTGGAAGGGCAACAGTTGGCCTGGGTCAGTGCCTCAGCGCTTGCGGATTACCATTTTCCCGATGCCAATCAGCCAATTGTCGAGGCGGTGCAGGCAAAACTGGGTTCGTAATCCGTTGGGTGGATGCGCTGCGCCTATATCCGCAATCGACTTCCACCCAACGGTTGTCCCGGAGCCATTCAGGGGCTGATAAAGATGCCTCGCTTGTACAGAAAGCGCAGTACCAGCCATTGCAAAAGAATCACACCACAGGCAATCAAGAAGGTACCCGCAGCCTGTTGTGGTAGCGCCGCCGCAATCCCACCAAACAGGCTTTTACTGCTGTACTGCCAGTTCACCAGGCTGGTTCCCAAGTAAACAAGAATGGCATTGCAACCAATCACTGAGAAGATGTAGGTGAACCGCTTCCAGTGCCACACATCCACCACCAGATAGAAAATCCCCAGTAACAACAGGCAGCAACCACAGGTGATCAGTACAAACGAGCTGGTCCACAGCTCCTTGTTGACCGGGTACACCCAGTGCCACAGGAATCCAGCCAGCAGGCTGACCGTCGCAGCCATGAACAGCCCCTTGAGGATTGCCTTGTGATCGCCACTGTGATGCGCAAGCCAGCGGCCGGCGAATACACCACCCAGGGCATTGGCGATCGCGGGTATCGTAGAGAGAACGCCCTCTGGATCATAGGCGCGATTCTGGTATGTGATACCGGGCAGAACATGCTGATCCACCCACGCATTCACAGAGCCTTCTGGCGTGAGGTTGCCGAAGAGTGTTTGTAACAGCCAGTAACCAAGCAAAATCGTCACGGCAATCACAGACTGCGTGCGCAGGGTACAGTGCCATACAATCATCGCGGCGAAAAACCACGCAAAACCGATGCGGGCCAATACGCTCGCGTAGCGGACTTCGCCGAGATCAGCGGGAATACCGCTTCCCCAACCATGGTTGTAGACAACCCCCAACAGAATCAACAGGAACAGACGCTTTACTGCTTTGCGGTACACCGGTGCCCGATCGCTCACCGGGAGGCCGCGGAGCGATTTGTTGGCGAGTCCCAGGGTGACGCCGGAGAGGAAGATGAACAGCGGGAATATCAGATCGTAGAAACTGAACCCGTGCCATTGAGTGTGCTGCATCTGGCCATGGCCAAAGTGGAAAACAGACCAGCCGGTTAACGCGAACAAGGGCAGAAATAGTGCCTCGCCGCCGATGATCCAGAACATGTCGAAACCGCGCAGGGCGTCTACCGATGCGAGGCGTTGTTTTTTGCTGACCATAATAACTACTTCAATATTCAGTCATGGGACTGCGGAGCGGGGCTCCGCACATCGGGTTAATGTTGTTTACAGGCCACAAGGTGACGGCAATTTGGGCTCCCAGTCGGGCACACTATCGGTAAATGCTACCTGATCTGCGCGCAGTGCGCTGACCTTGTGCTCGACCTCAGCGGGACTCAGGACTTCGTCGGCAATGTGATACACCCAGTCCACCTCCTGCTGATAAGTCCGGACTTCGTCAGAGTCGATCAGTCCCTCCTGGGTAAACCACAGGTTGAAGTTGATCGACATGGGTTCTTCCGGGTAAACATGTTCACTGTGCTCGGCAAATTGCTCGCCATCGACGTAGTAACGAAGCTTGTCGTCCGCCACCTGTAGCACCAGTGTGTGCCAGCCTGCGAAACTGCCGGGTTTGGTTGTGTATTCGTTGTCCTTTACAAACGGGTCTAACTTGAAGGTTTCCCAGCTGGTCGCGAACAGGGCGTTGTCGGGCTCTCCCCAGCCACCATTGGCGAGATACTCGAAGTCCATTTCACTGTAGTCCGGGTCCATCGGCGCCTTGAGCGGGCTGATGGTGTAGAAGGTTTCAATAATCTGATCGCCGTCGGGACCGGAGACAGGCTCATCGCGGAAGAAGACCCGCGCGGCGTAGGTGCCGGACAGGTATTTACGCTGATGGCAGAACTGGGTGTGCTGTGTGTTCTCGCCACTGCCATCGGTAGATGAAGTCATGCGCAGCAGTGTGTTTTCGGAATCCCTCTCCTTGAGGAAACTGATACCGTCTGCAGACCAGCGGGCGTTGGCGACGCCGGGGTGACCGCTCTCGGTACGTACTTTCCACTGATTTTCACGCATCTCTTGCAGAGACTGGTAAGAGAAATCGTCAAAAAATATCTTTTCACTGATTGCGCCAGTCTCGGCTACTGTGACTTCCTCCTTACTGCAGCCTCCGAGCGCAAATGCTCCGATTGCGAGCCCACTGAGGATACTGGCAACTGGCTGTTTCAGATGTGGGAAAAAATAGTTCATGGAGATTTCCTTGCCGATTAAAAACAAAAAAAGCCCCGGCCGGAACCGGGGCGAAAAATAGGAGCATTTCCTATCGGTCACAACGCAGAGAGAACTTTATTTATTCATCCTGTGAGAGGCGGCCAGTCTTTTAAACCGGCCTTTGGGTTCATTGTTAACCATCAGAGTTAACAGTCAGATATCGCACAGCAGATCCCAGCTACCATCGGCGGCGCTCGGTTCCGATTGCGTCCACCAGTTGGCTTCAAAGACGCTGCCGTTGTGGATAATGCGGTCGCCGCCGGCAGCGTGGTTGCCGTTGGGCCACTCTGGATAGGTCACCAGGCCTGCGGTGCTGACACCGGCATCGCCGCAGCTCTGGCCGCTGCCGCCGCCACTGCTACCGCCGCTGGAACTGCCGCCACCGCTGCTCAGTTCCGCCAGTGGCAGGTCGGGGTACTCAAACGCCAGTGCATAGTCGGTGCCGTCGACGGTCACGGTATAGGCCTGCGGCCCCGACACTGGCAGGTAGTAGTTCAGCGTCATGTCCCAGGATTCGCCGTCCGCCAGTTCCTGCCACTCCGGCAGGCTGAAACGCACGCGGTGGAATTCATTTTCCAGGCCGCCGACGTTGCCGCCACCGCTGTTGGCGCCATCTTCGATCACTTCCAGACCGGCACCGCTCTGGTCGGTGATGATGTTGGACGTAGAAGTGGGCATATCGAACTCGAATACGGTGCCGCCGGGTAGCGGGGCGCCGGTATTGTTGGTGATATACAGTTTCGGGTTCAGCGGATAGTTCTGGTCACCCAGTTTGAATCCGGTGATCTCGATGTCGATATCCAGTGCTTCCTGCGGCACATCGCGGTCGGTGCGCAGGTGACGGTAATCGCTGGCATTGGCGAACTTGTCGTAGGCGAGCGTGGTCAGGGTGTCGCCCATGAAATACTCGCCATTGGCTGCGTCCCAGTCGTAGTCGCCAGCCAACTCCCAGAACATGATGCCGCCAACGCCTTGGTCGATCACATACTGCACCTTGGCATCCATGGACTCTTCGTCCTCGGTGGAAATGAACACATTTTTGTCCGCGTTCCACAGCCACGGTGCTTCGGAAACACTGTCGTAGTGGCGTATGTAGGTACCTGTCAGTGCATCGTCAGGATCATTGACCGGGTCGAGCCCGTAATCGGTGACATAGCTGCCGAGGATCCCTTCTTCCAGGTTTTTGGCATGCCACATGGGATTGGAGCCTGCGCCCATTTCTTCGCCCATGCTGTTCTTGTCGTGCCACATATTGTCGATGCCGATGGCACCGTTACCGCAGTCCGCCGCACCGCCGGTGCCTTCCGGACACTCGGACTGTGACGGTAATGCGGCAGTGCCGCCGAGACCGTTGTTGCCACCGGAGACGCCCTGCCAGCCGCGGGTGTAGTAGGGAATGCCGATATTGATCCGGCCCGCGGGCATGGAGCCGCGGAAATACTTCACTGCCCAATCAATGTTCAGGTAACCGATGCCGCCGTACTGTGACGTGCTGTACACGCTGGCCGCCGCCAGTTCCGGGTCTTCGCCGTTGTCGAACAGGGCGGAGTTGTGCCCGACGTATTCATTCCACGCCCCGTGCAGGTCGTAGGTCATGATGTTGACGTAATCCAGATACTGAGTGATCGGCATGGTTTCCATACCGCGCAGCAGGTATCCGGAAGAGGGCGAGGCGATGGTCAGCATGTAGTGCGTGCCGTCTTCTTCACCGGCCTGGTCCAGCTTCTCGCGCAGTACCCGCATCAGTTCCACGTAGGATTCCATCAGTGAGCCGCGCAGGGGATTGGCAATACCGAAATCCAGCGGGTTGCCGGCGTCGTTCATGGTGGTGGGGTATTCGTAATCGATATCTACCCCGTCAAAACCGTACTCGCGGATAAAGTCCACGGAGGAGTTGGCGAAGGCTTCAATACCCTGATGGTTGATACTGCCATCGGCATTGGTGGTCATGGTGTAGAAGCCACCATCGGCCACGCGATCACCGTTGTCATTGAAGTGGCCGCCGGTTTCCGCCCAACCGCCGACAGAGACCAGGGTTTTCACTTCGGGGTGCTGTTCCTTGTATTTGGAAAGCTGGTTGAAGTGGCCTTTGTAGGGGTAGTCCGGATCGGTTTCCGCGCCGGCAACGCCGGGCCATTCCATACCGGTGGCAGGGTTGTCCGGGTTGTCGGTGTTGCCGACGGAGACAGAATAGTCACTGCCCACGTGGGCAAAGGCGTAGTTGATATGGGTGATCTTGTCCCAGGGAATGTCTTTTACCAGATAGCTGGGCTGACCGTTGGCACCGTTCCGCCAACTGGTGAAGTAGCCGATGATGCGGCGCGGGTGATCGGCGCCCATCACTTCGCGGCCATCCTGATCATAAATATCGCAGTAGTTGGGCGCAGTGCCGGGGGAGGTGTAGAGACCGTCGGGACGGCAGGGATGTTCAGTAATCACCACCGGTTCATCTTCGACGGTGATGCCGCTTTCCGCACTGGCATTCAGGCCGTCGTTGTCTGTGGCGACCGCGGAGAGCACGTGATCGCCGAGGATCGCGGTCCAGTCGACGCTGTAGGGCGCACTGGTGTCTGTGGCGATCAGGGAGCCGTCCACATAGAACGCCACCTGTTCCACACTGCCGTCGCTGTCGGATGCGCTGGCGCTGATGGTCAGGGTGCTGCCGGTGGTATGACTGGAGCCGTCTGCGGGCGCGGTAATGTCGACGCTTGGTGGCTGTGGACCCTGTTGCTCCGGTTCAACGGTGATGGAGACTGCGGCAGTGGTGGTCTGGAGATCGTCGCTGTCGGTGACTACGGCGGTGAAGCTTGGGCTTCCGGGCTCCGCGCTCCAGTTGGCTTCCCAGGGCGCGCTGGTGTCGGTGTCGATCAGGGTGCCGTCCACATAGAACGCCACGGATGTGACCTGGCCATCCGAGTCGTTCGCAGAAACGGATATGACAACGTTGTCATTTTCGGTCACAGAAGAACCGTCACTGGGGGCTGTGATTGAACCCGTCGGTGGTACCGGGTCAACGGTGGAACCGCAGTTGTCGATGAAGCGCCATTCCTGATACTGGCCGGAGTGCTGGGATGGGGCCTGGCCCTGAGTCCACCAGTTGGCTTCATAGGCATCGCCGGCGTGTTTAACCTGTGCGCCGCCACTATAGGCGCTGGAGGTATTCCACTCGGGGAGGTTGGTGCAGTCCACGGCGGCATAGGCGTGCCCCGCAGATAGCATGGCTGCGGCGATAACACCCAGCGTCAGCTTGTTGTTGAACATATTTTGATCACCTTGCGGCAGATTATTCTTATAGATTTACGACGCGATACTGCGGCGCCACTCAAATGACATCGCTGTCAAAAATATCAATGAGGAATGAGCAAGGCAACAGGAGGATTCATCAAATCGCAATAATTGGTGATATTGACGCCACTTTCGCGCGGTTTTTCCCTGAGCTGCGGCTTACTTCACGTCCTGACTGTGAGATAGCTGTTCGCGAACGGGGGTGATAGCGGGGTACCGAAGGCGCGGAGGGGGCGGGTGACCGCACTGAATTATCGTATCTGTAAGGTTTAAGTTACTTTTCCTGATCATTTCCGCTGGCGCAGACGAGTGCAGCTACCTGCAAAGCCTCCCGCCAGCCAGGTTATAGACTGCTACATGTCCCAGAGTGAATTGGTGGCCTTGGATAGGGTGACGCGCTCCTGATCCTGAATCTGTTTGAGGTTTTCAAATACTTTTTTGACTTCCTCAGACTCGATGCATTCGTAAACACCGTGGTACAGGTCCGAGAAGTAGCTGTCCACTTCCTGGCCGAGCTTGTTGATTTCCTCGATACTGGGTTTATCGCTGAGATAGAGGTTTTTAACCAGATCCTTGGCCGACTCCTCATGGGTATATTGCAACCAGGTTTTCATGACTTCCTGCTCTGCAATGGCGCCGTAATTCTTCAGGTTGTTGGCCATGCGGAGTTCGTGCTCGTGCAGATGCTTCAGTAGCAGTTGAGTGCGTTTATCTTCCGCGTTGTCCAGTAGCTGTTGATAGATTCCAGCCATATCCAGATGAAACTGTTGGGCATCTTTGAGCACTTCGTGAGCCTGTTTGAATGTCTTCATCGTTGCGCCTACTTGTTAATCACTTTGATTATAGTTTTCCCGATTGGAGTGGCCGAGGAATGTGTGTCATGTATTTTTACGTCTACTACTGTTTATAGTGCATTTATTCCATTGATCAAGGGTTGCGGGTAAATACCGAAAATCAATAGTAGCCCGGTGAGCAGCAACAAAATTGCCACACCGGAGCGGGAAATGAGTGGTTGCCCGGTTAAAAGCAGTGGCGCCCGCAATGTTTCTCGGAGGTCTGAGCCTTCTTTCTCTGGCTGTACGAGGGTGAGCAGTAGCTTGAGGTAGTAGAAAAGGCCCAAAGCACTGCCCGCGACCAGGATATACAGCAGCCACCACCGCTCCCCCTCGACGCCGGCGGCGATCAGGTAAAACTTCCCCACAAACCCGATAGTCAGCGGAATGCCAGCGAGTGATAGCAGCGCAATGGCGAAGCAGGTCGCGGTGACCGGCGCTCGCCACATCAGGCCACGGTAAAAGGCCCGTTGCATCGGATCCAATGTCGCGGGGAGCGGTTGGCTTCCGCCGGGTGTGTGAGGCAGCGCTGTATCACAGACCAGACTTACCACGGCAAAAGCAGTCAGAGTGGTGATGGTATAGGCAATGAGGTAGTACACCATTGCCTCTTTGGCAATGGTTGCCCCGGCCACGAGAAAAGCCACCAAAAGATATCCCATATGCGCGATGGAGCTGTAGGCGAGCAGACGTTTGATGTTGTTCTGTCGCAAGGCCAGCAGATTGCCCACCAGCATGCTGGCTATTGCGAATAGCGACAGCATGGCGATCAGCGCGGGTGACTGATAAAGAGACAGATACTCTGGAGATGCGCTGTGAAACAGCCGAAACAGCAGGGCCAGCAGTGAAACTTTTGCAAGTGTTGCCAACAGCGCGGTAACCGGTGTGGGGGCTCCCTCATACACATCGGCGGTCCAGATATGAAAAGGCACCAGAGAAAGCTTGAAGCCGACGCCACACAATAAAAGGGCATATCCCCCGGTAAATATCAGAAAGTCCTGATTGTTATTCTGTAGTATTTCTAGCGGACCGGGCGTGAATGTCAGGCTGCCCGTAGCAGCGTAAATCATCGCTATACCGAACAATGCCAGTGCGGTCGCCAGCGCCGATTGCACCAGGTACTTGAGCGCGGATTCCAGGGCATAGGATTGCTCGCGCAGGGGGATGGCAGGACAGTGAGAGCGGTGGCTGGTGGAGGAGGAACCATCTTGTGGAACCCGATCGGGTTGTGACTTCACTTGCGGTGGTGCATATGAAATGACAAAAGGAATCGTGAACCCAAGTAGTGGATACAATGCCATTCCCAGCAGTTCAAGCGCGAGGATAAAGCTGGCAAAGTGATGTGCACACACTAGGATACACGCCCCCAGTGTTGCCAGCAGCAGTAATACATAGAACTCCGCCGGGCCTCGGCGTGTGCCGTTTCGGGGGGGGGCGGAGTAGGCGGGAGCCGAACATCTCGCCTTGAGATGGTGGTAACCCAACAGTGCAACTATCGTGGCGATAAATAGGAATAGCAGAAAAAAGAACAACGCATAGTGGTCTATGCGGACCAGGGAAGTGACGGGCGTGGGAAGCGTGCTTTCCGCGTTCAGGCGGAACAGGCAATCGATGGCGGCGATCATCATTGTCATTAACGCGGTGGTCAACGCGGCACCGTGGTGTCGGATAAATGCAATCTGCAACAATAGTACGAGTGTTCCCGCGGCGAGAATCAGAATGGGCGACAGAGGTAAAAGCAGCGCAGAGAATTGTGCAAGGGTCATTGCCTGCCTCCCCGAGAGTCAGCCTGTTCAAGTTGTCTCCGGCCCTGATCGGTATGGGGCTTCCGATCTGTATCCTGTTCGCTGCTCAAGTTGACGCGTTCCACGATTATTTCCGTCCACGCGGCGGACTGTCGGAGCATCAGTTGCGGGGACAGACCGAGTCCGATCAACAGCAGTAGCGGTAACGCCAGGGCGAGCATTTCATGTCGCAGTAGATCATTATTGATCAGGGACTGCGGGGGTGTCGGATGCTGTGCTCGCGGTGTTCCAAAAAGTAACTGCCGAATCAGTTTCAGGCCGTAGAGGGCGGACCCAATCAACCCACCGGTGGCCAGCACCGTCATCCAGGGGTGAAGTTTGAAACTGCCCATCAGCGCGAGTAATTCACCCACGAAGTTTGCCAGCCCGGGCAATCCCATGGCCGCCACCGTAAAGAACAGCAGCATTGCCGCCCACCGCGGCATCTGCACCGAGAGGCCACCGAGTACCAGCATGTCCCGCGTGTGAAACCGGGCCTGCAGTACTCCAGCGAGCCCGAACAGCGCCGCCGTACTGAGACCGTGGGCCACCATCTGTGCCACTGCGCCCTGCAGTCCAATAGCAGTAAAGCTGTAGATGCCCAGCAACACAAAACCCATATGGCTGATACTGGAATAGGCCACTAGCCGCTTTACATCGGTCTGGGCAAAGGCCATCAACGCGCCGTACAAGATCCCCGCAACCCCAAGGCCCGCAGCCATTGGCGCGAAGGTCAAACTGGCTTCCGGAAACAGCGGCAGGGTAAAACGGATCAATCCATAGGCACCGGTCTTCAACAGGATGGCGGCAAGCAACACACTACCTGCGGTGGGTGCCTGAGTGTGCGCGTCTGGCAGCCATGGGTGAAAGGGAATGATCGGGAGCTTTACCGCGAACGCAACAAAGAAACCCAGCATCAGCCAGAATGCAGTGTTGCTGCTGGAAAAACTCGACAGCAGGGTTTGTGACAATTCAGCGGGTAAGAAACTGACTTCTCCCGTTTGTCGGAAATGTGTCAGTACCACGCCAATGATCGCGATCAATAAAAAGAGACTGCTGGCCTGTGTAAAGATAAAAAACTGTATAGCCGCACGGTTTTTTTGTCCATGTCCCCACAGCGCAATCAGCAGTGACATCGGAACCAGCATGACTTCCCAGAAACAGAAAAAGAGGAACAGGTCGCGCGCACAGAAAACCCCGACCACGCCCGCCAGTACCCACAGATAATTGGCGTAGTAGAACCCCTCACCGAACCGCCGCTCGCGCCAGCACATCCAGAGACCAAATAGCCCGGCAATCAATGTCAGCGATAACATGAGAAAGCTGAGGCCGTCGATGGCGACAGCAAAGTGGATGCCAAACCGGGGAATCCACAACACCTGGAGGTGGTCCCATACCTGATCTGCACGGGGCGTTTCACCGTGAAGTACTTGCATCGCATTAGGCAGGTAGCGCCCCAGTAACAGCAGTGCTGACAACACGCTGATCACTGCCAGCCAGCGTGCGGCCCCGGCACGCAGGTACTCTGCGAAACAGGCCAACAGGCCACCCACAAACAACAGGCTCACGATCGCTACCAGCGTCATGGTGCCCTCGCCGAGAAAATAATGGCGACCAGCAGCATCAGTATGATGGCGGTGACCAGCGTGGTCAGGTACCAGCGCAGGACGCCATTCTGGCTGCGGGACAGCTGGGCATTTATTTTCAGGCTCGTGTTGGCGACCCATTGATACAGGCAGTTGATAAAGTCACTGCGATTGATACGACTGAGCCAGAGAAAGGGGTTTACCAACAGCCATTGATACAGCCGATCAAAGCCCCAGCCATCCAACAGAAATTGTCCGAAACGGGACTGTGCGGTTGCACCGGAGTGATCGGGGTGCTGCCGAACCAGGAACCAACCGATCACAACACCGAGCAGCGGCGCCAGGCTTCCTGCTGCGCTTATCCAATGGGACACCTGCGGGTGTTGGGCGTCACCGAATACAGATTCCAGCGGAAGCGATATAAACCCACCAAATAACGCCAACAGCGAAAGCACCACAATAGCAGTGCCCATCAGCCGGTTCTGTAGTGCCGTTGCCAAAGTGTGGGGGGTAACCCCAGCGTCGGTACTGTGCTCGGACGGTGCTGGTCCGCAGAACACCCGGAAAAACAGCCGAAAACTATACATCCCGGTGATGATGGCACCGCTGATGGACATCCACCACAGCCAATGCGGACCGGCGTGCCAGACATTGGCGAGGATCTCCTCTTTGCTGAAATAGCCCGCAGTGAGTGGCAGCGCGGCAAGACTCGCACAGCCAATGGCGAAACTGATACACAGTAATGGCAGGGATCTGCGCAGGCCACCCATGGCAGCGAGTGACTGGCGGTGGTGGACATGGAGTATCACCATGCCTGCGGCAAGGAACAGCAATGCCTTGAAGAACGCGTGGGTGACCAGGTGGAATATCGCCGCGGAAAATGCGCCGGTACCCAGGGCGACAAACATATACCCGAGTTGGCTGATGGTGGAATAGGCGAGCACCCGCTTGATATCGGATTGCACCAGTGCACTGCAACCGGCAATCAGCAGGGTAACGGCGCCAATGGTGGCCACCGCCAGCAGCGCGAACTCGGAGCGCAGAAACAGTTCGTGACAGCGTGCGATCAGGTAGACGCCGGCGGTGACCATCGTCGCCGCGTGAATCAGTGCGCTCACGGGGGTGGGCCCGGCCATCGCATCCGGCAGCCAGGTTTGCAAGGGTACCTGAGCCGATTTTCCCGCTGCGCCTGCAAGCAACAGCAGTGCGCAGAGTGTGAAAATCGGCTCGGAAACACCCGGTGTCCGAACCGCTTCCATCAGCGGCTGAATACGCAGCGTGCCGAACTGCCAGTACAAAACGATAAGACCCACGAGTAAAGCAGTATCGCCGACTCGGGTGACCAGAAAGGCCTTACTGGCAGCGCGACCGTTGTCGGCGTTGCGGTACCAGAAACCGATCAACAGAAAACTGCACAGCCCGACGGCTTCCCAACCCAGGTACAGCAGTAGGAGACTATCTGCCAGCACCAGTACCGTCATCGCGAAGACAAACAGGTTGAGATAAGCAAAGAAACGCTGGTAACCATCATCACCATGCATGTAGCCGGCAGCGTAAATATGGATTAACAGGCCAACACCGGTAATGACCGCCAGCATCGTCAGGGTGAGGGCATCCAGATAAAAGGCAAAATCCAGCGTAAGTGGCGCCGTCGCAGTCCATTGCCACAATGGCACCTGGACGTAGGAGAGCTCTTGCGCAATAAACTGCGCGCTTATACCTCCACAGGTAAGTGCGGCGATGCCCACCGATCCTATGCCAATGACGGCTACTGTGGCCTCCTTAAGAGGTCGACGGAACAGAATCGGCGCAGTGACAAAAAGTATGAAGCCCAGCAATGGACACAGCGGAATGAGTATGGCCAGCAGCGGGATTGGAAGTTCCATTTCACCCCCGCATAGCCTTGATTTGATCGATGTCGAGTGTGTAGTGGTGCCGATACAATTGCAGCACCAGCGCCAGCGCAATAGCAATTTCCGCCGCGGCAATCGTGATGATCAGGACGTACATCGCCTGACCATCGGCACTGCCCCAGTGTGCGCCAGCCAAAACGAAAGCGAGCGCGGCCGCGTTCGTACAGATCTCCAGGCTCATCAACGTAAACAGAATGTTGCGTCGAACCAACAGACCGACAATACCGACACAGAACAGTATTGCGGCAAATATCAGGCCGTGAACCAGTGGAATCTGTTGAAGGGTACTGGCGGTTTCAGGGGGCATCTGAAAAAGTGCCTCCTGTACCCGCGGCCAGATGAAAGGCGCCCACCAGTCCGGCGAGCAGAACCAGCGAAGCCAGCTCGACCGCGAGCAAATATTCGCTGAATAGTGCGATTCCCACGCTTTTCGGGGTAACCGGCGCCTTGCTCCCCTGACCGGAGTCAGTTCCCCACATCAGGTACAGTAACTGAATCAGGAGTACGCTCGCGAGCACAGCGGGGAGCCACCAGTTCTGGCCCTGTAACCACTGTTGTTCCTGCGCCGTGGTGCGCGCCCCCTGATTGAGCATCATGATGACAAATACCATCAGAACCATGATCGCACCGGCATACACGATTACCTGTAGTGCGGCAGCAAAGGCGGCCCCCAGCAGATAAAAAATAATGGCGACTGCCAGTAACGACACGATGAGTTCCAACAGTGCGTGCACCGCGTTGCGACTGACAATTACCATACCTGTAGCGATCAGTGCGATACCCGCTGTGATATAAAAGAAAACTTCGCTCATTTTGATTCAGAGTTCTCGGAAATTTGAAAGTGTGTTTGATTGTTCACAGGTTCAGGCTTTTGATATTCACGGGTTGCTGTTCGTGCTCGGAATCGCCTTTGGGCTTGCCGGCAATGCTTTTGCCTGCGTGCCGATAGAAACTGTAGTCGTGATACTTGCCCGGTCCGTTGATCAGCAAATCTTCTTTCTCGTACACCATGTTCTGACGATCGTATTCGCTCATCTCGAAATCCGGTGTCAGTTGAATGGCATAGGTGGGGCAGGCATCTTCACACAGACCGCACATAATGCAGCGGGAAAAATTGATCCGGAAAAAGGCCGGGCGCCAGCGGCCATCTTCATCCTCGGTTTTTTGCAGCGAGATACAATCCGGCGGACAGGCCACGGCGCACAGATTACAGGCCACACAGCGTTCATCGCCATCGGGGTCTCGGGTGAGAACGATACGGCCGCGGTAACGCGGGGCGAGGTAGGGTTGTTCGTCTGGATATTCCACCGTGACCCGGCGCCGGAACAGATGGCGAAACACCAGCCACAGGCTGCGTAGGATGCTCATCAGACCCGCCATACAAGCACCCCGCCGGTTACCAGTAAGTTCAGTAGCGCCAGAGGCAGCATGACTTTCCAGCCGAACGCCATCAGTTGATCGTAGCGCGGGCGTGGCAGGGCAGCGCGCAAAAGAATGAACAGCGCCACCAGCAGCATGGTTTTTAATAGAAACCACACGAGCGGTGGCAGCCAGGGACCCAGCCAGCCGCCGAGAAACAGCGTGGTAATCAGCGCTGATATCAGGATGACAGACAGGTACTCGCCGACAAAGAATAAGCCAAACTTCATGCCGGAATACTCGGTGTGATAACCCGCGGTGAGCTCGTGCTCTGCTTCGGGTAAATCAAATGGTAGTCTGTGACTTTCGGCAACGCCGGCAATCAGGAAAATCGCAAACCCGAGCATCTGTGGCAGCAGGAACCAGCCTTGCTGCTGCGCGGCGACGATTTCCCGCAGATCGAAACTGCCCGCCAGCATCACCACCCCCATCAGAGACAGCCCCATAAACACTTCATAGCTGACGGTCTGTGCGGCCGCCCTCAGTCCCCCCAGCAATGCATACTTGTTGCCGGACGCATAAGCGCCCAGCACCACGCTGTAGACCGCCATGGCGCTCATGGCAAAAAAGAACAGCAGCCCGATATGCAGGTCCATGACGCCGGCGGCCGGACTGAAGGGAATCACTGCAAACGCGAGCAGTGCTGTCGCCATGACAATGGTGGGAGCGAGTACAAACACCGGTTTATCGGCAAAGCGGGGAATGAAGTCTTCCTTGAAAAAGAGTTTGATCATGTCCGCGACTACCTGCAGTACGCCAAAAGGGCCGACCCGGTTGGGGCCGGGCCTGTCCTGCCAGAAGCCCAACAGCCGGCGTTCTCCCCAGGTCAGCAGTGCCGCCAGCAGCACCACAGTGATCAACACACCGAAAATATTCAGCAATGTCATGGCGGTATGTGAATGATGGGTGATGGCCTCAGACACTACGCACTCCCGGTTTCCACCACGGAAATCTGGGCGGGGGAGAGATACCTTGCCGACATCGGCGCAACATGCTCAAAACCGGCGCAGATGCCAATGTATCCCTGCGCCAATTGCCGGGAAACCTGCACCTGTAGTTGCCATTGATCTGAGCCGTGCTGTATTTCGATGGTGCTGCCTGGCTGAATCCCGAGCGCATTGAGTGTTTCGGGAGAAATGATCGCGAAAGGCTCACCGATCACGCTGGCAATGGCGGCGGCGCGATTGCTCAGTTCTCCGGACCCGAACATGCGGTAGATTGGGAGTACGCGGAGTCGCCCGTTTTCCTTGATCGCATTTTTTTCCGACAGGGGCGCTGTGCGCTCGGCTAAACCGGTCTCGATGGCTTCCGGGGAGCGAGCGAGGGGCTGGCCACTGCTCTTGCCAAGGCGCTCCATACCGGGCCGGGGTTGGTAGCGGTGGATCGCTTGATTGGAGTTCCATCCGGGGGCCCAGTTGTTCACCTGAAGCGGTGACTGACTGGCAAAGTGAATCCCCTCCATGGAAAACGACAGCGGTGCGTCTGCGTCCGGTAGTGGTTTTTCTTCGGCCACCTGAATCTCCGCCTCCAGTGCGGTACGCCCACTGTAGCGGTGGGGCTGACGCGCGGTCTTTTGCCCTTCAATGGTCTGGTCCCAGTCCGGCCCCAGCTCCGCCAGTGGTGCCAGTGTGGGATAGCTGTCGGCCAGTGCGCAGCTCAGTTGCGTGACGTGTTGCCACTGGGCCAACTCCTGCAGGCGGCCGGTTTTCTCCGGACTGCCAGCCCGTGCCGCACATGCCGCCGCGGCATTTGCCAGCCAGCGCCAGCTGGCCTGAATCCAGCCTGAACCTTCGTAAACCGCGTAATGCCGCTGCGCCAGTCCACTGCTATTGACCAGCGTGCCTTCGTATTCCGGTATTGCTGCTGCGGGCATGACGAGATCCGCACGGGCACTGGTGCGGTTGTGGATGACTTCCAGCTGGATCACTTCATCCACGCTGTCCAGTATCTGCTCTGCCGTGGAGGGTGGCAGCTGGCGGTACAGGTCGGTTTCCATTACCAGCAGACTGGTTTTTATCCCGTCCTTCCGGTTCTCGCTTAGACGGTGCTGAAGTTCCTGGTTCAGTTGGTCGAGATGCTTATCCGCATCACACAGCTGTGCCAGCCCGAGACTGTTGGCGTCCGGGCAGGCGAGATACAGCTGACACTGCGCTCGCTCAGAAGGTTCTCGTTCTGCAATGGCAATAGCCAGTTCCGATACGGCCTGGAGTAACGCTTCGGATTGCAGCCCGCACCCGGATACGATCAATGGCCGCCGGGCTTTTTTCAGCTGCGCAACCAGTTCAGAGAATGCGTCATCAGTAAGCCCGGGGATCTCGGGGAGGGAGTATTCCCCCCCTATTGCTTGCGTGAGGGCGCGCGCCAGGTCTGCAATTTTTTCCGGCGTTGTGTGCAAGCGGCAGGTGGCAATGTCATCCAGGTCACTGCGTTCGACCGCGGTGATCAACACCGGGGTTTTTTCTCCGGTGAGCTGGCGGATGGAATCGTCCTGCCACTGGGGAATACCCAACGCTTCCGCGGCCTGTCGTTGGCGGCTGCGGGCCGCCTGACGCAATGCCAGGGCAATGCGGGGGGCGGTGTTGGCGATGTCCTCCCCAAGAACGAGCAGCATATCCGCCTGTTCCATATCCGGTGTGCCCGGCGTGTGAATACGCGGGTCGCGCTGGATTCGGTCTACGCGCTGTAGCAGTGCGAGGTTGCGGGCGTCCATACCGGCATAGAAGTTTTCTTTACCTACTGTGGATTGCAGGGCGAAGTTGTTTTCCAGCGCGCTGCGACTGGAGCCGATGCCGAGCAGGCGCTGTTTGCCGGCGCGCGCTGCGTCCAGGGTATCAGCCAGTTTCGCCACCGCGTCGCCGGGCGCCATCGGGTGCTGGACTTTTTTATTTCCTGCGGTGCTGTGGATCAGGGTTTGCGTATCCGCGACCAGTGGACGGTAAATACGCTGGCGGCTATTGACGTATTCATAGCCGAAGCGGCCCCGGTCGCATAGAAAGTAGCCGTTGATCTGGCGGTGAAAGAGATTGGTTACCCGGCGCAACTGTGCCGGGGCTCCCTTGCCGTCGCGCCGCGCGCCCGGCGCGGTATTGCAGCCGACGGCACAGTGCTCGCAGACGGACGGCGCAGTCTGCAGGTCCCATTTCCTGACGTAGTGACGGCTGAAGGTTTTATCGGTAAAAACGCCGGTAGGGCAGACTTCTACCAGGTTGCCGCTGAATCCATTGTCCAATACTCCGTCCTCCTGACGGCCGAAATACACCTGATGATTTCTTCCCAGTGCCTGCAGGTCGGTGCCGCCGGCATAGTCCCGGTAAAAGCGTACACATCGATAGCAGGCGATACAGCGGTTCATTTCATGCTTGATAAATGGCCCGAGAAACTGATTGTGGTGGGTGCGCTTCAGCCCCTGAAAGCGACGTAGGGTATGTCCACTCATGATGGTCATATCCTGCAGGTGACATTCCCCACCCTCTTCACAGACCGGGCAATCATGGGGGTGATTGATCATCAGGTTCTCGATGATACCGGCGCGAAATTCCTGCGCGCGCGGGTCCTCCAGCGCGAAGATGTCGCCATCGTTTACCGGCGTCATACAGCTCATGACCAGCTTGCCGCTGCGGTCCTCTGCATCCTTGTACTGAATAACGGCACACTGACGGCAGGCGCCCACAGAGCCCATGGCCGGGTGCCAGCAGAAGTAGGGCAGGTTTTTTTTCAGGCTCAGGCAGGCGCTGAGCAGATTCTGCCCATCGTCTACGTCATAATGTTGGTCATCTATTGTTATTGTCGCCATGGTGTTGGCAATCCCTGCCAGAATCATGTGGCCATCAATACGCGGCCGCTCGTTGAATTGATTTACCCGTTATGATTTTTCGCTATCTAGTTCAGAGCGCTTCGCAATTTTTGGCGCAGGCAGTCAGTGTGCACACGCAGGCTCAGATTGCGGTCGGGCACTATGTCCGTAGGGACAACCTCTTTGCACAATGTGCGCCAGGTAATCGCTCAGAAACAGCTTCAGGCTGCTTTGCAGTGGCTCCGCAGCACCCGGTGCCAGGGCACAGAACGTCGTACCCGGTGCCATCCGCCGTGCCAACTGCCGCAGCAGGATCAGGTCCTGTTTTTCTCCGCGACCGGCCTCGATACGTTCCAGTATCTCCACCACCCAGGGCAGCCCATCCCGACAGGGCGTGCACCAGCCACAGGATTCGCGCGCGAAAAAGCGCTGCAAATTCAGCACCAGTCCCACCGGGCAGGTGTGGTCGTCCAGAATCATTAGCGTGCCAGTACCCATGCGACTGCCGGCTTTGCCTATCACATCGTAGTCCATCGGGAGGTCCAGGTGACGGGGCGCGAGAAAATCGGTAGAACCTCCACCGGGCAGAAAGCCCCGCAAGCGGAACCCGGGCTGCATTCCTCTGGCGTGATTTTCAATAATCTCCCGTACCGGGGTCCCCATGGGCAGTTCCCACACCCCGGGGTTGTTAACCCGCCCGCTCACACCAAACAGTTTGCTGCCAGCATCGTCCTCCCGTCCCAACTGCCGGTACCAGTCTGCACCCAGGGCCAACAGGCAGGGCAGGTTACACAGAGTTTCCACATTGTTGACGACGGTCGGCTTTCCCCACAGCCCGCTGACCTGGGGGAAGGGCGGTTTGGTTCTCGGGATCGCGCGACGTCCCTCCAGGGCATTTAACAGCGCGGTTTCCTCACCACAGATATAGTTGCCGGAACTTCGATGAACATGGATTTGCAGGGAAAAATCGCGCCCCAGTATTCGTTTGCCAAGTAGACCGGCGCGGTGTGCCTCTTCCAGTGCATGGGAAAGTCGCTGTGCGGCGAGATGGTACTCGCCGCGAATAAAGATATAGGCCGTAGAGGCATTGATCGCTGACGCGGCGATGAGCATCCCTTCGATTAACAGGTGCGGATCACGCTCCAGCAGATAGCGATCCTTGAAGGCGCCTGGTTCCATCTCATCCGCATTGCAGATCAGGTAACGGGGACCGCTGTACTGGTCGTTGCCCGGGACAAAACTCCACTTGAGCCCGGTATTGAAGCCCGCCCCGCCACGCCCGCGCAGCCCCGCTTCCTGGACCAGCGCGGTGATATTTTCTGGCACCATATCCAGTGCTCGCTGCAATCCGAGGTAGCCGCCGTTGTTGCGATAGGCTTCCAGGGATACCGCGGCGTCACCGTGAATATTCCGTGTCAGGGGCGTGCGCAGATTGCGGTCCAGCGGGGTGGATTCACCGGGCATCTTCGCCTCCCGGAGATAATCTGAGCGAAGCGAGCAATGTATCCAGCTTGTCCCGGGTCAGGTTGCGCTGCATTTGTGTGCCGACCATCATTACCGGCGCCTTGTCACAGTCACCCAGGCAGGGGGTTTCCAGCAGGGTAAATACTTCGTCGGCGGTAGTTTCACCGGGGCGGATATTCAGGGTTTCCTGCAGGTGCTGTTGTAGCGCGCCGCCACCCAGCATCCAGCAACTGGCGCTGTTGCAGCAATAAATCACATGGCGCCCGACGGGCTGGCGAAATATCAGCTGGTAGTAGGTGGCCAACGCCTCCAGCTCGACGATCGGATAATCGAGGTAGTCGGCCAGCGCCTGCAGGCTGCCATCGGAAACCCAGCCGCGGTGGTGTTGTACGATCCTGAGGGCCTCCAGTGCCACGGCACTTTTGTGCGCGTAGTGGGCTGCCTCCTGCTCTATTTCGAGGATTTCTTCGGGGCTCAGGCTTGGGGTAATGGTCTCCATGGTCTTCGTCTGCCTCTTTCAGCGATCCACATCGGCCATCACGAAATCGATACTGGCAATGATGGCGATCAGATCGGAAACGCTCAGGTTGCGACACAGTTGCGGGATCATCTGCAGATGTGGAAAAGACGGGGTGCGGATGCGGTTACGGTAAGCGTTGGTATTGCCGTCACTGATGATCTGGTAGCTGTTCAGGCCTTTGGTGGCCTCCACCGGTACGCAGGCTTCCCCCGCAGGCATGACCGGCCCCCAGCTGTTGTTGAGAAAGTGCTGGATCAGAGTCTCGATATCTTCCATGGTGCGCGGCTTGCGCGGCGGAGTGGTCAACGGGTGATCGGACTTGTATTCACCGGTGGGCATATTGTCCAGGCACTGGCGAATGATGCGCAGGCTCTGATGCATCTCCTCCACCCGCACCCGGCAGCGGTCGTAACTGTCGCCGCCATCGAAGGTGGGAATGTCGAACTCGAAGTTGTCATAGCCACTGTAGGGACGCTGTTTGCGCAGATCCCATTCGAACCCCGTGGCCCGGAGACCGGGGCCGGTAGCTCCCCACTCCATGGCCTGCTCGGTACTGTATACACCGATGCCGCGACAGCGATTTTTGACAATGGCATTGCGCACCACCATGCCGTCGTATTCCTTCAGGCGTGCGGGCAAGTAGTCGATAAAATCCCGCACCAGCCGATCCCAGCCGTTGGGTAGATCCTGGGCCACGCCGCCGATACGAAACCAGGAGGGATGCATACGTCCGCCGGTAATCGCCTCGATCACGCCGAACAGCTTTTCCCGGTCTTCGAACATGTAAAACACCGGCGACATCTGCCCCAGGTCCTGGGCAAAAGTGCCATAGAAAACCAGATGGCTGGCGATACGGAAAAATTCGCACAGCATGACGCGGATGGTCTGCGCCCGTTCCGGCACCGCAATGCCCGCCAGCTGTTCCAGTGTCAACACATAGGGCAGGTTGTTCATCACCCCGCCGAGATAATCCACCCGGTCCGTGTAAGGAAGGTAACTGTGCCAGGCCTGGCGCTCGGCCATTTTTTCCGCGCCGCGATGGTGGTAGCCGATATCCGGCACCGCATCCACGATGCGCTCGCCGTCCAACTGCAATGCCACGCGGAATACGCCGTGCACACTGGGGTGGTTGGGGCCCAGGTTCAGGAACAGATACTCAGAGGTCTCGCCGGCGCGGGCCATGCCCCAGTCTTCCGGCTTGAAGCGCAGCGCCTCCTGCTCCACCTGTTGTTTATGCGGGGAGAGGGTGAAAGGGTCCACTTCTGTGGCGCGGGCGTGGTGATCTTTGCGCAGCGGATGCCCCTCCCAGCTCTGGGGCATCATGATGCGGGTGAGATGGGGGTGGCCGATAAAGTCGATACCAAACAGGTCCCAGGCTTCGCGTTCATACCAATTCGCCGCGCGCCATACCGGGGTAATCGATGGCAGGTTCAGGTTGTCCTGAGAAAGTGGCACCTTGACCCGGATAAACAGGTCCCGCTCAAAAGACAGCAGATGGTAAACGACGGTGAAATCGCTCTCCGGCTGTGCCGCTTCCCGCTCACCGCGATATAGCCGCATACGCTCGTCGATGGCGGTGAGATCGTAGAGCGTGGGGAAGGGCTGGGAGATGTCACACTTCAGCCAGCGCAGGAACGGCAGCAGCTGGTGTTTGCCTATCCACAGGGTTGGCAGATCCGGGGTATCCGGTTGCAGCCAGTAGTGTAGATCCGGCCGCACACCCGCCTGTTGCGCCAGATCTCTGACAAAGCTTTCCGCCGCGGCGCGATAGGCGTTCGGCTGAATTCGGTTTTCCGCTTTTACCCCGATCACAGTGACCTCACACGTCGTCCGGTGAGCGGAGTTTGTCTGCGCGCATACGCTGCTCGCGGTGCAGATCGCGCTGACTGGGTTTGCCCAGGGTATTGCGTGGAATTCTCTCCACCCCATTCTCACTCACCAGCCAGCTTAGTGAGCGTCGTTCGCTGGCGATGGAATCCTGTAACAGTGTCAGTCCCTGCATCAGCGCCTCTGGCCGTGGTGGGCAGCCGGGTACATACACATCCACCGGCAGAAAGCGGTCCACGCCCTGCACCACACTGTAGATATCGTACATGCCACCGGAATTGGCGCAGGAGCCCATGGAAATGACCCAGCGGGGTTCCACCATCTGTTCGTAGAGCCGCTGAATTACCGGCGCCATTTTGATAAATACCGTGCCCGAAATCACAATCAGATCCGCCTGGCGCGGTGTCGCGCGGATCACTTCCGAGCCGAAACGCGCCAGATCGTGACGGCTGGTAAACGCGGTGGCCATTTCTACATAGCAGCAGGAAAGGCCGAAGTTGAATGGCCACAGGGAGTTTGCCCGCCCCCACGCCATGAGATCTTCGAGTTTGGTGAGCAGTACATTCTTTTGTAGCTCTTCTTCGAAGGTGCTGGCGCTACTAAGAGTGTCACTGGGGGCATCGCTTGAAATCAGGTTGTCGCCATCCGGCTTATAGCCGGCGCGGGTGAGCTGCCATCGCATGGTGAGTATTCGCGTTGGCTGTACCTGTCTTCAGGTACAGCAGAGAGTGAGTTTGATCGCTGGTTTTATCACTGTCGTTCTCGCAGGTTTTTCTGTGGTCGCGGTCCCCAGTCGAGTGCACCGAGGCGCCCCACGTAAACGAGCCCTACGAGGAGTACGCCAATAAAAATAGACGCCTCAATGAGCCCCGGCAAACCGGCTTCGCGCACGGAGATAGCCCAAGCGAATAAATACACCGCTTCCAGGTCGAAAATGATGAAAAGAATGGCGACGAGGTAGTAGCCCACTGAAATCCGGATATGGGCATTGCCAGTGGGAACAATGCCGGACTCGTAAGGTTCGTGAGTGGCGTGATCGTTGCGTTTTGCGCCGAGTGCGTGGGAAAGACCCAGCATCAGGGTGATCAGTCCGATCACCGCCAGGGCGTAGACAAGAAGGGGCCAAAAGTCCGCAGTACTCAGTAGTGGCATTGAGCTTCAGATCACACAGATGTTTCGGACAGTGTAGTGCCTGGTGAACCCTGCGGTGATGCGTGCTTGCCTGTCACTTCGTCAGGGGCGCTTGAACTGTGGCCAACATCTCCTACAGTTGAGGTGCATAAAAGTCTGATTACAAGGTGAATAAGCATGGAAGCTTACAGGCGTCACAGAATTATTTCGCTGCAAACGCTGTTTTTCTTCCTTTCAGTATTGGGGGTGGCCTGCCAGGTTACCGCACAGGAAGAAGAGAAAAGTGACGGATTCGGGACTTTCGGAGGCAGTCTTCTGATTGCCAGTGATTACATGTTCCGCAGTATTTCAAACTCCAATCTTCGGCCTGCGGTACAAGGGGATTTCAACTGGTCTCACGAAAGTGGCCTTTACGCGGGGCTGTGGGCATCTAATACCGATTTTGGTGGCGTCGGCAACAGCATGGAGATTGATCCCTATGTGGGGTTCACTCGGGATATTGGTGAGAGCGACTTCAATTTTGATATCGGCTATTGGAGCTATAACTACCCCGGATCGAAATCCAGCCTGGATTACGGAGAGGTATACACCTACCTGAATTATTCCAAAGGAAAATTCTCGGCCAGCCCGAGTGTCTGGTGGACCCACAATTACTTTGGTAAAGACTTTCTGGATGGCGTTTCAGCGCTCGCGTATGAAGTCACCTTTGGCTATGAGGTATGTCCGGGATTGACTCCCTCATTGCGCGTGGGCGAGCAGACCTTTGGTTCCGGCTACGACAACCTGGAATTCACCTATTGGGACATTGGTGTGGATTACACGATAGACGATTGGAACCTCGGGTTGCGTTGGTATGATACCGATGGCATAGATCCTTTTCTGGCGAACCCGAACCTGGCGGATGGTGAAGTGGTATTTGGTGTGACGCGCAGTTTCTAGTGATCCATACGTTTTCCAGAGAACATCAACGCTTTAAGTAGCTTGGAGAAAGTGATGGCTGATATGGATGATCAACTGCTTTGGATCCACGGCACCTATGTTGCGCCTGATCAAGGTCAGTATTTTGATACCTTCAACCCGGCAACCGGGGAGAAGATCTGCCGTGTCGCGGAAGCGGGACAGTCGGATGTCGATAAGGCGGTGGCGTCCGCCAGCAAGGGACAGGCAGAGTGGGCCGCAATGAGCGGTGCGGAACGCGGGCGGGTCCTGGTCAAAACCGCCCAGTTGTTGCGGGAGCACTGCGATGCGCTTGCGCGCCTGGAGTCCCTGGACGGCGGCAAGCCCATTGCGGAAACCCCTGAGGCCGATGTGGGCTCCGCAGCCGACTGCCTGGAGTTTTTTGGTGGCCAGGCAGCTTCCCTTCACGGCGAATATCAATCTGTTCCCGGCGGCTTTTTCTATACCCGGCCGGAACCGGTAGGGATCTGCGCTGGCATCGGTGCGTGGAACTATCCCATTCAGATTGCGGCCTGGAAATCGGCGCCGGCGCTGGCGGCGGGGAATGCGATGTTGTTCAAACCTGCGGAGTTGACCCCGTTGACGGCCCTGAAACTCGCGGAGCTGTACCAACAGGCGGGATTGCCAGACGGTGTATTCAATGTAATCCAGGGTATGGCGGATACCGGGAAGATGCTCACGGCCCATCCGGGGATTGCGAAGATATCGCTCACCGGAGAAGTGGGTACCGGCAAGGCGGTGATGCGCGCCGCGGCGGATTCCCTGAAGAGCGTCACCCTGGAGCTGGGAGGCAAGTCACCGCTGATTATCTTTGACGATGCAGATCTGGATAACGCGGTGAGTGCCGCGATGCTGGGCAACTTCTACACCCAGGGACAGATTTGTACCAACAGCACGCGTGTATTTGTGCACGAGTCGATTCGCGAGGCTTTTGTGCAAAAGCTCGTAGCCCGCACACAAAAGCTGAAATTGGGCGATCCTCTGAGCCCCGATACCGATGTAGGCCCTATGGTGAGTGCCGATCATATGGCCGGTGTACTTGGCTACATCGATAAAGGCAAGCAGGAAGGCGGTAAGGTACTGACCGGCGGTGGACGTGCCACCAATCCCGGATTGGAGAATGGAAATTTTGTCGAGCCGACGATTTTCGATAACCTTGATGACACAATGACCATCGTACGCGAGGAGATTTTTGGTCCGGTGCTGTCCCTACTTGCATTCTCCAGTGAGCAGGAAGTTCTGGAGCGGGCCAATGCCAGTGAGTTCGGTCTCGCCGGAGGGGTGTTTACCAAAGATATCCAGCGCGCCCACCGTGTTGCAGAAAAAATGGATGCGGGTATTGTCTGGATTAATCAATACAACCTGACCCCGGTAGAAATGCCGTTTGGCGGCTTCAAACAATCGGGCATCGGCAAAGAAAACAGCCGCCGGGCGTTTGAGCACTACACCCGGCTTAAAACCGTGTATGTCGCAGAGGGCGATGTCGACGCACCTTACTGATCAGTTATATTGATTGTTCTGCTGGTTTTCCCCGGATTATTTTACCGGGATCTTTCCGGGGGGTGCTCACGCTGGCTGTGTTGCCAGTTATCGGCAGTAGCGCTGTCGGCATCGGAAGGCTTCAGCATGCCTTTGCCGCGAATATGGTCGGCCCCCTTTTCCCCGATCATGATTGTCGGTGCATTCAGGTTGCCATTGGTGACGGTCGGCATGATGGAAGAATCGACTACGCGCAGGTTCTCCACGCCGTGTACCCGACACTCTGGATCCACCACGGCCATCCCATCCGTTCCCATACGACAGCTACCGGCAGGGTGATAGGCGGTCTCTGCGGTCTCCGCTACCCAGTTGTCTATCTCGTCGTTGCTCTGGACATCCTTGCCGGGTTCAATTTCACGGCCCCGGTATGGGTCCATGGCCGCTTGGGCGAATATTTCCCGGGTGAACTGCAAGCCGGCGCGGAAGGCCTGTTTGTCCTCTTCCCGGTCCAGATAATTGAAAAACATCTCGGGCTGCTGTCGCGGATCGGTGGACTTCAGCTTTACCCAGCCGCGACTGAGTGGTTTGTTACATCCCAGATGCGCCTGAAACCCGTGGCCTTTGACGGCACTGGAACCGTCGTAAGCAATCGCACCGGCGAGAAAGTGATACTGGATATCGGGCCACTCGAGACCCGCGCGACTGCGGATATAGCCGTTGGATTCGAAATGATTGGAAGCGCCAAGGCCGCGTTTGAACAGCAACCACTGGAGGCCGATCCAGGCCTTGGAAAGGGGACCGAGCACGCCGTTCAAGGTGATATCCTGAGTACACTCCTGCTGTACCCACACTTCCAGGTGGTCGTGCAGATTCTGGCCAACGCCCGGCAGATCATGCACCACGTCGATACCGTGTTCTTTGAGATGTGCTGAGGGGCCAATACCGGACAGCATCAGCAGCTTCGGTGAGTTGAAAGCGCTGGCGGAGAGAATGACCTCGCGTGTTGCCCGTGCACGGAATTTTTTCCCGTGCTGCTCGTACTCGACACCCACCGCCCTTTTGCCTTCCATGACCACGCGGGTGGTGAGAGCGTGCATTTTAAGCTCGAGATTACTGCGACCTAACGCGGGCTTGAGATAGGCCAGGGCGGTTGAGCAGCGGACGCCGTCACGCACGGACATATCCATGCGTCCAAACCCCTCCTGGCGATAACCATTGTAGTCTTCGGTGAAGCCGTACCCTGCCTGCTTACCCGCTTCAATAAAAGCGCGGTAAAGCGGGTTCTGCATATTGTTACCGTTGCATGCGGTTATCGGACCGTCGCCACCGCGGTAGGCATCCTCGCCGTAAACACAGGTTTCCGAACGTTTGAAGTATGGCAATACGTCGGCGTAGGCCCAACCAGTCGCGCCCATTTTTGCCCACTCTTCATAGTCCCCTTTACAACCGCGCACGAACGCCATGCCATTGATAGAGGATGATCCGCCGATCACCTTACCGCGCGCTTGGTGGATACGGCGTCCCTTCAGTCCCGGCTCTGGCTCGGTGTAAAACTCCCAATCGTACTTGGGCATATTGAGCGGAATCGACAACGCGGTGGGCATGCGTATGAATATGGAGTTGTCCTTGCCGCCGTACTCCAGCAGCAGCACCCTGGTGTCGCGATCTTCGGAGAGGCGACTGGCGACAATGGCACCGGCGGAGCCGGCGCCTACCACGATGTAGTCAAAGGTCTGGTCGAAGTTATCTTGATTCATAAATAATCAGGCGGGACCTGGCTCGCCTTCCTCCCCGGGTGTACGGCTGCTGAGTTCACGTCGCATGTGCAGATATTGGAGGTGCGCTTCGAAGTGATCGACGACATCCCCGATCAACTGTTCACGGGTATATCCCATCAGATCGTAGGTCAGCCCACCCTCGCGCAGGTGCGGCTCCAGACGATAATAGCTGGACCGCGGCTTCTCCGCCCTGAGTGTAAAGGCCGGCATGGAACATTGACGCGGCCAGATCTCATAAGTGAAATCGACTTCTTCACCGAGCTCCACGTAGAGTTTCAGGTGCAGGTCGTCCCCCTTGCCTTCAGACAGGGTGACTGGATACGATTTTTCCGACAGCTCCTCTTTTACGGCTTCAAGGGCGGGGTGTGCGGTGCGTTCGATGAATTGTTCCACCTGTTTCAAAGTGGGAAAACTGATTGCGCGGGAAAGCCGTTGGCTCCAGTTGCTGTGTCCTTCCCGTGACGTAGTGCGTCCCGACAGATGGCCGGACAGTGAGTCCTGCATGCTTGCGGTTTTGAGACCTTCCATACGCAAGGCCTTCGACAGGCCGAGCATCATCAGTATCAGCACGAACGCGAAAGGGAGGCCCATGATCACTACTGCGCTTTGCAACGCTGCCAGGCCGTCTGTCATCAGCAGCGCGAGGGTGACAATGCCGATAATGGCAGCCCACAGAATGCGCATCCATGGGGGCGCATCATGGTTGGGGTTCTCCAGCCTGCAAGTGAGGTTGGATAACACCAGTGAACCTGAGTCCCCCGAGGTGACGAAAAATACGATAGAGAGGATGGTCACCGCGATAGTGCTCAGGGTGGTCCATGGCATCTCCTCCAGGAACAGGTATATGGCTGAACCAGGGTTTCCTGTTGCTTTTTCGCCGAACTCCACCGCTCCACCAAGCACCATGTCGATGGCGGCATTACCCATAATGGCCATCCACGCTGCCATGAATACAAATGGCAGTATCAGTGTGCCGGCGACAAAGGCGCGGATGGTTCGACCGCGGGAGATACGCGCCAGAAATAGCCCCACAAATGGACCCCAGGCGATCCACCACGCCCAGAAGAAGATGGTCCAGGCGTTGAGCCAGTCCTGTGGCGGGTCAAAGGCAAAGGTGTTAAACGATAGCTCGACAAAGTGCTGGATATAATCCCCGAGGTTGGTGACAAAGGCGTCCAGCAGAAAGCGGGTTTTACCGCTGAAAAGGACAAACAGCATCAGGGCGATGGCGAGCAGCATATTGAACTCGGAAAGCCGTCGAATTCCCCGCTCGACGCCGGTAGCCGCGGACACCGCCGCGAAGACCACAATTAATACTGCCAGTACCGCCTGGGTTGCCGTTCCTTCCGGTATACCGAACATATAATTCAGCCCGAAGTTGAGCTGAATGATGCCGATGCCCAGGCTGGTAGCAACACCAAACACAGTGCCCAGCACCGCGGCAATATCCACGGTATTGCCGATGGGGCCATAGATCCGCTTACCAAACAATGGGTACAGTGCGGAGCGGATGGTCAGCGGCAGGCCGTGGCGGTAGCTGAAGAAAGCGAGCGCCATCCCCACCAGGGTATAAATGCCCCATCCCGACAGCCCCCAGTGCAGGAAGGTCAGGGCCATTGCCCGACGGGCGGCCTCCACGGTACCGCCTTCACCAGTTGGCGGTGTCATGAACTGGGTCAGCGGCTCGACGATACAGTAAAAAATTAAATCGATGCCGATGCCTGCAGCAAACAGCATCGCGGCCCAGGTCACTATATTGAATTCCGGTTCTGCATGATCAGGTCCGAGCTTGATATCACCGTATTTGGAAACGGCAATGACGATTACAAACACCAGGAAGGCTACGACCGCCAGAAAGTAGAACCAGCCGAAGCTCCCGGATATCCACCCGAGCACGCCGTAAATGACAGTGCCGGCTTGTTCGGTGAAGAACATGGCCCACAGAGAAAACAGGGTTATCCCGATGACAGAGCTGTAAAACACCAGCGGTTTAAGCTTGGCTTCTTCGGCAGTGGCCTTTGACGTATCTTCTGATGATTTCGCGTTGTGCATAGACTTTGCCCGTTGTTCTGAGTGGCTGCGGAAAGAGGGCTGTCCTCAGGATAGTCTATGGAATCAAGGCGAATACGTATTGAGAGGAAGGGCGCGCCCGGACGCTTTGAAATGGGGGGAACTAGCCGGGGAAAGGTAACCCGGGAAAGCCTGGCGTAATCAGATGTGGGCGATGGAGTAAAAGGAGGGCGTAAAAAGTGGAAGTGAGAAAGAGCTGTGGAACAGAAGTCAGCTGGCCAAAACGGATAGCGGGAAGATCCCGCTATCCGACCCTGACAAGCTAACCGATTACTTCAGCTGACTGATTTCGTCCAGTTGCTGCTGAAGTCGGCCGCGGGCACTTTGCATATCGGCCAGCTTGTCCTTCTCCTTGTTGACCACGGCTTCGGGCGCCTTGTCGACAAACTTCGGGTTGTTGAGCTTGCCCTCGACGCGTTGCAGCTCTTTACCCAATTTGTCGATTTCTTTTTGCAGGCGTGTGCTCTCCGCGGCAACGTCAATCAGGCCAGCCATCGGCACCAGCAGTTCCAGATCCCCAACCAGTGCAGTGGATGAAGCCGGCGCCTCGGCGCCTTTTTCCAGCCAGTCGATGGACTCCAGGCTCGCCAGCTTGGTCAATAAGCTGCGGGTCTGGTTCAGCAGGTTTTCGTCCTGCTCGGAACCATTGCGCAGGATCAGCGGAATCTTCTTCGCCGGGGAGATATTCATCTCACCACGAATATTACGCGCGCCCTCAATCACCCCCTTCAGCCAGGCAATGGCCGCCTCGGCATTTTCGTCGATGCGGTTTTGGTCGGCTTCCGGGTACGGCTGCAGCATGATGGTATCGCCGGCCTTGCCCGCAAGATCGTGCACGCGCTGCCAGATCTCTTCGGTGATATAAGGCATCAGCGGGTGCAGCAGGCGCAGGATGGTTTCCAGCACACGGATCAGGGTGCGGCGGGTACCTTTTTTCACTGCGGCAGAAGCGTTGTCGTCCCACAGTACCGGCTTGGACAGTTCCAGGTACCAGCTGCAGTACTCGCCCCAGATAAAATCGTACAGGGCCTGGGAGGCGAGGTCGAAGCGGTAGCTGTCGATGGCTTGCTTCACGGTCAGTTCGGTGCGTTGCAGCAGGGAAATGATCCAGCGATCGGCAATGGAGAGTTCGAAGTCGTCACTGCCGTCCTGACCGCAGTCGTGGCCTTCACAGTTCTGCAGCACATAACGGGAGGCGTTCCAGATCTTGTTGCAGAAATTACGGAAGCCTTCGATACGACCCACGTCGAACTTGATATCACGGCCGGTGGAGGCCAGCGAATAGTAGGTGTAACGCAGCGCATCGGTGCCGTAAGACGCGAGACCCTCCGGGAATTCCTTGCGGGTCTGCTTCTCAATTTTTTCGCGCAGGTGCGGCACCATCATGCCGGAGGTACGTTTTTCGACCAGGCTCTCGAGGTCGATCCCGTCGATCAGGTCGATGGGGTCGAGCACATTGCCCTTGGATTTGGACATTTTCTGCCCGTGGCTGTCGCGCACCAGGCCGTGCACGTAGACCGTCTCGAACGGCACTTCCTTCTTGAAGTACAGGGTCAGCATCATCATGCGTGCGACCCAGAAGAAGATAATGTCGAAACCGGTGACCAGCACGCTGGTGGGGTGGAATGTCGCCAGTTCCGGGGTTTCTTCTGGCCAGCCCAGGGTGCCGAAGGTCCACAGGCCGGAGGAGAACCAGGTGTCGAGTACATCGTCGTCCTGTTTCAGCTCGATATTGCCGAGGTTGTGCTTGTCGCGGACCTCTTCTTCACTGCGGCCGACGTAGACGTTGCCGTCGTTGTCGTACCACGCCGGAATGCGGTGGCCCCACCACAGCTGACGGGAAATACACCAGTCTTGGATATCGCGCATCCAGGAGAAGTACATGTTCTCGTAGTTTTTCGGCACGAAATTGACCTGGCCATCTTCTACCACCTTGATGGCTTCTTCGGCCAGTGGCTGGGTTTTCACGTACCACTGGTCGGTAAGCCACGGCTCGATAACGACACCGGAGCGGTCGCCGCGGGGGACTTTCAGGGTGTGCGGTTCGATTTTTTCCAGCAGACCCAGCGCTTCGAGATCGTCCACAACCTGCTGGCGCGCGGCGAAGCGCTCCATACCGCGGTATTTCTCCGGCACGTTGTCGTTCAGGTTGGCGTCCTGATCCAGAATGTTGATCATCTCCAGATCGTGGCGCTGACCCATTTCGTAGTCGTTGAAATCGTGGGCCGGGGTGATCTTCACGCAGCCGGTACCGAACTCGAGATCGACATAGTCGTCGGCGATGATCGGGATTTCGCGGTCCGCCAGCGGCAGCTTGATGGTTTTGCCGATCAGATCTTTGTAGCGCTCGTCTTCCGGGTGCACCGCCACGGCGGTATCCCCGAGCATGGTTTCCGGGCGGGTGGTGGCGACCACGAGGTGGCCGGAGCCGTCGGACAGCGGATAGCGGAAGTGCCACAGGTGTCCCTGTTCTTCCTCGTTCAGTACTTCCAGGTCGGAAATCGCGGTGTGTAGTTTCGGGTCCCAGTTCACCAGGCGCTTACCGCGGTAGATCAGGTCGTCTTCATACAGGCGGATAAAGACTTCCTGCACGGCTTTGTAGAAACCGTCGTCCATGGTGAAGCGCTCGCGGGACCAGTCCGGGCTGGCGCCGAGACGGCGCAGCTGGCGGGTGATGTTACCGCCGGATTCTTCCTTCCATTCCCACACTTTCTCGATGAACTTGTCGCGGCCCAGTTCGTGGCGGGATTTACCTTCGGCACTCAGCAGGCGCTCGACGACCATCTGGGTGGCGATACCGGCGTGGTCGGTACCGACCTGCCACAGGGTGTTGTCGCCTTTCATGCGGTGGTAGCGGATCAGGGCGTCCATGATGGATTCCTGGAAGCCGTGGCCCATGTGCAGGCTGCCGGTGACGTTGGGCGGCGGGATCATGATGCTGTAGGGATCGGCCTGGGTGTCGCCGGAGGGCTTGAAGTAGCCGCTCTCTTCCCAGGTTTTGTACCACTGTTGTTCGATGGCGTTGGGCTGGTATGTCTTGTCCATGCGCGGGGGAATGCCTTGTTGGTCTGGCCTGGCCGCCCGGTCACTGTGTGTCCGGGGGCAATGAATAAGAAAAGGGGCGGAATTATACCGCTGGGGGAGTGTGGGGCAAAACGCTTGGTGGGAGGGGGTGTTCAGAAGGCTCGCCACAGTGGGTATTAAAAACCACTGTGGCGATAGGGGAAGGAAGTCAGACGGCGGCAGCAGGCGCCATGTGGAATTGCTCCATCATGATCTGCAGGCGCTTGCGCTGCATTTTGAGGCTGTATTCCAGCTCTTTGACGCGGGTGCGGATGGCGGCGTTTTCCCATTTGCTGACCAGTTGCTCGCGGGCGTTCAGATAGCGCTTTTGCTGCAGCTCTTTCCATTCCGCCAGCGAGGCAGAGAAATCGTGTGCTTCGCGCTCCAACAGTTCGCGCCAGCTTTCCTTGTGCTGGGAGTTGGCCAGCTTTTGCTCCGCGCGCTTGAACTGCATCGCCAGCATTGCGCGCTGGATGCGCATATCCGGCACGGTTTTGAGGTTGCGTGCCAGGCCCAGCCAGCTGGAAGTCTTGATCAGCCACTTGGTGGGATCCCACTGGTACCAGCGGATGCCGTTGCGGTAGTCGGTCTGAAAGATATGGTGATAGTTGTGGTAGCCCTCGCCGAAGGTGAAAAACGCCAGCAGGCCGTTGTCCCGCGCGGTATTTTCATCGGTGTACGGGCGGCGGCCCCAGATGTGGGCGAGGGAATTGATAAAGAAAGTGGTGTGGTGGTTCACCACGATACGCAACACGCCAGCCAGGAGCATCATACCGATCACGTCACCGGTCAGCAGACCGAGCACCAGCGGAACGCCGATGTTCATGGCCACGGTAATGGGCACATAGTGGTTGTGCTGCCACATCACGATTTTGTCGCGCTGCAGGTCTTTGGCGTTGTCGAAATCGACTTCGCCGCTGGGGTATTCCCGCAGCATCCAACCGATATGGGAGAACCAGAAGCCACGCTTGGCGGAATAGGGGTCGTGATCATTGTCATCGCAGTGACGGTGGTGGCGGCGATGGCCGGAACACCAGATCAGTGCACTGTTCTGAAGCGCGGCGGCACCAAACAGGGCATAGAACAGGCGCAGGGACCAGTGGGCTTCATAGGTGCGGTGAGACCACAGGCGGTGGTAGCCCGCGGTAATAGAGACGCCGCAAAATGCGCCGAGTACAGCGAAGGCCAACCACTGATACCAGTGGAAGCCCACCATGATGCCGTAGAGGGGGACCAGGACGATGGCCGCGAGCGCAGTACTGGCGAAGAGGATCGTCGTCAGCCAGATGCGGGGCGCCTCCTGCGGCGTGTGTTCGGGGACAGCTTTCATACGTTACAACCTTGTTGGAATCTGATTCGGGCGCTGTGGCACTCGCCTGCCTGTCATCTACCTGGATAATAGTATCAGTCATTATCCGGCGCGCCCGGGAGATGACTTAACAGTCTGTTTTCCGCAAGTTTCCATTGCGGACCAAACCCGGAATCCTACCTCAGAAGGGACTGGCAGGCATCCGCAATTAAGGACACGGATCTCAAGTTGATCATGTTTAGTCAGTTTCGTCCGTTAAGCATGCTTGGTGCATTATTTTGGTGCGGGAGTGAATTTTTGCGTTCATCTCTGGGGCAAGCGTTGTCATTTTGCTGACATGTATTATTCCTTAGTAGGTCGCTCTCACTGTGGGCAGCATGGATCTGTGTGAATATTGATCAGAATGCATTATTTCATTGAGATTTTCAAAGTTGGCACGGCGGTTGCTACATATTTAGCGTGGGCCAATTGGCCCGCGCTCCGGGAAACCATCACGGGTTATGGCAAATGTTAATAATGCGTGACTTCCCGTTTTCTCTCATCATCGCTATTTTGGGCCCCGCATTGCGGGGCCTTTTTTTATCTGCTGATAAGTGATTCACTACGGGAAAACAATTCAAGAATTCCGTAGCAGGTCGTCGACGCGGTGTCCCATTCCGATCCCCCTCATTCTGTAGCCGACCTCCATCTGGCCATGCCCGATGAGCTGGACGCACTCTCGCCCGAGCTCTTACAGCATCAGGTTGGGTATCTTCACGGCCTGTTGTCGGGGCCGCACCGCGGTTTGTGGGAGTGGCACCCTGACACCGGTGCTCAGCGGGCCGCGGGGGATATCTGGCAGCGTATTCACGGTGAACCTGAACAGGCGTTGTCCGGTATCTGGACCGGAGATCTCAACCTGGTGCACCCCGACGAGCGAGACGGCCTGTTGACCTTGCGCGACCGCCTGCGTCTACAGGGCAGTTTTCTCGATCTCTCCATTCGCGCCTACACCCGTGACCGCCAGCCTATTTGGTTGCGACTGTGGGCGCGCGCCCACCGGGATGCGCGGGGGCGGCGTTTCTTTGTTGGTGGCTGTGTCGATTACAGTGAATCCCAGTTACCCAGATCCCAGTCTTTTTTCGGTGGTGATCGTTTTCACGCGGCGCTGGAGGCCGTTGGTGATGGACTGTGGGAATGGGATCTGCGGGTAGACGAGATCGTTCTTGATCGCAGTTGCTGGAAAATACTCGGCTATACCTCGACCAATCGGGAAGTTGATGCTCGCGCTGCCCTGGGGCGCTGGAGGCGACATATTCATCCAGAAGATTTTCCCCGGCTGGATCAGGCCATGGACGATCATGTACGGGATCGCCTGCCCCTGGATGTGGAATTTCGCGTGCGTCATGTGGAGGGCAGCCTGGTCTGGGTGCGCTGTCGCGGCAGCATGCAGACCAACAGCGCCGGCCAGCCCCTGCGGGTGGTGGGTACGCTGCAGGATATCACCGAAACACGCAATCGCACCCAGCGCCTGGAGGAGGAGCTACAGCAGTTGCGCCGGGAGAGTGGAGATCGCGCAGGCCTGCTATCCAGCCTGAGCCACGAGCTGCGAACCCCCCTCAACGCAATACTGGGCTACACCCAGCTGGTGGAGTTGGACCACAGCCTCAACCCGGACCAGCGTCACCGCCTTACCGAAATCCGCAAAGCCGGCCAGCACCTGTTGCAGTTGATTGGAGACGTCATGGATCTGGCGCGGATTGACAGCCATCATCTCGCGCCATCGATCTCGGCGCTAAGGCCTGCCGAACTGGTGGCCGACTGCAACCAGCTGCTGGAACCCCTGGCCAGCACCCGCAAGGTCAATCTTATCTTTGAACCCCTGGGGTGGGAGCAGGCGTATATCCTCGCCGACCAGGTGCGCTTCAAGCAGGTGGTGCTGAATCTGGTGGGCAATGCGATCAAATACAATCGCGAAGGTGGGCGCGTTGTAGTGAATTTTGCACCCCAGGCGGAAGGGTGGCTGCGGTTGTCGATTCTTGACACCGGGCGCGGCATTCCCGCAGAGAAACAGGCGGAGGCATTTGAACCGTTCAATCGCCTGGGGGCCGAGAAAGGGCAGATTGAAGGAACCGGTGTCGGTTTGGCGATTGCCCGGCAGCTGACGGAGGCCATGGGGGGCAGAATCGGATTCGACAGTGAAGAAGGGCAGGGGTCTATATTCTGGATCGAATTCCTGATGATCGACGCGCCACAGGAGGTCATGCAACTGGCAGCGCGCCCGGATTACGCAAGCAACCTCCCGGCCTGTAAATTGCTGTATGTCAGTGCGCGAAAGTCTGCCGCAGAGCGGCTCAAGTCCCTGCTGTCGCGGTACCCGCAAATTGAAGTGCAGTCTGTTACCGATGCCATGAAGGGAATCTTCGCCGCTCGCATAAGCACACCGGATATGGTGATATACGACAGCGATATCGCCGGAATTTCCGCATCGGATTTTGCCGCGGTCCTCGCGGGAGATGCTTCGACCGCTGCAATTCCGCAGGTGGTTATCGGAGATCGGGACATTGAGACTCAGGCCGTCCAGTTGCTGACAGATTATGACCTGGGGGATTTGGCTGAGTGCCTGCACGCCGGATTGCGTCGGGCGAGTGCCGCAGGGAGTGACGGCAGTGGATGCGGTGGTTACAAGACCGCACCGGCAAAAAACAGGAATGAAAACAGAGGAAGTTAGTCTGATGTCTGCACTGGCCCGGTTCCAGTCTTCGTCACAGGGCTCGCATACTGGTGCACAGTCCGCACTGTTGCTGATGGTCTGTACTTTTGTGCTCGCCTGTTTCTGTAAAAGTACCCTCGTAGACAGCAATGACGTTGCCGCGATCTGGTTTGCAGAGGCTGTGACCATTGCTTTCCTGTATCGCTCCCCGCTCAGTAGCTGGCCTGTACTACTGGTGGGCGCCATTGGCGGTAATACGCTGGCCGCGGCAATCAGTGGCCTGGAGCTGGTCTTCTCATTTCTTTATGCCGCTGTCGGCGCGGTTGAGTCCTTGTTGGCAGCGTGCCTGCTGCTGGTGTTCTGCCCCGATACGCAGTTTTTCAGCAGTATGTCTCGCTGGGTGCGATTTATCTTCTTGGGCGCCCTGGTACCGGCCGTGGCCGGGGCTGCGCTAGGGGCCGGTATCGCCGAATTTTTTGATCGCGCCCCGTTTACTCAGGTTTTCATTAACTGGTATGTGGCGGATGTCGCCGGTATTTGTATATTTCTACCGTTGATGCAGCTGGTGAAGAGAGAGTCTCTGTCGGCGCTATTGGCTTGGCGGCAATACCGGTCTCTGGCGGTAGCCGTCGTGATTACCCTGTCCACCATTTCTCTGATTCTGGCCTTTCTGCCACAGCCATATGTATTCGTGTCATTACCGCTTATCTGGGCAGCATCCAGGCTGGAATTGTCTCAGGCCCTACTGGTTATTTTTTTGGCCGCGGTATGGTTGCTGTGGGTGGCAGTGAGTGGACACGGCCTGCTTCCTGTCGATGTGTGGCCTCCGGTCAGACAGCCTGATGGCCCGCTGAAGTTGCTCCCTTTGTACGCCGCCATTATTCCTGGCTATGTGGTTGCAGTGAGCGCTGCGATCGAACGTCGGCGCAATCAGCGCATTGTAGAAGTGGAAAGCAGTTTCCGTGCAGCCATGGAGTCATCCCGCATCGGTATGCTGCTGGTGTCGCTGGATAACCGCATCGTCCAGGCCAATGAAAGTTTCTGTCATTTTATCGGCTATCCGTCCGCAGCGTTGCGGGGGCAGTCTTTACGCGATGTCCTGAGCCCCGGGGATGCGGCGCGGCTGGTGGGCGAGCGCGGTCTCATTGATTTTGAAGGTACGCAGACGCTGGATGGCGAATGGCAGTTTCGATGTAAAGGCGGTGTTCTGGTATGGGGGCACCTGTCCAGTAATCTGGCGCGTGGCTCACGCAATGAGCCGCTCTATGCCGTGGTGCAGGTGGAGGATATTGATTGGCGTAAGCGCAGTGCACGTCAGTTGGCGCAGGCTGAAGAGCGTTGGAAATTCTCCCTTGCCGTCACCGGGCAGGGTGTTTTTGACTGGGATGTTGGTACAGGCAAGACCTTTTTTTCTGAATGGTTGAGTAAAGGCGTAGAAATTGATCGGAATTCACTGACAAGTCGAGCGGACTGGTTGCAGAAAATATTTGAGCAGGACCGTGTCGCTTTAGAAAAGGCGCAGCGGGCCCATCTCCGGGGGGAAAGCGAGGCCATTGACTGTCAGTACCGAGTGCGAACCGACAGTGGTGATTACCGTTGGATTCATGAGGTTGCCCGGGTGATGGAGTATGACGGTGAGGCGCCGCAGCGCATTATCGGCATCCTGAAGGATATTACCGAGAGCAAGCAGATGGCGAATTCGCTGGCGGAGGAAAAGGAACACCTTCAGGTAACGCTGAGCGCCATTACCGATGCTGTGATCTCTGTGGATATCCGCCAGCGCATCACTTTCATGAATCCGGTTGCAGAGCATATGACCGGATACCGGTTGCAGGATGTGCGCGGAGAGGGCATCCGTGAGATCTTAGATATTTCCCCCGGAGCGGAAGGTGACACGTTAACCTGTCCGGTCAGTGGGTGTATAGAGTCCGGCAATGCAGTGCAGTCAGCAGATAACACGGTGCTACACAGTCGCACTGGCGAGGCTTACAACGTCAAATGTTCTGCTTCGCCGCTCAAGAGCGCCGGTGGACAGCTGTTGGGTGCGGTGCTGGTTTTCCAGGATATTACCGAGACCCGCCAGCTGATCAAGCAGCTGACCTATAAAGCCAATCATGACGACCTCACACATCTGCCCAACCGGGATGCGTTCAAGCGGGAACTGTACAATGCGGTGGACAGTGTCAAAGGGAGTGATGGTGTCCATGCGCTGGCGTACATCGATCTCGACCGCTTCAAGGTGATCAATGACAGCGCCGGTCACCAGGCCGGTGATGCACTGCTGAAGAACGTTGCCAAATTATTACGCGATCATCTGCGCCCTTCCGACTGTGTTGCCCGGCTGGGCGGAGATGAATTCGGTTTGCTGCTCAAGGAGTGCGATAAAGAGCAGGCGCGACTGCGGTGTGAGCAGCTTGTGCGCAAGATCGGCGCCCTGCGATTCCCCTGGCACAACCGACTGTTTGATGTGGGCGCCAGCGTCGGCCTTACCGAAATTCACCGACGCAATAATCGTGTGGTAGAGCTCATGAGTCAGGCGGACGTGGCCTGCTACTCTGCCAAGCACGCCGGTCGCGGGGCGGTAATGCTGTATGAGGTGGACAGCAGTGAGGCAGCGGCGCAGCACCGTGAAATCTATATGGCCTCCACCATCCGCGAAGCACTGGAGCAAAACCGCCTGCGGCTTTATGCGCAGCCAATTGCCGTAGCCGGTAACCTGGCGCAGGTGAGCCATTACGAGATACTGGTGCGCATGGTGGATGAGCGGGGCAATATGATCATGCCCGGCGCTTTTATTCCTGCCGCGGAGCGCTATGGCTTGATGTTGTTGTTGGATCGCTGGGTGGCCAAAGAGCTTCTAGAGCGGCGCTCTGAGCGCATTGCGGCGAGCGGTCTCAGTTTTGCCCTGAATATCTCTGCGGATGCGCTGGGAGATAAAGCGTTTCAGCAAGAGCTGGTGGATTCACTGAAAGAATCCACCCTGCCCGCAGAGCATCTCGGAATAGAGATTACCGAAACAGCGATGATCAACCAGATGGAAAGCGCGAGTCAGTTTGTCTCTGATCTGCGCTCAATGGGCTGCAAGGTTGCTTTGGATGATTTTGGCAATGGTCTCAGCTCGTTTGGCTATCTCAAGCAGTTCGCCATTGATTACGTAAAGATTGACGGCAGCTTTGTGCGTGAGGTGGAGTCAAACTTTGTGGACCTGATGATTGTCGAGTCCATCAACCAGGTGGCCCATCGCCTGAGAGCCCAGACCATTGCCGAGTTTGTGGAAGACGCGGCGACCGCGGAACGGCTGCGGACAATCGGTGTGGATCTGGTGCAGGGGTACTATATCGGTCGTCCGATTGCCCTGGATGAGTTGCTGCAGCGCAATCTCGGCCGTGCTGCCAGTGTGCTTGAGAGCGTGAAGGAAATTCATCGACAGAAGCAGGAAGAGGGCCGAGTGCGCGAGGCTGGTAACGACGCAGCGGAGGTGCGGCTGGAGCTGGAGTAGGTAGACCTGGCAGCCTTGCCGCCAAGTCTGCCAGGTATTAATTGCGAACAAGTATTACTGGCGAATATGCCCCAGGTGCTTGCCCACGATCTGCAACAGTGGCTTGAAAGTCTTGGGGGTGGCGCAGACCACGTTGCCGGAGTCCAGGTAGTCGTGACCGCCGCGGAAATCACTGATCAGGCCGCCGGCCTCTTTGACCAGCAGGGTGCCCGCGGCGATATCCCAACTGTTCAGGTACATTTCCCAGAACCCATCGAAACGTCCCGCGGCCACATAGGCCAGGTCCAGCGCTGCGGCTCCTGGGCGGCGGATACCCGCGGTCTGGCCCGCTACGTCTTTCATGATCGCCAGGTAGCCGTCGATATTGTCCAGGGGTTCACCGTTGAACGGAATACCGGTGCCGATAAGTGCGCCTTTCATGCCCTGGCGGTTGGAAACCCGGATACGGCGGCCGTTCAGGGCCGCACCGCGGCCGCGACTGGCGGTGAATTCTTCGCGCTTGATCGGGTCCAGTACCACGGCGTGCTCGATCTGGCCGCGGTATTTACAGGCAATGGAGACGGCGAAGTGGGGGCAGCCGTGAATGAAGTTGGTGGTGCCGTCCAGCGGGTCGATGATCCACTCGTAATCCGGCTCGGCACCTTCCTGAACGCCGCTTTCTTCGGCGCGGATACTGTGTTTGGGGTAGGCTTTGCGCAGGTGATAGATGATCTCCTGCTCACTGGCGCGGTCTACTTCGGTGACAAAATCATTGCGACCTTTTTCTTCAAAGGTCATCAGGTCGCCGCGCTCCCAGGCGCGTTCAATCAGTTCACCGGCCTTGCGCGCAGCGCGCAGGGCAATATTCAGCATGGGTTCCATATCGATTCCGCGGTCAGTTGATTCTAAAAAAGCAGCGCCGGGCAAGCCGGTCGGTCGCGATTGTAGGGATTCCAGTGCAATTTTGCTACACTCCGCGCCCGTTTTATAACAGGCAAGTGTAGCCACGTTAACCCGGTAATCCTCATGGCAACCTCCCCCTCCGAATCCGTATCCCAGTCTGCTTCCCCCTCCGCGCTCGCTGCGCTGGACAATATCCGCGTGGTGCTGGTGAACAGTGCGCACCCCGGCAATATTGGTGGTGCCGCACGGGCACTGAAGAATATGGGGCTGAGTCAGCTGTATCTGGTGCAACCGCGAGAGTTTCCCGCTGCCAATGCGGTGTGGCGCGCCGCCGGTGCCGCAGAGCTGCTGGATAGTGCGGTAGTGGTAGAGACGCTGGAAGAGGCGGTGGCGGATTGTGGCCTGGTGGTCGCTACCAGCGCGCGCGAGCGCCGTATCCCCTGGCCCCTGCTGACGCCGCGGGAGTGCGGCGAGCGCGCGGTGGCCGAAGCCAAAAGCCATCCGGTGGCGCTGGTGTTCGGCCGCGAGGACCGCGGGTTGACCAATGAGGAACTGCAGGCCTGCAATTTCCATGTGCATATCCCCGCAAACCCGGAGTACAGCTCCCTGAATCTGGCCACGGCAGTACAGGTGCTGGCCTATGAGGCCCGCATGGCGGCGCTGGAGGCCGAGCGGGGCCGGGCCCTCAGTTATGCCGACTGGGATCGCCCGCCGGCGAAAGCCTCCGATATGGAGATGTACTACGAGCATCTGCAATTGGCATTGGGGGAGCTGGGGTTCCTGGATCCCGACAACCCCCGCCAGACCATGACCCGGCTGCGGAGACTGTTCAGCCGGGTGCGGCCGGATGATATGGAGCTCGGTATCCTGCGGGGCATGCTCACCGCAATTCAGAATCATATCCACCGGACCGGTGGTCAGGGTCGCCCGGACCAGGGGCGGCCAGAGTAAAGTGAAGCGGTCGGCGGCACACTTTATGAGAAAGTTTCTCATTATCGATTGTTTTCATAATTTTCTGCGCTCTCTGGATAATCAGGCAGTCTAAAAAACTGTCAAATACCCGACCGTTCTACTCGGCTATATACTTGACTGAAGTGGTGGGTTATTCCATACTCGCGCCCCGAATCACCCCGCACAACAATGCAAGTAGTGCAATGAAGCCTGCAGGGTGAGGGGTACAGAGGAGGGCAGTTATGCGTTTGACAACCAAGGGGCGGTATGCGGTCACAGCCATGCTGGACCTGGCGTTGCACGCAGAAGGCGGCCCGATTAGTCTGGCGGACATTTCCAAGCGCCAGGATATCTCGCTCTCCTATCTGGAGCAGCTGTTCTCCCGTCTGCGGCAGTCCGGTCTGGTTTCCAGTGTACGCGGTCCTGGTGGCGGCTACCGCCTGGCTCGCAGAGGTGAAGATATCTGTGTGGCGGAAATCATCGACGCAGTCAACGAGTCCGTAGATGCCACCAGTTGTGGCGGCAATAGTGATTGCTCCGGCGGCGAACAGTGTTTGACCCATTATCTGTGGACAGACCTCAGTCAGCAGATTCACAGCTTTCTCGATGGAATCAGTCTCGCGGATCTGGTGCAGCGCGCCGAGGTCAAGGAAGTTGCCCGACGCCAGGCTCAGCGCGGTAAAGAGAGTGTTGAGGAGAGAGTGGCGGTGCTCGGTAGCTTGCAGTAAGGTGCTGCCGCCCTGTTGAAGGCGGGCGCTGCTGAAACTGGCTGTTGATGTCCAGTAAGTTGACGAACGGAAATTTGAAGTAGGCGCTGGCAGGCTGTCAGCGATTGGAGATAGATGACTATGAAGCTTCCCATTTACCTGGATTATTCGGCTACCTGCCCAGTGGATCCGCGCGTCGCCAAGATTATGGCGGAGCAGCTGACCATGGAAGGTAACTTCGGTAATCCGGCCTCCCGTTCCCACCTGTTTGGCTGGAAGGCGGAAGAGGCGGTGGAAGAAGCCCGCCGTCAGGTGGCAGAGCTGGTCAATGCCGATCCCCGTGAAATCGTCTGGACCAGCGGTGCGACCGAGTCCGACAATCTGGCGATCAAGGGCGCTGCGCACTTCTATCAGGGCCGCGGCAAGCACATCATTACCTCCAAAATTGAACACAAGGCGGTACTGGATACCTGTCGCCAACTGGAGCGTGAAGGCTTTGAGGTCACCTACCTGAATCCGAAGGAAGACGGCATCGTCTACCCGGAGCAGGTAGCGGAAGCCCTGCGTGAAGACACCATCCTGGTCAGTCTGATGCACGTCAATAACGAGATTGGCGTGGTCAACGATATCGCTGCAATTGGCGAGCTGTGCCGCGAGCGTAAGATCATTTTCCATGTGGATGCGGCCCAGAGTGCGGGCAAAATCGATATCGACCTGGGCGAGCTGAAGGTGGACCTGATGTCCTTCTCTGCGCACAAAGTCTACGGTCCCAAAGGTATTGGTGCCTTGTATGTACGCCGCAAGCCGCGTGTACGTATTGAGGCCCAGATGCACGGCGGTGGTCATGAGCGCGGTATGCGTTCCGGTACCCTGCCTACCCATCAGATCGTGGGTATGGGCGAAGCCTTTCGCATTGCCAAAGAGGAAATGGCGGAAGAGTCCAAGCGCATGGTTTCCCTGCGTGACCGCTTCTGGAATCAGATCAAGGATATGGAAGAGGTGCACATCAATGGCTCCATCGAGCAGCGAGTGCCGGGCAATCTGAACGTGAGTTTCGCGTTTGTAGAAGGGGAAAGCCTGATCATGTCCTTGCGGGACCTGGCGATCTCCTCCGGTTCTGCGTGCACTTCCGCCAGTCTCGAGCCCAGCTATGTGCTGCGCGCGCTGGGCGTGAATGACGAGCTGGCTCACAGTTCCCTGCGCTTCAGTTTTGGGCGCTTTACCACGGAACAGGATGTGGATACTGCGGCCAAAGAAGTAAGGAAGGCAGTTGAAAAGCTGCGCGAGCTGTCGCCACTCTGGGACATGTATAAGGATGGTGTTGATCTCAGCACCATCGAGTGGGCGGCACACTAAGCTGCAGTTTTGCAGCAACGGAAACGAATTTTGAGAGGGTATAGTCATGGCCTATAGCGATAAAGTAATTGACCACTATGAGCATCCCCGCAACGTTGGCCGTATGGACGACAAAGCGGAGAATGTGGGTACCGGCATGGTCGGCGCACCGGCCTGTGGTGACGTAATGCGCCTGCAGATCCAGGTGAATGATCAGGGCATCATCGAAGACGCCAAGTTCAAAACCTATGGCTGTGGTTCCGCGATTGCTTCCAGCTCCCTGCTGACCGAATGGGTAAAAGGCAAGAGCCTGGATGAGGCGGCGCAAATCAAAAACACCGAGATCGCCGAAGAGCTGGCGTTGCCGCCGGTAAAAATTCACTGCTCCGTGCTGGCGGAAGACGCCATCAAGGCGGCGGTGAGCAATATCCGCGAAAAGCGCGGTGACAAGGTTGAAGAAGCCGCGGGCTGATCAAAACGGCAATTGAGCGGTAAGGAGTAGTCAACGGTTATGGCAATCACCATGACAGAAGCGGCACGGGCCCACGTTGAGAAGCAACTGGTCAGCCGTGGCAGTGGCATCGGTATTCGCGTCGGTGTGAGAACCGCGGGCTGTTCCGGTATGGCCTATGTACTGGAGTTCGTGGATCACGCGGAAGCGGAAGATACGGTGTTTGACGCCGGCCCGGTAAAGCTGGTGGTGGATCCGAAAAGCCTGGCCTACCTCGACGGCACCGAGCTGGACTTTGTCAAAGAGGGGTTGAACGAAGGTTTTGCCTTCAAAAACCCCAACGTCAAGAATGAGTGCGGCTGTGGCGAAAGCTTCCACGTATAAACGGGATTCTTTCTGGCAGCAGAAGGCCGGGTGCGCAGGTGCATACCGGCCTTTTTGTTATCTGGGACTCTGATATGGAACTGCAACAGAATCACTTTGAAATCTTCGGCCTGCCCGTTTCCTACGAGGTGGACCGCAAAGCACTGGCGGCCCGTTACCGCGAGTTGCAGCAGGAATTTCACCCGGACCGCTTTGCCGCCAAGTCCGAGCGCGAGCAGCGCCTCTCCATGCAGTATGCGGCGCAGATCAATGAGGCCAACAATACCCTCAAGGACCCGGTGGCGCGCGCGGCTTACCTGTTGAAGTTGGCCGGAGTGGAAATCAACCCTGAGCAGACCACTGCCGATGGCGAATTCCTGATGCAGCAGATGATACTGCGCGAACGTCTCGAAGAGGTGCGCGATGCCGCCGACCCGGAGTCGGAGCTCGATGCACTGAACAGCGAAAGCGCGGACCTGTTCAATACCCAGCAGCGTATTTTCGCCGACGCGCTCACCGCCAACGCGCTGGACGAGGCCAAAAGCGCCCTCCTCAAGCTGCAGTTTCTCGCCAAACTGCAGCGTCAAATCGAACAGCTCGAAGAAGATTTACTGGACTGATAGAGACCTATGGCATTACTACAGATCTCCGAACCCGGCCAGACCCCGGAACCACATCAGCGCAAGCGCGCGGTGGGTATCGACCTGGGTACCACCAACTCCCTGGTGGCCACGGTGCGCAGCGGCAGTGCCGAGGCACTGTCGGCGGAAGACGGCAGCGTGATCCTGCCATCCGCGGTGCGCTACACCGAGGGGGGCATCGAGGTGGGCAAAGTGGCCCGCGATGCCGCCGGTGAGGACCCGTACAACACGCTGATTTCGATCAAGCGTTTTATGGGGCGTGGTCTTGCAGATATCAAAAGCTTCGGTGACCAACTGCCTTATACCTTCGCCGAAGATACTGGCGGCATGCCGTCCATTGAAACCGTCGCCGGCGCGGTCAACCCGGTGCAGGTGTCTGCGGAAATTCTCAAGCGGCTGGCCAAGCGCGGTGCGGACTCCCTTGGTGGCGATCTCGACGGTGCGGTAATCACAGTGCCGGCCTACTTTGATGAGGCCCAGCGCCAGGCCACTAAAGACGCCGCCAAACTTGCGGGTCTGAATGTACTGCGCCTGTTGAACGAGCCTACCGCTGCGGCCGTGGCCTATGGCCTGGACAAAGCCGACGACGGTAGCGATGTGGCGGACAAGACCATCGCCGTGTACGACCTCGGTGGCGGGACCTTTGATATTTCTATCCTGCGCCTGTCCAAAGGTGTGTTCGAAGTGCTCTCCACCGGTGGCGACAGCGCCCTTGGCGGTGACGACTTCGACCGCGTGGTGGCGGAGTGGATTGCCGTGGAGGCCGGCCTCGGCACCGATCACGATGTGTCGGCCCAGCGCAAACTGCTGGATGTGGCCTGTGCGGCGAAAGAAGCGCTGGCGGCACAGGCATCGGTCGCCGTCCATTACGGCGACTGGTCTGGTGAACTGAGCCGCGAAAAACTTGCCGAGCTGCTGGACCCGCTGATCAACAAAACCCTGCGCGCCTGCAAGCGCGCGCTGCGCGACGCAGACCTGGATGCAGCAGAAATCGCCGAAGTGGTACTGGTGGGTGGTTCTACCAGAACCCTGCGGGTACGTGAGCAGGTAGAAGACTTTTTCGGTCGCAAACCCCACGCGGATATTGACCCGGACCAGGTAGTGGCCATCGGTGCGGCGCTGCAGGCGGACGTGCTGGTGGGCAACAAGTCCCGCGAAGATCTGTTGCTGCTGGATGTGATTCCCCTGTCCCTGGGCATTGAAACCATGGGTGGGTTGACGGAAAAACTGATTCACCGCAACACCACCATCCCGGTGGCCAAGGCCCAGGAGTTCACCACCTTCAAAGACGGCCAGACCGCGATGGCGATTCACGTGGTGCAGGGCGAGCGCGAACTGGTGAGCGACTGCCGCTCCCTGGCCCGTTTCGAGCTGCGCGGCATTCCGCCGATGGTGGCCGGCGCAGCGCACATCCGCGTGACCTTCCAGGTGGATGCGGACGGCCTGCTGTCTGTCACTGCGATGGAAAAGAGCAGTGGGGTACAGGCGGAGATTACCGTGAAGCCGTCCTACGGCCTTGACGATACCGATATCACCCGCATGTTGCAGGACTCCTACGCCAATGCCGAGCAGGATGTGACTGCCCGTGCCCTGCGCGAGGCACAGGTGGAAGCGGAGCGCACCCTGGAGGCCATGCTCGTGGCGCTGCAGGAAGACGGCGCGGAACTGCTGAGCGAAGATGAGCTGAACGAACTGGAGCGGGCCATGGAGGCGTTGCGCCTGGCGCACAATGGCGGTACCGCGGATGAGGTTCACCGCCGTATCGAGGAACTGAATACGCTCTCTGAGCCCTATGCCGCGCGCCGCATGGATAAGTCCATCAAGCGCGCCATGCAGGGGCACAAGCTGGATGAGTTTGATCAGTAAGCCGTTTGACCGGTAAGCAGTGGTCAATGTGAGAATTAGTTGAACAGGGTTTTTAACCATGCCGAAGATCGTATTTTTACCCCATGAAGAACTTTGCCCGGAGGGGAAAGTGATCGAAGTGGAGCCGGGGATCAGCGTGTGTGATGCGGCGCTGAAGAATGGTGTGGAGATCGAGCACGCCTGTGAAAAGGCCTGCGCCTGCACTACCTGTCACGTGATTGTGCGCGAGGGGTTTGACTCCCTGGGGGAGCCGGACGAGCTGGAAGAGGATCTGCTGGACAAGGCGTGGGGCCTGGAGCCGGAATCGCGGCTGTCCTGTCAGGCATTGGTGGATGAGGAAGATCTGGTGGTGGAGATCCCCAAGTACACCATTAACCAGGTTTCGGAAAAACACTGAGGATTGCGAGTATGAAGTGGACGGATATTCACGATATTGCCATCGAACTGTGCGATACCCATCCGGATGTGGACCCGCTGTCGGTCAATTTTGTGGACCTGCGCAAGTGGGTGGTAGAGCTGCCGGAATTTGATGACGATCCCGACCGCTGTGGCGAGAAGATCCTGGAAGCCATTCAGGCGGCATGGATCGAAGAGAGCAGGTAGGTTTTAAGTTGATTTGGTGGCGGCACCGCTGCAGGGGGCTGCCTTCACATCAACCGTTCTGCAGGGTGTTATCGAATAGAGTACAAACTTGGCCCCACAGCGCGTATAATCCGCGCTCCGCAGGCTTGGCTGGTTAATTAATCGCCAGTCTGTGCATTAAGAGAATTCAGGGAAGAGCAACGAAAGTTGCTCTTTTCGTATCTGATTCAAGATAAATTTTTCACAAAACCTAGAAAATGGAGAAAACCATGGCCGTGGAACGTACCCTGTCCATCATCAAGCCTGACGCCGTCGCCAAGAACGTCATCGGTGAAATCGAGAGCCGTTTCGAGAAAGCGGGCCTGCGCATCGTTGCGATGAAGATGGTTCAGCTGTCTCAGGAGAAAGCTGAAGGTTTCTACGCCGAGCACAAAGAGCGTCCTTTCTTCAAAGATCTGGTTGGCTTCATGACTTCCGGTCCGGTTGTGGTTCAGGTGCTGGAAGGCGAGAACGCCATCAAGGCCAACCGTGACCTGATGGGCGCGACCAACCCGAAAGAAGCCGAAGCTGGCACTATCCGTGCAGACTTTGCCGAGAGCATCGACGCCAACGCGGTACACGGTTCCGACTCTCCGGAATCTGCCGAGCGTGAAGTGAGCTACTTCTTCTCTGCGGAAGAAATCTGCGCACGTTAATTTCCGGGGCTTCCGGCCCCTGATATCGTCATCCCGGCGAAGGCCGGGATCCAGTTTGCTGGATGCCGGATCAAGTCCGGGATGACGAAATTCCGAATATCCGCATCGAGCTAGGTGCAAGGTGAATCCATGACTGAAGTACAAACCGCACAAACGGAAAAAGTGAATCTGCTGGGCCTGTCCGTCGACAAGCTGACGGATTTCTTTGCCGGTCTGGGTGAGAAGCGCTTCCGTGCAGTGCAGGTGCTGAAGTGGATTCACCAGAATGGCGTGGACGATTTCGAGCAGATGACCAATGTCAGTAAGGCCATGCGTGCCAAGCTGGCGGAGATTGCCGAGGTCCGTGCCCCCAAAGTCCTGAAGCAGATGGACTCTACCGACGGTACCCGCAAGTGGCTGATCGAGGTCGCCGGCGGCAATGTGATCGAGACTGTCTATATCCCCGATGGCGAGCGCGGCACCCTGTGTGTGTCTTCCCAAGTGGGCTGCTCGCTGGATTGCAGCTTCTGCGCCACTGGTAAGCAGGGCTTCAACCGCGACCTGAACGCGGCGGAGATCATCGGCCAGGTGTGGATTGCGTGTAAATCTTTCGGCCAATTGCAGCCGAACGGCCCGCGCAAGGTGACCAACGTGGTAATGATGGGTATGGGTGAGCCCCTGCTCAACTTCGACAATGTGGTCGATGCCATGAACCTGATGATGGAAGACAATGCCTACGGCATCTCCAAGCGCAGGGTTACCTTGAGCACTTCCGGTGTGGTGCCGGCGCTGGATCGCCTCGCTGAGGTGACCGATGTGAGCCTGGCCATCTCCCTGCATGCGCCCAACGATGAGCTGCGCAATGTGCTGGTACCGATCAACAAGAAATACCCCATCGCCATGCTGCTCGACAGCGCCAAACGCTATATCGAGAGCATGCCGGATACTCATCGCAAGATGACCATCGAGTACACCATGATCCGGGAGATGAACGATCGCCCGGAGCATGCGGAACAGTTGGCTGAACTGCTGCGCGATGTGCCGGTGAAGATAAATCTGATACCCTTCAATCCGTTCGAGCTGTCCGATTATCAGCGGGTCAGCAACAACGCTTTGCGACGTTTTCAACAGATTTTGTTGGACAAAGGCTATACCGTAACCGTGCGTACCACCCGGGGTGATGATATCGCCGCGGCCTGTGGTCAGCTGGCCGGTCAGGTAAACGACCGCACCCGACGTTCCGAGCGCTACCGCAATGCCAATGCCGAGCGCCCTGTGCGCATCGTCGGCCAGGCCTGACCTGAATCGGGTCACGAGAGCAGGCGCTCCGGGCTTCGCCGAATGGATGCGGCGTGCGATCGCTGTACGCACCCGATAACAACAAGGTGATGCTCGTGTTAGCAAGAATTCCCGGTCCGGCCCTCATCGCCGGACTACTACTGTCTCTGCTGCTGGCAGGTTGTGTAACAACCGGCCCCGGCGGTACCGAAGTCAATATCGATAAGGCCCGCAAGACCCACATCCAGCTGGGGTTGCGCTATCTGCAAAGCGGTGATGAAAACCGCGAGATGGCCCGCCATCACTTCCTCGAAGCCCTCAAGCTCGGCAAGAGAGATCCCGAAGCCCACCACGGCCTCGCGCTGTTGTATCAGGCCGATGGCGAAACCTCTGTCGCAGAAGACCATTTTCGCAAGGCCCTGCGCTACGACGACGATTTTTCCATGGCGCGGGTGAACTACGGCGTGTTCCTGTATCAGCAGGAGCGCTATGAGGATGCCCGCGAACAGTTTGAGGAAGCCTCGGAAGACCTGCGCTATAACCGCCGTTCCTATGCGCTGGCCAACCTGGGCCGTGCAGAGTTGCGGATGGGTAACACCCAGGCAGCCGAGGATGCGTTCAAACGTGCGCTGTCGCTGAATCCTGATCTGCCTGTGGCGTTGTTGGAGCTGGCCGAGCTGAAGTTCGACGGGCGGGACTATCCCCAGGCCAAGCACTATCTGGACCGCTACAACGCAGAGAGTCGCCAGAATCCGAAGTCGCTATGGCTGGGAATCCGTATCGAAAAGATATTCGGCAATCGCGACAAGGAGCGGAGTTACGCGCTGGCGCTGAAGAACCTCTTTCCCTATTCGGCGGAAACGCTGAAGTATCAGAAGATGGTGGCCGAAAATGCGCAGTAATGAATCCAACACTTCTCCCGCAAACCTCTCTGAAGCCACCGAAAGCGGCGCGGACCTGAGTCCCGGCCAACAGCTGATTCGGGCCCGTGAAGCGGCAGGCCTGAACCAGGAAGAGTTGGCAGCGCGCCTGTGCATGACGGCTACCAAGCTCGATCACCTCGAACAGGACGACTACGAGCGACTCTCCGGTGCGACCTATGCGAAGGGGTATATCCGCAATGTGTGCAAAGAGCTGAAACTCGATCCTGCGCCGGTACTGGCCGCATTTGAGCAGCGCCTGCCTGCGGAAAGCGAGCCGCTGGTCGCGCCCGCCAAAGGCCCGGTCGTCGGCGCTGGCGGTGGCACCGGCGGAATCCGGTTTGCCCCGGTGGCGCTGGTGGCACTGATTACCGTCGGTGGCGGCTACTGGTGGTTCGCCCAGGGGCAGTCGGGCACGCAGCAGTTTGCATCGACGTCGTCTGCAGAGCCAGTGATGGCAGAAGAGGTGGCGATGGCACAAGAGCCCGTCGCGTCAGTCGAACCATTCAGTACCGCAGCGGAAGCCTCTGTCGCTGTCGAGGACACAAATCCGGATAGCGAGGCGCTGTCGCCCGAACCCGAATTGGCCGTTGATCCCGCCTCGGCGCCGGAAGAGGGGGGCAGTGAGGCGGTCGCCGATGCGGTCGCTAGCGCGCCGGTCGTACCGGTTGTGGATTCGCAAGTGGCCGCACCTGAAGAGTCAGAGGCGCCAGCGCCAGAAGAATCAGCACCAGTTATGGGTGGCGCGGAGCTGACGCTGGTATTTTCCGAGGAATCCTGGGTCGAGGTGAGCGATGCCCGAGGCGACAAGCTGCTGGCGAAGCTGCAGCCAGCGGGCTCCCGTGTCGAGTTGTCCGGCGAGGCGCCATTCAGCCTGATGCTGGGTAACGCCGCCGGTACTACGGTCAGCTATCAGGGTGAAGTGGTCGATAGCGCCCCGCGTGGCAATCGCCGCACCCGCAAGCTCACCGTGGGTGGTTGATCGGCGGCTCTGCCCGGTTTTTTACCTTAGATCGTCTCCAAAGGGCGCAGCCTCTGTAGGTTTGCGCCCAATCTCTCTATAATCCCACCCGTTTTTCATCACCTTTTATCCGGTCCGTGACGGCGCCCATCGACCCGTCAGGCCAGACAGTCGCAAGGTTTACGCTATGCAATTTGAGTCACCCATAGTTCGCCGCGTATCGCGCCAGATCATGGTGGGCAATGTGCCGGTTGGCGGCGGTGCGCCGATCTCGGTGCAGAGTATGACCAATACCGAAACCTGTGATGTGGATGCCACCGTCGCCCAGATTCTCCGCCTGGAGCAGGCCGGTGCCGATATCGTGCGGGTTTCCGTGCCCTCCATGGACGCCGCCGAGGCTTTCGGCGAGATCAAGAAGCAGGTGAATGTGCCGCTGGTAGCGGATATCCACTTCGATTACCGCATCGCTCTGCGGGTGGCGGACCTGGGTGTGGACTGCCTGCGCATCAACCCCGGCAATATCGGCCGCGAGAAGCGTATCCGCGCGGTGGTCGACAAGGCCCGCGATCTGAATATCCCCATCCGGATCGGCGTCAACGCCGGCTCCCTGGAAAAAGATCTGCAAAAGAAATACGGCGAGCCCACCCCGGATGCACTGGTGGAATCCGCCCTGCGTCATGTGGATATCCTGGACAGCCTCAACTTCCAGGACTTCAAGGTGAGTGTAAAAGCCTCTGATATTTTTATGGCCACCGCCGCCTATCGCAAGCTGGCCACTCAGATCGAGCAGCCCCTGCACCTGGGCATCACCGAAGCCGGTGGTCTGCGCTCGGGCACGGTAAAATCCGCCATCGGTCTCGGCGCGCTGCTGCTGGACGGTATCGGCGATACCCTGCGGGTGTCCCTCGCCGCCGACCCGGTGGAAGAAGTGAAGGTGGGCTGGGATCTGCTAAAGAGCCTGCGCCTGCGCACCAAGGGCATCAACTTTATTGCCTGCCCCAGTTGCTCGCGCCAGAACTTCGACGTGGTGAAAACCATGAACGAGCTGGAAACCCGCCTGGAAGACGTCACCACCCCGCTGGATGTGGCCGTGATTGGCTGTATCGTCAACGGCCCGGGTGAGGCAAAAGAAGCGGACGTCGGCCTCGCCGGCGGTACGCCGAGCCACGCAATCTATGTAGATGGCCAGCCGGACCGCAAATTCAATAACGACAATCTGGTGAATGATCTGGAACAGCTGATTCGCGAAAAAGCCGCAGCCAAAGAGGCCCAGGAAGCGCAGATCATCGCCAAAGAAACCATTGATTAATTTAGGGATGTCGACGTGCGTGCGTCGGTATGCCAATCCAATAAGCCTCGTCATCCCGGTACCAGATCGAGCCCGGCATGACGACACCGTAAAATTTTAGATATTCCGTCATCCCGGACTTGATCCGGGATCCAGCATGACGATAGAACAGACGTTAAGGATTACCGTTGAAACAACTTCGCGCCATCCGCGGCATGAACGACCTGCAGCCCACCCAGTCTCCGGTGTGGCAGTATGTGGAAAGCACTCTCTCCGAACTCTTCGCCCGCTACGGCTACAGTGAAGTCCGCACCCCTTTGCTGGAGGCCACCCAGCTGTTTGCCCGCGCGGTGGGTGAGGCGACCGACATCGTCGAGAAGGAAATGTACACCTTCGACGACAAGAGCGGCGACAGCGTCACCCTGCGCCCCGAAGGCACCGCTGGCACCGTGCGTGCGGCGATCCAGAACAATCTGCTGATCCAGCCCCAGCGCTTGTGGTACTTCGGCCCCATGTTCCGCTACGAGCGCCCGCAGAAGGGACGCCTGCGCCAGTTCCACCAGTTTGGGGTGGAGGTCTTCGGCATTGAAGGCCCCGACATCGACGCCGAGATCCTGATGATGACCGCGCGCCTGTGGCGAGAGCTGGGCGTGGCCGAGCACGTCACCCTGCAGCTGAACTCCCTGGGCAACAGTGAGAGCCGCGCCGCCTATCGCGACGCGCTGGTGGAATACCTGACTGCGCGTAAAGACCAGCTGGATGAAGACAGCCAGCGCCGCCTGGAGCGCAACCCGCTGCGTATTCTCGACAGTAAAAATGCCCAGACTCAGGAACTGCTGACCGGTGCGCCCTGTCTACTGGACTTCCTCGATGAGGAATCCAAAACACACTTCGAGCAGCTGAAGGCATTCCTGGATGCGGCGGGCGTGGCTTACGAGATCAATCCGCGCCTGGTACGCGGTCTCGACTACTACGGCAAAACCGTCTTCGAGTGGGTGACCGACAGCCTCGGCGCCCAGGGCACCGTGTGTGCCGGCGGCCGTTACGATGGCCTCGTGGAACAGATGGGCGGCAAATCCACCCCGGCGGTGGGCTTCGGTCTCGGTGTAGAGCGCCTGGTGTTGCTGCTGGAAACCCTTGAGGTGCTGCCGGAAACCCTCAATCAACAGGTAGACGCCTATCTGGTGGCCGTGGGTGATGTACAATCGGCCGCCCTGGCAGCGGCAGAGCAGCTGCGCAGTGAGTTGCCTTGGTTGCGGCTGCAGACCCACTGCGGGGGTGGCAGCTTCAAGAGCCAGATGAAAAAAGCCGACAAGAGCAATGCCGATTACGCATTGATCATCGGGGAAGATGAAGCAGCGGCGGGGCAGGTGACGGTCAAATCCCTGCGCGCCGATGCCGAGCAGCAGACGGTCGCCCTGTCTGAACTGGCAAAAGTGCTGCAGGCTTGAGTGGCCTGCGGCTGAAAAGATTTTCGAGTTTCTGATTTAAGAGAATAAGGCGAATAAAAAATGGCTGACCATTTGACCGAAGAAGAACAGATCGAATCGATCAAGCGTTGGTGGAAAGAAAATGGTACCGGCATCGTCACCGGTATCGTACTGGCGCTGGCCGGCTATTTTGGCTGGCAGTGGTGGCAGGGCAAGGAGCGCAGCGATGCAGAAGCGGCCTCTAACCTGTATCAGGGCTTTGTAGAAGCGGTTTCTGCCAATGAAGGCAAGCCGGACAACAAACAGCTCACCACCGCCAATTCCCTGGCGCGGGATCTGAAAGAAGACTACGCCAAGCGTATTTATGCCAGCCAGGCAGCGCTGCAACTGGCAGCACTGGCAGCAGAAAAGAACGATCTGGAGACCGCCGCGAAAGAATTGCAGTGGGCTGTGGATAATACCGGCGAAGACGCGATCAAATACGTCGCCAAGCGCCGTCTAGCGGCCGTAAAAGCCGCCCGCGGAGAAAGCAAAGCGGCGCTGGCGCTGCTGGAGGGGGACGTTCCCCAGGCCTTCGCCGCGCTCTATGCAGAAACCCGCGGTGACATTCTGGTACAGCAGGGCGACAAAGACGCCGCCCGCGCCGCCTACCAGGAAGCCCGCGCACAGCTGCTGCCGGAGCAGGCATCCAATGGCCGCCTGCTGGAGCTGAAGCTGGAAAGCCTCGGTGAAGCAGAGCCCTCAGCGGAGGTAGAAGAATCCTCAGCGGAGGTAGAACAGCCCTCAGCGGAAGAAGCATCATCTAATCAGAAGGACGCGCAATGATTTTTAGCCAACAGGCGTTAAACCGGATTGCACACCTGGCCATGGTATCGGCATTTGCCCTCGGCCTGGGTGCCTGTGCCTCCAATGACGAGAAGGAAGATACCGACCCGGTTGAGCTGGTGGAAATCACCGAGAGCGTAAAATTGCGGGAAGTCTGGTCGCGCAATATCGGCGATATCGACGCCCTGCGTTACGCCATGCTCAAGCCGGCCATTATCGACGGCAAGGTAATTGCCGCTAACAGTGAAGGTGAGGTATTCGCCTTTGACCGCGCAACCGGTAAACGCCTGTGGGAAACCGAACTCGATCAGTCCATCAGTGGCGGTGTCGGTGTCGGCAACGGTCTCGCCGTGGTTGCAGACTATCGCGGGCGCGTGGTTGCCCTGAATCTGGTGGACGGCAGCCAGCGTTGGCAGACCCAACTGGGCGGCGAAGTAGTCGCCACCCCGGCAGTGGGTTCCGGCATGGTGGTGATCCAGACGGTAGACGGCAAACTGCTGGGGCTGGATGCAAATTCCGGTGAACAACAGTGGCGCCATAAAACGGTACTGCCGGTGCTGACCCTGCGGGGTACTTCCAGCCCGGTCATTACCGCCGGCGTCGTGTATGCCGGTCTGGACAACGGCAAGCTGATTGCCTTGAGCGCCAGCGATGGCCTGTCCCGTTGGGAGCAGCGTGTAGCCATGCCCCAGGGTTCTGCGGAACTGGAGCGGGTAGTGGATATCGACGGTGCACCAGTGGTGCGCGGTGAACTGGTATTTGCCGCCAGTTATCAGGGGCGCGTGGTTGCGCTATCCCGGGAAGATGGTCGCGGCCTCTGGGCCCGTGACGCCTCCACCTACCACAATGTGGCGGTGGGTGCCGGTGCGGTCTTCCTGAGCGGCGCCGACGGCGCGGTACACGCCTACAATGTGGGTAATGGGCAGATTCAGTGGAACAACAATCAGCTGCTGCGACGCGAATTGAGCGCCCCGGCCTATTTTGGTGATGTAGTGGTTGTGGGTGACCTGGAGGGTTATCTGCACGCGATGGATCCGACCACAGGCCAGTTCGTCGGCCGCACCCGTGTCGACCGCGACCCGATCCGCATCCCGCTGCTCGCCGATGGCGACCTGCTGTTTGCCCTGTCGGACGACGGCGAGCTGGTGGCCCTGCGCCTGGAGCGCTGAAGCGAACACGTCATGCCGGACTCGATCCGGTACCGGGATGACAGAAACAAAACCCGACCGGTTTTAAACCATCGCCCGCAACTACGCGGGCGTTTGTTTTTCTGGCGAACCGCCAGTTTTAGAGTATTGTCAGATTATGTTGCCTGTAATTGCCCTGGTAGGGCGCCCTAATGTGGGTAAATCCACCCTCTTCAATCGACTCACCAAGAGCCGCGACGCCCTTGTGGCCAACTACGCCGGCCTGACCCGTGACCGCAAATACGGTGAAGCGGAGTTCGATGGCCGCAAAATGATCCTGGTGGACACCGGCGGGATCAGCGGTGACGAAGCCGGCATCGACGCAGCCATGGCACAGCAATCCATGCAGGCCATTGAAGAAGCAGATTTTGTCCTGTTCCTGGTGGATTGCCGCGCGGGGCTTACCCCGGCGGATGAAATGATCGCGACAAACCTGCGCACCCGTTCCAAGCCGACCCTGCTGGTGGCGAATAAAGTGGACGGGGTAAACCCGGATATCGCCTTGGCTCCGTTCTATGAGTTGGGTATTGGCGAGTTATTTCCCACCACCGCCACCCATGGTCGCGGCGTGCGTTCCCTGATGGAGCGCCTGGTAGAAGGCCTGCCGCCGGTTGAAGAGGAAGAGCAGGACGAAGCCACCGGCATCAAAATCGGCATCGTCGGCCGTCCCAACGTGGGCAAATCCACCCTGGTGAACCGCCTGCTGGGGGAAGAGCGCGTGGTGGTCTACGATCAGCCCGGCACTACCCGCGACAGTGTGTATATCAACTATACCCGCGACGAAAAGCCCTACACCATTATCGACACCGCCGGCGTCCGCCGTCGCAAAAACGTCCGCGAATCCGTGGAGAAGTTCTCCATCGTCAAAACCCTGCAGGCGGTGGAAGATGCCAATGTGGTGGTACTGGTGATCGACGCCAGCGAAGGCCTGGTGGACCAGGACTTGCACCTTATGGGCAGCGTTATCCAGGCCGGCCGCGCATTGGTGGTGGCCCTGAACAAATGGGACGGCCTCGACCCGGATCACCGCGACTTCGTAAAAACCGAACTCGAACGCCGCCTGCGCTTTGTCGACTTCGCCGATATCCACTTTATCTCCGCCCTGCACGGCACCGGCGTCGGCAACCTGTACAAGTCCATCGAAGATGCGTATCAGTCGGCCACCGACAAACTCTCCACCAATCACCTCACGCGGATTCTGCAGTGGGCGGTGAGCGAGCACCAACCGCCGCTGGTCAACGGCCACCGCATCAAACTGCGCTACGCCCACGCCGGCGGTCAGAACCCGCCGGTAATCGTGATTCACGGCAACCAGACCGACCAGGTACCGAGCCATTACGTGCGTTACCTGGAAAAAACCTTCCGCAAGGCTCTGGAACTGCACGGCACCCCGGTCAAGATCGAGTTCCGCAGCGGTGACAATCCTTACGCCGGCAAGAAAAACAAACTCTCTGATCGTCAGAAAGCAAAAAAACGCCGCCTGATGAAGTTTGTGAAGAAGAAAAAATAACCGCGCGCTTGAGCCTGGTTGAAATTGGCACGGGGCGTCGCAATACCCTTTAGGTAAGGGCAGAAAAATCTGCGTAAGGCTAGAATTGCGGACAACGAAAGTTTGACGCTAAGGCGCAGATGGCTGGTGAAACTTTGCCAGACCTTCTAAAACAGGGATGTTTTAGAAGAGCCCCCATGGATGGGTTCACGGCGTGTCTGGCAAAGTTTCACCAGCTAGCTGCGCCGCCACTGCACCCGCTGGCTACTACAAGGACAGAAAACCATGCTAAACCTCAAAAATCCCGATCTGCTGCGCAAACAGTCCTACATCAACGGCCAGTGGGTCGATGCCGACAGCGGCAACACCCTCGATGTCACCAACCCCGCTACCGGCGAAACCGTCGCCACCATCGCAAGCTGTGGGGCCGATGAAACCCGTCGCGCCATTGAAGCCGCCAACGAAGCCTGGCCCGCCTGGCGCGACCTCACCGTCAAAGAGCGCTCGAAAATCCTGCGCGATTGGTACAACCTCATCATCGACAACGCCGATGACCTCGCCGCCATCCTCACCGCCGAACAGGGCAAACCGCTCAAGGAAGCCAGAACCGAAATCGTCTACGGTGCCAACTATCTCGAGTGGTTTGCCGAAGAAGCCAAACGGGCCTACGGCGACGTCATCGCACCGCCATCCAACGACAAGCGCATCGTCGTCATCAAGCAGCCCGTCGGCGTTACCGCCTCCATTACCCCGTGGAATTTCCCCAGCGCCATGATCGCGCGCAAGGTCGCCCCGGCACTGGCGGCAGGCTGTCCCTTCATTGCCAAGCCCGCCTCGGAAACCCCGCTCTCGGCACTTGCCATGGCGGTCCTGGCGGAAGAGGCCGGCGTACCCAAAGGCGTGTTCAACGTCGTGGTGGGTAAAAGCTCGCGGGAAATCGGCAAAGAAATGACCGGCAACCCGCTGGTGCGCAAGTTCACCTTTACCGGCTCCACCGCCGTGGGCAAACAGCTGCAGGCCCAGTGTGCAGAGACCATCAAGAAAACCTCCATGGAGCTCGGCGGCAACGCGCCGTTTATCGTGTTCGACGATGCGGATATCGACGAAGCCGTCAAAGGCGCCATCGTGTGCAAATACCGCAATGCCGGTCAGACCTGTGTGTGCGCCAACCGTATCCTTGTGCAGGAAGGCATCTACGACGAGTTCGCGAAAAAATTCGCCGCCGCCGTCAGTGAACTGAAAATGGGCAACGGCACGGAAGAGGGCGTGGAAGTCGGCCCCATGATCAACGCGGCCGCAGTCGAGGATGTGAAGGCCCTGGTGGAAGACGCCACCAGCAAAGGTGCCAAAAACCTTAATGACGGTGGCCCCAGCGACATGGGTGAGTGCTTCTATACCCCGACGGTATTGACCGGCGTGGATGACACCATGAAACTGTTCAAGGAAGAGATCTTCGGCCCGGTCGCGCCGCTGTATAAATTCAGTACGGATGAAGAAGCCATCCGCATGGCCAACGACACCGAATTCGGTCTCGCCTCCTATTTCTACTCCCGCGATATCGGCCGCGTCTGGCGCGTCGCCGAGGGGTTGGAGTACGGCATGGTCGGCATCAACGAAGGCATCATCTCCAACGAAATGGCCCCCTTCGGCGGCATCAAAGAATCCGGCAGCGGCCGCGAAGGCTCCAAGTATGGCATCGATGATTACCTGGAGATCAAATACCTCTGTATGGGTGGCATTTGAACGCACCGTTGAACATCACCCCGATCGCCACCACCCACTCCTGCTACGGCGAAAAATTCGGCATCCCCCGCCAGCCTCAGCTGGCGGATGCCAGCCGTGCCAGCATCGAACTGCTGCCCCCGTACAACACCCCGGACGCCGTTGCCGGCCTCGAGCAACACTCCCACCTGTGGATCACCTTCCAGTTCCACCAGGTCGCCGGCCAGTGGTCCGCCAAAGTGCGCCCGCCGCGTCTCGGCGGCAATAAAAAGCTCGGCGTCTTCGCCACCCGCTCGCCGTTCAGGCCTAACAACATCGGTCTCTCCGCCGTGCGCCTGATTGAAGTGCGCACCAGCCCCAAAGTCGAACTCATCATCGGCGGCGCCGACCTGGTGGACGGCACCCCGGTACTGGATATCAAACCCTACATTCCCTACGCCGACGCCCTTACCACCGCAACCAGTGAGCTTGCCGAACAGGCACCACCTGCGGCCAGAGTGCATATCCCGGAGGATATCCTCAGCAAAGCCCAGGCGTATCGGGATGAGTGGGGCACCGACCTGCCCAGACTGATTCAGCAAGTACTCGCCCAGGACCCCAAACCGGCGTACCAGAAGCCGGACCCGGAACGTATCTACGGCATGGCCCTGTGTGGCTTTAACCTGCAGTGGCGGTATACGGAAGGAGAGGGCGGTGAAGGGAAAAGTGGGGAGCACATAGAGGTGATCGGACTGGAAGCACTCGAGCGGGAGAGCACCTTGTGAAACGGCGCGCGTATTCCGCACTCAAGTTCGTCTTTTTCGCGGTGATCATTGTTTCCGCCGTATCCTGGTACCAGAGCCGCAATATTCCCCGCGGTGAGGTCCCGCAGCTGCTGACAAAAAGCATCGCCGGCGATCCAATCGACCTGCACACCATGGCCGAAAACGGCCCCGTGCTGATCTACTTCTGGGCCACCTGGTGCGGCTACTGCCGCGTCGTCTCCCCCGCAGTGTCAGACATCGCCCGCGATCACCAGGTCATCACCGTCGCCCTGCAATCCGGCAACGCAGACGAAGTGGCCGCTTACCAGCAACAGCATAACCTCAACTTCACCACCCTCAACGACCCCTCCGGCCAACTCAGCAACAGCTGGGGCCTGCAGGTCACACCGACGGTATTGATTGTGGATAGGGAAGGAAAAGTAAGTTGGGTAACCTCAGGCCTGACGTCCAAATGGGGGATGCTGGTAAGGCTTTGGATGGCGGACTGACCCCGTCATGCCGCCGCTCTCGTCATATCGGACTTGATCCGGTTCCAGAACTTTGAAACGGAGCGCTGCGCTCCAACTTGGCACTACCGTACCCCAACTATTTTTGCCTGTGTTTTTGCGTATTTGGTAGTCTTTCGCGCTTACCTGATTGACCGATCCGGCTCAAGGAACAACCTCGTTCGCAGAAGGAAATTGCCATGGGACAGCCGCCGTCCATTCAGCCTAATACCTAGCCATCCAATGCACTCCAAAGTTGGGGCAGCCGCGAATCTGGCCGCGCCATCTTCGCAAACGGCAGTCACCGACAACTGCTGGATAACTTCCGCCAATTAAGTGCCCAGCAGAGCAGCGAAGGCTTTCACGCACAAGCCCTCGTCAAAGCCGTAGACAGCCTTCGCGGTCCCGCCAGCCCCGTCAACAGCATGCTCAAACCGAATCACCCCACCCGGCGTTTATTGGTGGCAGGGGGTTTTGAGGTTGAGTATGAACTGAACAGTTACTATGGGGATTGCCAGACGGATGTGCAGATTGTGGATATCCGGTTGCTGGGAGATGACGCAAATGCTGGGCGACGGCCAGCACTATGGCGAGCAAAGCACGAGGAGGAGTGGCGTACTGATGGCGCGTCCAAGCCCAAGCTGACGGCAACTGCGACCCAGGCCGGCAGTGCCCAGGCCCCACTCAAGTTGGGAATCAATGGCCAGTGTGAAGATCTTCGTGATTCTTTAGAAGTTGTAGCCGAGCACATTAACCGCGGTGATAGTAAAAAGCGTGCGGATCTGGAAAAAAGCGGCTACCAGATGGTGTATGTGCCGCCGGAGAGCAGCGCCTGGGCCGCGGGCTGGCGCACCTTGAAGTCCCTGGGTAACAGCGGTAGCGGGCAACAGAGGCTGGCGGCGCGCTTGGTGGCGTCGCATATGTACGAGGCCCACCAGCAGGGGCTGCATGTGGATTGGACCAGCCAGGGCGAGGGCGCCTGGGTGTTGATAGAAGCCATGCGGCACCTGAAACAGAAAAATATCGACCTGAAGCAGCGGCAGAAGATTTTTTTGAGTGACCATACCCGCAGCCAGTTTGAAGCGGACCGCTACCGCCGTGCTCTCAATATGGATATCAGCGATGAAAAATGGCTCAGCGCCGTTGGAGGCCTGACTCAGGAAGTCGGAGGTCGCAACTTCGGCCTTGCCCCACTGCTGAGTGAAGGCAACGAGCTGATTCACCATACACCGCGAGGGGAGCGGTTGGGCCATACCGTCAAAATCTGCTGGGAACTCGGTGACTACTTGGTAAAAAAATGGGGAACAGCCGGGACAGCAGCGGGGCTAGCTGCTGCAACTGGAGGAAACGCCGCACTGGCACTGACGGTAGTGAAGGCGCTGCACAAGGCCACCCCAATGCTTATATCCTCGCTGCCCGGCGCCAAGGACCACTATTTCAAGAGTACAGGCGACCAGCTACGGCAAATGATCAATAACCGCGCGAAGCGCTGACCCAGGCGCTATACGGGATTTCACTATGTTATTTGGCAATGAAAAGAACCCCAAGGGGCCCAGCTGGCGCAAAGCGCGCAGGATTGAAAAGGATCTTTCCGGTATCAGGGTCAGTTTTGCTGCGCCATCTTTCCGCCCGCCTATCTATGGTCAGGAATCGATGGAAGATCAGGCCAACGCCTTTGACCTAGATGACTCGGAAGTCTGGACAATTCGCGAGCGGGAGGGCCGGGATGGCACCACTCATATCAGTCACGTGGTGGAAGTCTGGACCTGTGGTTGGAACTTTACTGGCCGCCCTCTGCTTGATGGTAAAAGTGTCGGCAACCTGGTGATGCAAATTGAGCTGGTGGAAGTACGAGATCTGCCGGTAAACAGCAGCCTGTTCCAGCGTGGCGAACTCGCCCGATTCGCCCAGAGTTACTGTACTGATGGGCACCTGGGGCGCTACCACAAGGGGCGCGCCGAAGACCGTAATCCTTTCGACCTCACCCAGTACCAATGGCCAGACAATCTTCTTCCGATCAACTGTCAGTGGCTGGATCGTAACGGTAGTGAATGGCTCTACTTCGAAATGCAACCACTGCAGCATATTGCGGACAGGTTTTATTGGCTGTTTCCAGTCGGCCACCAGCGCTGCCTGCGTGTGCGCTTTATGGCAACAAGAAAGTTACGCAATGCCGGAAACCCTTACCGCGAACAACGATCGCGACTGGATAACTACCGCCAGCTGATGGAAAACATCATGGATTCCATGGCAGTGGAACTTACCGAAGCCGCCAATATCGAGAAGTCCAATATCCACAATGCCGATGGTGACTATCCCTTGCCCCACTGCACCGAGCAGCTGGTAAAAGAAGCCAAGCATACCCTCTATATGTGGAGTGGGGCTGGCTACACCGATAAGTCTCAACCCAAACAAGGCGGAGACCACCGTGCCCCCAAAGAAGACGTGGCCGCATTTATCGACCGGCGCATCAAACCCCGGCCGTTGCCCGGCTGCCTGGCCATCGGGCCGGCATTTTTATCCAGTAACGAATCAGATCCTATGCCATCACCCCAGATGGACGCCTCAAAAGTTTTACCGAATGGGTAACACCCGATTCATTGAATTTCTAGATCATTAAAGACGCAGCAAAAATTATGAAAGAATATTTACTAAAGTTCTGGCTGTTTACTTGGGAAGTTTTTGGGGTAAGTGTCTTATTGATTGGTGTTGCAGGTATTGACCACCATTTTGGAACCTTTTGGGGAATTCTTGCTGTAGTAGCTTACAAATTGAGAATTCACCTGATTATTGCCGCATATTATGGCGCAGTTGATGTATTACTTTGGGACGCCAATATTGCCCTGCTTTATGCTGCCGTTTTGCCAGCATGGTATCTATTCCGGGTTGTGGTGTCATCCTTGCCGGGCGCTCGAGACATCTACTACACAGGAACCTGGAATCAGATAAAATATTTGACCAAAAGGTACAGAAGCAAATTCGGTGCGCGACAAATAGATCGAGATACCCCGGAGTTGGATCGGGCGGATTCGGAGTAGGGGAAGAGTGCGGGCGAAACATTGCAGCTGTAGGGAGGATAAGCGCAGCGCATCCACCATCTGCGCCAGAACCGTAGTGCCCCGGGAACGCCGAGCCCCAGCTCGGCAAACGGTAAAAACACTCAGTGCCGAGTCTTGGAAGCCTCCAACTCCTCACTCATCACGTCATCAAATACCGGCTGCCCGGGGATCTTGTGTCCCTCACTGGCCCACTCCCCCCAGGTCAATCAGTTTGCAGCGCTCACTACAGAACGGGCGGAACCGGTTCTCCGGGCTCCACTCGGTAATTTTTTGGCAGATAGGGCAATTGAGTATTAGGCGATGGGACGTAGGGCGGTCAGAGGTAGCAATGATCTTTGTTTGATTCGGCAGGTACTAAAGTCCTGTCTATTTCCGGCACCGCAAACGTAACTAAGCAGGCATTTACATGTTTTTTGGCAATGAGAAAAACCCAAAAGGGCCGGCTTGGCGTCGCCTTCAGAGTATGGAGAAGAATGTTTCCGGCACGTGGATTCGATTTTCTGCACCAATGTTGCGGTTGCCTTTACGCGGGCGCAGTGATCTGGAGGAGCAGCCCGATACGTTCGACCTTGGTGACTCCTCAATCTACAAGCCTTATGAAAGCTCCGGCAGTGAAAATGACATACAGGACGTGCGAATCTGGCTTAGCGGGTGAAACTTTACCGGTCGCCCATTCTGGACGCAGAAACTGTTGGCGACCTGGTACTGCGGCTGAGTGTACTGAATGTAAAAGACCTGCCGGTTAACCAAAGCCTGTTTCAGCGCTCAGCAATGAGAGATTTGGTCAATCGCCTGCACGAAAGTACGGATATTGGGGGCTCCCACAAGGGGCACACAGAGGACAGGAACCCATTTGACCTCACCCAATACCGCTGGCCGAATTACCTAACACCGATAAACAGCCAGTGGTTGAGCCGCAATGGAAGCGAGTGGCTGTATTTTGAAACCCAACCATTATGGACTGGCGCGCTGGATTTTTTCTGGTTAACTCCTATTGGACATCAGCACTGTGTAGTAGGTCACTTTATGATCACGCACTGGTTGAGAAATGCCGGCAATCCATACCGGCAGGCAGATCGGAGCTCGACTGCCAATTACCGCCAGCTGATGGAGCGTATAATGGATACCATTAGTATTGAGTTGTCGGGTAATGCCGGTACAGAACAGAAAAGTATCTGTAACCCAGAAGATGAATATCCTCTGCCGAATATTACCGAGCAAATGGTAGCCCAGGCGAAACACACCTCGTACATGTGGAGTGGAAAAGGGTACACCGATAAGTCTCAGCCCAAACAAGGCGGAGACCACCGCGCCCCCAAGGAAGATGTGGCCGCATTTATCGACCAGCGCATCCAGCCCCGTCCCTTACCGGGTTGCATGGCAATTGGCCCTGCTTTTGTCGAGAAGGAAGCCTCGAATAATCAACCTGAGTCTGCAGCGATTGCTAGCAACCGGTAGGGTGGGGGTTGCCCCACTCTTCAATGTAGGGTTTTGGTAGGATCCAACTCATCACATCATCAAAAACTGGCTACCCGGGGATTTTGCGCCCCTCACTGCCCGGCGCCGGGGACCATTATTTCAAAAGTACCGGTGACCAGCTGCGGCAAATGATCAATAACCGCGCCAAGCGCTTATCCAGCCGCGATACGGGACTTCACTATGTTATTTGGCAATGAAAAGAACCCCAAGGGGCCCAGTTGGCGCAAGTCGCGTAGGATTGAAAAGGACCTTTCCAGTACCAGGGTCAGTTTTGTCGCGCCACCTTACCGCCCGCCAATCTATGGTCAGGGGCCGATGGAAAATCAAGCGGACAGCTTTGATCTGAACAGCCCGGAAATATGGCTTCCCCACGAACAGGAAAGTCGGGACGGTACCAAGCGTATCAGTCACGAGGTGGAGATCTGGACCTGCGGCTGGAATTTTACCGGCCGGCCCCTGCTCGATGGTGAAAGTGTTGGCAACTTGGTGATGCAATTTGAACTGGTGGAAGTGCGAGATTTGCCGGTAAACAGCAGCCTGTTCCAGCGCGGCGAACTCGCCCGATTCGCCCAGAGCTACTGTACCGACGGGCACCTAGGTAGCTACCACAAGGGGCGCGCCGAAGACCGCAATCCCTTTGATCTCACTCAATATCGGTGGCCAGATAACCTTCTCCCCATCAATAGTCAGTGGTTGGATCGCAACGGGAGTGAATGGCTTTATTTTGAAATGCAGCCGCTGCACCATGATGTAGACAGGTTCTATTGGCTACTGCCCATTGGTCATCAACGCTGCCTGCGTGTACGTTTTATGGCTGAGCGCTGTATCCCAAACGCCGGCAACCCCTACCGCGAGCAGCGATCTCCGCTGGACAACTACCGTCACCTGATGGAAAACATCATGGATTCCATGACAGTGGAACTTGCCGAAGCCGCCAGTATCGAGAAGTCCAATATCCACAACGCCGACGGTGACTATCCCTTGCCCCACTGCACCGAGCAGCTGGTAAAGGAAGCCAAGCACACCCTCTACATGTGGAGCGGGGCTGGCTACACCGATCAATCCCAACCCAAACAAGGCGGAGACCACCGCGCCCCCAAGGAAGACGTGGCCGCATTTATCGATCAGCGCATCCAACCCCAGCCGCTACCCGGCTGCCTGGCCATCGGGCCGGCATTTGCGGCAGATACAGAAGCGGAAAGTCACAAGCACGAAGTGAAAGCTATCGACGGGTAATGTCGGGTCAATTTTTATTTAATATGCCGGACCCGATCCGGTACCGGCATGACAAACGATTCGGCACATCGCGTCTTAGGCTAGAGCCTCAATCCCTTTCCGGTTTACGATGTTCAAAAGCTTCAGCGACGGGCCATTCGGATGCTTTTGCCCGGTTTCCCACTTCTGGATGGTTGAAAGACTGGTATTCAGATACGCGACGAATACGGCCTGGCTGGCTTTGTTACGGGTACGTATGCGTTTGATTTGTACCGCACTGTAATCCTTGATCTCAGGCAGGCAGAGTGCATCAATTTCGCGCATAGTGGCCTGTTTCAAGCCACCAGCTTTGTGCAGACCTTCCGCAGTCTCATGTAGGGCCTTAAGAATGTCACTCATCGAGTTCTACCTCTACCAATTCACCGGCTTTTAGCAGTTTTTCCAGAACCTTGTTGCTTTGCGGTAAAATAGTGTGACCCGCCCGTAAAATGCGGAGCTGGAGCTTCGCGCACCCGACAAGGCTTCCTCCCCGGGACCGCGGAGCTCCAGCTCCGCAGGCGGGCAACGCCCGCCCCAAATAGCGCTACCGATAAACCCCCGACCGGTGTCCAACCCGAATCACCGTCACCACCAACCGATCATCAATAATCTCGTAAACAATACGATAAGAACCCTGCCGCACCCGGTAATGCTCCGATCCGGTCAGCTTGATACAACCCTCCCCGCGGGGATCTTCAGCCAGCTGCTCAATACGCTTGAGAATCCGCGCAACATCCCTTTTGGGGATAGCACGTAAATCCTTCGCAACGGATTTCTTAAACGCAATCTTATATTTTGCCATGCTGCTTCAGATCATCCAGCAGGGCCTCATAGGTCATCTCGGGCTCTTCCACCCGTGAGCGGATCGCTTCCAGATCTTCCTGATCTTCACGCATCAACAACCGCACCGCCTCATCCACCAACTCAGAGAGCGAAGTGTGGGAAGTGGCCGCGCGCAGTTTCAAAGCCTGGTGAATGGCGGGGTCAAAATAGACCGTGGAACGTTTGGAAAGGTTGCTCACAAGGGCTCTCCCGGGACTATAGAGATACTTTTGGCATTATAGCGTTATAACGCTATTGGTCAATTTTTGCTCGGGGCTCGTCCTGTGACTGTGGGGCTTATCTATCCTGCATGACATCGTTACACCACACTAGATCCGGTATCCAGGAATCTGGAGCAGGGCTGTCGCCACCAACTTGGCACTACCGTACCCCAACTATTTTTGCCTGTGTTTTTGCGTATTTGGTAGTCTTTCGCGCTTACCGGATTGACCGATCCGGCTCAAGGAACAACCTCGTTCGCAGAAGGAAATTGCCATGGGACAGCCGCCGTCCATTCAGCCTAATACCCAGCCATCCAATGCACTCCAAAGTTGGGGCAGCCGCGAATCCGGCCGCGCCATCTTCGCAAACGGCAGTCACCGACAACTGCTGGATAACTTCCGCCAATTAAGTGCCCAGCAGAGCAGCGAAGGCTTTCACGCACAAGCCCTCGTCAAAGCCGTAGACAGCCTTCGCGGTCCCGCCAGCCCCGTCAACAGCATGCTCAAACCGAATCACCCCACCCGGCGTTTATTGGTGGCAGGGGGTTTTGAGATTGAGTATGAACTGAACAGTTACTATGGGGATTGCCAGACGGATGTGCAGATTGTGGATATCCGGTTGCTGGGAGATGACGCAAATGCTGGGCGACGGCCAGCGCTATGGAAGGTTAAACACAAACGGCAGGGATGGGTAAGAGGTAGTGAGCCAACACCCAAACTCACAAGAACCGAGACCCTGATCGGTAGCGCCAAGGCTCCACTCAAGCTGGGAATCAATGGCCAAAGTGAAAGCCTTCGCGACTCTCTACAAGTTGTAGGCGAGCACATCAGCCGCGGTGATAGTAAAAAGCATGCGGACCTGAAGAAAAGTGGTTTTCAACTGGTGTACGTACCGCCGGAAAATAGCGCCTGGGCCGCGGGCTGGCGTACCTTGAAGTCCCTCGGCAACAGCGGCAGTGAGCAGCAGCGACTGGCGGCGCATATGGTAGCGGCACATATGTTTGAGGCTCACCAGCAGGGCCTGCATGTAGAATGGACGAGCCAGGGCGAGGGCGCCTGGGTGTTGATAGAAGCCATGCAGCACCTGAAACAGCAAAATATCGACCTGGACCAGCGGCAGAAGATTTTTTTGAGTGACCATACCCGCAGCCAGTTTGAAGCGGACCGCTACCGCCGTGCTCTCAATATGGATATCAGCGATGAAAAATGGCTCAGTGCCGCTGAAGGCCTACCGCAGGAAATCGGAGGTCGCAACTTCGGCCTTGCTCCACTATTGAGTGAAGGCAATGAGCTGATTCACCATACACCGCGAGGGGAGCGGTTGGGTCAAACCGTCAAAATCTGCTGGGAACTCGGTGATTATCTGGTAAAAAAATGGGGAACAGCCGGGACGGCAGCGGGGCTCGCCGTTGCAACCGGAGGAAACGCCGCACTGGCATTGGCGGTAGTGAAGGCGCTGCACAAGGCGACCCCAATGCTTATATCCTCGCTGCCCGGCGCCAGGGATCACTATTTCAAAAGTACCGGCGACCAGCTGCGGCAAATGATCAATAACCGCGCCAAGCGCTGATCCAGCCGCGATACGGGACTTCACTATGTTATTTGGCAATGAAAAGAACCCCAAGGGGCCCAGTTGGCGCAAGTCGCGTAGGATTGAAAAGGACCTTTCCAGTACCAGGGTCAGTTTTGTCGCGCCACCTTACCGCCCGCCAATCTATGGTCAGGGGCCGATGGAAAATCAAGCGGACAGCTTTGATCTGGACAGCTCGGAAATATGGCTTCCCCACGAACAGGAAAGTCGGGACGGTGCCAAGCGTATCAGCCACGAGGTGGAAATCTGGACCAGCGGATGGAATTTTACCGGTCGCCCTTTGCTCGACGGAGAAAGCCTTGGTCGACTATTGATGCAAATCGATTTGGTGGAAGCACGAGATCAGCCAGTAAATAGTAGCCTACTCCAGCGCCGCGAACTTGCCCGGCTCGCCCAAGATTATTGTACCGATGACTATCTGGGCTCCTACCACAAAGGGCACGCCGAAGACCGCAATCCCTTTGACCTTACTCAATACCGGTGGCCCGATTACCTCGGCCCCATCAATAGCCAGTGGCTGGATCGTAATGGTGGCGAATGGCTTTATTTCGAGGCTCAACCCTTGCACCAGCACGGAGATAGTTTTTATTGGCTACACTCCATTGGCCACCAGCGCTGCCTGCGCGTGCGCTTTTTGGTCGAACGCTCCATCCCAAACGCTGGCAACCCCTACCGCGAACAACGGTCACCACTGGACAACTATCGCCAGCTGATGGAAAACATCATGGATTCCATGACAGTGGAACTTTCCGAAGCCGCCAGTATCGAGAAGTCCAATATCCACAACGCGGATGGTGACTATCCCTTGCCCCACTGCACCGAGCAGCTGGTAAAGGAGGCCAAGCACACCCTCTACATGTGGAGTGGGGCTGGTTATACCGATAGAACCCAACCCAAGCAAGGTGGAGACCACCGCGCCCCCAAGGAAGACGTGGCCGCATTTATCTACCAGCGCGTTCAACCCCGGCCGCTGCCCGGCTGTCTGGCCATCGGGCAGGCATTTTTATCCGACAACGAATCAGGCCCTACGCCATCCCCCCAGGCGGACGCCCCAAAACTTTCCCAGAACGGGTAATCATTGATCTATTGACTTTCAAGATTAAAGACACTGCAAAAATTATGAAAGAATATTCACTAAAGTTCTGGTTGTTTACTTGGGAAGTTTTTGGGGTAAGTGTCTTATTGATTGGTGTGGCAGGTATCGACCATCATTTCGGAACCTTTTGGGGAATTCTTGCCGTAGTAGCTTACAAATTGAGAATTCACCTGATTATTGCCGCATATTATGGCGCAGTTGATGTATTACTTTGGGACGCCAATATTGCCCTGCTTTATGCTGCCGTTTTGCCAGCATGGTATCTATTCCGGGTTGTGGTGTCATCCTTGCCGGGCGCTCGAGACATCTACTACACAGGAACCTGGAATCAGATAAAATATTTGACCAAAAGGTACAGAAGCAAATTCGGTGCGCGACAAACAGATCAAGATACCCCGGAGTTGGATCGGGCGGATTCGGAGTAGGGGAAGAGTGCGGGCGAAACATTGCAGCTGTAGGGAGGATAAGCGCAGCGCATCCAACACTGGCTCCCGGATCGTTTTGTCATGCCGGCACCGGATCAAGTCCGGCATGACAAAACGATCCGGTGCCGGGATGACGACGCCCCGGGAACGCCGAGCCCAAGCTCGGCAAACGGTAAGAGCACTCAGTGCCGAGTCTTAGAAGCCTCCAACTCCTCACTCATCACATCATCAAACACCGCCTGCCCGGGAATCTTGTGCCCCTCACTGGCCCACTCTCCCAGGTCAATCAGCTTGCACCGCTCACTGCAGAACGGCCGGAAACGGTTCTCCGGGCTCCACTCGATAATCTTCTGGCAGGTAGGGCAATTGAGGGTAGGGCGATCAGACATAACAGCTATCTTTACAACGATTGATATTGGGAGGCCAGCACCACGTAGCGCGCATGCAACTTGTCTACCTGCGCTTCCAGCTCAGCCAGCGAAGCGTCATTATCCAGAATATCGTCTGCCTTTGCACACCGCTCCGCTCGCGGCATTTGCGCAGCCATGATCTTGCGGATCTGCTCCGGATCATTGCCATCGCGCATACTGGCGCGCTCAAGCTGCGTCAGCTCCGGCAGATCCACCACACAGATCCGCTGCACCAGCGCTGACTGGCCAGACTCAATCAACAGCGGTGACTCCAGAATGGCATACGGAGCCGAGTGGGTCTGTGGGCTTGCCGCCAACGCAGTAACAATCTCTTCGCGGATCAACGGATGGGTCAACTCCTCCAGCCAGCGCCGTTCTGCCGGGTCATCAAACACCCGCTTGCGCAACGCCGCCCGGTCCAGGTTCCCGTCCGCCAGCAATACCTCAGCGCCAAAATGCTCCGCAATCGCCACCAACGCCGGCCGCCCCGGCTCAACCACCGTACGCGCCGCCCGATCCGCATCCACCACATTCACCCCATGGTGTCGAAACCGCGCCGCTGCTGCAGACTTACCGCTGCCAATACCGCCCGTCAAACCCACCGTAAACATATGAACATTCTCTAGATACGCTCGCCTCAACATGCTGAGCTGGGTCTCGGCAACAAATCAACCGCTCAACCCAGAAACCCGAAAATACCACCCAATAATCTGCTCACCCCATAACATCGCAATCCACGCCGCCCCGGCCAGGTAGGGCCCGAACGCAATCGGCAGATTCTTATCTCGCCCGGAGATCAGCGTCCAGATGATCCCCACCAGCGCACCAACCGCCGCAGATAACGGAATCACCAACAACACCGACTGCCACCCAAACCAGGCGCCAATCGCCGCAAGAATCTTGAAATCCCCCGCGCCCATGCCTTCCTTACCGGTCACCAGCTTGAACAGGTGGAACACAGCCCACAGGGACAGGTAGCCAACAATCGCCCCGACCACCGCATCCTGCAGGGGCACAAACACCCCCCAGATATTGATCAGCAACCCGCCCCACAACAGCGGCAGGGTGATATTGTCTGGCAGCAACTGCTTGTCAAAATCAATCCCCGTCAACGCCACCAGCGCCCAGGTAAAAAATACCCCCGCCAGCGCCTGCCAGGTAAAGCCCAGCTGCCACACCACCACCGCAGTGAGGATACCGGTAACCAGCTCAACCAGCGGGTAGCGCTTGGAGATTGGCGTTTTACAGTGCCCGCACTTACCCCGTAGCAGCAGGTAGCTGATGATGGGAATATTCTGCCAGGGCTTGATCACCCTATTGCACTTGGGGCAGTGGGAGTGGGGGAGAACCAGGTTGAAGGTCTCGCCCAGCTGCTTCTGTTCTTCTGTAGGCGGTGCCTTTTCAAAATAGCTGTAGAAATCCCGCTGGTACTCCCGCTCCATCATGATGGGGAGGCGGTGGATAACCACGTTGAGGAAGCTGCCGATTAGCAGGCCTAAAATAAAAGCGCTGCTTATTAGCAGCGCTTGGTGAGATAGAATTTGATCTGTCATTTGCAATTGTGACTCACATAACCTGACCGAGCTGGAAAATTGGGAGGTACATGGCGATCATCAGGCCTCCCACCAAAATGCCGAGTACCGCCATGATCATGGGTTCCATCAGGGTGGTCAGATTGTCGACCATGTTATCGACGGCCTCTTCATAGAAGTCTGCAGCTTTAGCCAGCATTTCATCCAGTGCGCCTGACTCCTCGCCGATCGCGGCCATCTGTACCAGCATGGTTGGATAAAGGCCTGAGGTGCGCATGGCGCCATTGAGTGGGATACCGGTTGCCACGGAGTCGCGAATCTTGAGTGTTGCTTCCTCATACACGACATTGCCGGTAGCGCCGGCCACAGACTTGAGTGCATCAATAAGAGGAACACCGGCGGCAAAGGTGGTGGATAGCGTACGGGCAAAACGGGCGGCAATTGAGTTGTATGTGATTTGACCGATAATGGGCAGCTTCAACATGAGCTTATCGAAGAAGTTCGCCACATTCTTGTTGCGTTTCTTAACTTCCAATGTACCACCGATACCAATGACGAGAGCGATGAAAGCAAAAAACCAGTTGTCCTGCATCCACTCTGAGATACTAAGAACAAACAGAGTAAATGCCGGCAGTTCAGCCCCAAAACTGGAGAAAGTTTCCGCGAACTGGGGGACCACCTTCACCAGCAAAATCGCGGTAACAACAACTGCGACCACAACTACCGCAATAGGGTAGGTCATTGCCTTTTTGATTTTCGCTTTCAGCGACTCGGTCTTCTCCTTGTAGGTGGCAATCCGGTCAAGCATTGTCTCCAGTGCACCAGATTGCTCACCTGACGCAACCAGATTACAAAAGAGATCATCAAAATAGAGTGGCTGTCGACGCAACGCATCGGCAAAAGCGGTACCCGAAGCAACATCGTCTCGAATCTTGAAGATTAGTTCTTTCAGGGCAGGATTATCCAGACCGTCAGCAACAATCTCAAAGCTTTGAACCAGAGGCACGCCCGCTTTCATCATAGTCGCCATTTGGCGGGTGAAAATTGCAATATCGCCTGGCTTGATCCTTTTCTTACCACCGAGAAGGGGCTTGGGTTTTTTCTGGACTTTGTTGGCGATAATACCCTGGCGGCGCAGCTGGGCTTTAATCAATGCAGGGCTTGTGCCGCTTAGCTCCCCTTCAACTTTATTGCCCTTGGTATCCACACCCTTATATACGTATGTGGTTGCAATTGCGGCGTTGGCCATCTTGTTATTCCTGTTGGTCAGTAACTCGGAGGTTTAGTTACCTCCAATACACATTCACGCTCTACTGTTCATTCATCGTCTTTCCGAGCTTGACCCGGAATCCAGCACTTGGGGGCTTAGTTAACGATTAGTCATTGGTCACCCGGTTTGCCTCCTCCAGGCTGGTAACCCCCATCACTACCTTGCGAAGCGCCGACACCCGCAGGTTATTGAATCCTTCCTTTTTCGCTTGGTCTGCAATCTGAATAGAGTTGCCTCCCTCCATTATAATGCGCGAAATCCCATCAGTGATGCGAACCACTTCATACACACCCACGCGCCCCTTGTAACCTTTAGAGCAGTGCTCACAGCCTACAGGTTGGTAGATTTTCCATTCACTTTTGGGAATGGTGACGGTATCAAAGCCTTCTTCTGCCAACACTTCATCCGGAAGCTGAGCAGGTTGTTTACATTCACCACATAGACGTCGTGCCAAGCGCTGTGCAATAATTACACTAACCGAGGTGGCAATATTGAACGTGGGAACCCCCATATTCATTAATCGGGTTAGGGTTTCCGGTGCTGAGTTGGTGTGCAGTGTAGACAGTACCAAGTGGCCGGTTTGTGCAGCTTTGATCGCAATCTCTGCGGTCTCCAGGTCCCGGATCTCCCCCACCATTACGATATCTGGATCCTGACGGAGAAAGGAGCGCAATGCTTCGGCAAAGTTCAACCCCACCTTGTTGGAGACGTTTACCTGATTGATCCCCTCCAAGTTGATCTCTACTGGATCTTCCGCGGTTGAGATATTGCGTTCTGGAGTATTGAGAATATTCAGGCCTGTATATAGAGATACAGTTTTACCAGACCCGGTAGGTCCGGTAACCAAGATCATACCCTGGGGTTGAGCCAGAGCATCCATATAAACCTTCTTTTGCTCTTCTTCATAGCCCAGGGCATCGATCCCCATTTTGGCTGAAGAAGGGTCAAGAATACGAAGTACAATCTTTTCTCCCCATAGAGTAGGTAGACTGTTAACCCGAAAATCAATGGCCTTGGTCTTGGACAGCTTCATTTTGATACGGCCGTCTTGGGGCACACGCCTTTCGGAAATATCCATTTTGGACATTACCTTGAGGCGGGCGGAAATTCGGGTGGCCAGCTGAATGGGAGGGCGCGCTACTTCATGCAGCACGCCATCGGTGCGCATCCGTACCCGATAGATCTTTTCGTAGGGTTCGAAATGGACATCTGAAGCGCCGGTACGGATCGCATCCAGTAATACCTTGTTTACAAAACGCACTACCGGTGCTTCATCGCCACCGGGCTCACCGTCTTCCTCAGGCCGACTATCACCGCCTTCTACATCGAGGCTGTCCAGATCTTCGTCGTCCAGTCCTTCCAGACCGCCGCCAATGTCTCCACTATTGGCCAGATAACTCTCGATTGCCTTGGCTAACTTGTCCGCTTCAACGAGAATCGGGTCAGTGTTCAGCCCGGTATTGAAGTTGAATTCATCAAGGCCCGCGAGATTGGTCGGGTCTGCGACCGCAACAAACAGCCGATTCCCGCGCTTATACAAGGGGAGGGCAAAATGCTTGCTGATCAGTTTCTCAGCAACAATGTCCTTAGGGAGCAGGTCGAAGTTATAGCTGGATAGGTCAAACAGCGGAGTACCAAACGCATTGGCAGCTATGTTGGCGAGCTCTCGGCTTTTGATTAGCTTGGTTTCAACCGCATGCTGGGCAAAGCTCTGCCCCTCACGCTTGGCCGCTTTGATGGCAGATTGGGCCGTTGCCTCGTCAATGGCATTGTCAGAAACCAGCCGCTTGGCCAGGCCGCTCAGTGGAGTGCTGCTCATGGGGAACCGCTTATAGTAAATTCTCGGTGTGTCGAGATGTTATCTTTGTTTAAACATTGGTTTTAAGTACCGGTAATGTAAAGGATTTACCTTCCAGTAGGCACCCCAATATAACGAATAACCGAGACCCCGCCAATGATCCCGGCGAGCGATGGACTAAAGCTGTGAACTGGATAGCTTCACACTCCATTGCGCTCACACCGCCCTGTCATCCCGGACTCGATCCGGGATCCAGTACTGCACCCTCAGGCTCGCGGGAGAAGTAGAAAAAATCGCAGAGCTCTAGCTAGGTGATCTGACAAATTGTGTCACCAGGTTCTAATCGCTGATCAAAAAATGTAACTTGCGCCCAATAAGTGATCGCTCTCCACATGACTTTCCTCCCAAACTGGCAGTTTAGGGCAATTTCCACACTTGCGCGTTTTGCCACATTACCGGTATTGTAACTGCCGACTTCCTCACGGGATCTCACCTTAAAACAACAGTCTGTATGGAGACGGTTACAATGAAGAAACAACAGGGTTTTACTCTTATTGAATTGATGATCGTAGTGGCGATCATCGGCATTCTAGCTGCAGTAGCGCTGCCGGCTTACTCCGATTACACCAAACGTGCCAAGATGAGTGAGGCGCTGGGCTTTGCTGCTCAGGCCAAGTCAGCAGTTGCCGAAACCTATCAGGCTACCGGCTCTCTGCCTGGTGATAATACTGCAGCAGGTATGGATGCTGCGGCCAATATTAAATCCACATACGTTGAGTCTGTAACTGTTGGCAGCGGCGGCGTAATTACCGTAGCGATCCAAGGTACTGACGATAACGATCTCGATAATGGTAGCGTTATAATGACTCCCGTTCAGTCAGATGGGTCATCTACTATTACTGCCGCGTACAATGGACCGGTTCGTTGGAATTGTGCTGTGAGTAATGCCAATATTTCCAAGTTCTTCCCATCAGAGTGTCGTGGTACCTGATGGCATCTTGATAGGGAAAGGCGGGCTCTGCCCGCCTTTTTTGTGGGTGTTGAGCTTGTTAAGTCGTCCTAGTGAAAAGCGCGCTTGCTCAGATAGCCCCCGTTGTTGATTTTCATTTAGGTAAGCAAGTGGAAATTGGAGTAGTAAGTAAAAGGAGTCCGCTGGCAATATTTATTCTTGTGACTTTTTGGTGTTGGTTTTTTCTAAGCCTTAATCCGCTTGATATTGGCCTTCCAGTTGGTCAATACAACAATAAGCGTATTATGCAGCTGATTTTAATATGCATATTTACCCTGTTAGTCTGTATTCGGGCATACCGTGTGGCTCTTCCTAGAGTGCCTCAGAATAAATTGTTACTGACGGCTTGGGTGCTGTCATTGCTGCTGGTGTTTCTTAGTACGGTTTTTTCTGCAAATATATATCACTCTCTCATTGAGAGTCTTCATTGGCTATTACTGGCAAGTATATTCTGTTGTGGCATATATGTGGCATGTATGGGACTCTCCAGGTTGCTGCTCCTAGGGCTATTGGTATTACATGGCCTGGTTGTCCTTAAAGCGTTACTTTTTCTTGGGTATGAAGTGGCTGTAGGCGGCTCATTACGCGCGGAGATGCTGTACCCAAGTGTCGAGCACCACCGTTTCTTTAACCAAGTGCAAGTATTTGTTGTGCCACTGCTTTTTCTTTGGGCAGCGCGAACAGATTTCAGGAAATTTGCCTATTTTTTCCTCTTTATAAATATTTTATTGGCCTTTTGTGGTGGAGCGAGGGGGCTGTTGGTTGGCTTGATCGCGGCTACCTTTTTGGCCTACCTACTGATGAAGCCTTGGCGTCCGCAGATATTAACAGCGGCGGTGATCGGGGTGTTAGCTTTTTTTGTTTATTTGATTTTGGCTTTGATTGTTGATGCGGGACACGGTTCAGATGTATTTCGGGCACATACTTCGGGCCGCTCCATTATTTGGCGGGGGCTAATAGATGCGCTAAGTCCGGCCCATTTTTTCATTGGCGAGGGCTCCGGCGCTTACTCTTACCACTCTCTCGGTCGAAAAGAAGGTCACCCTCACAATAGCTTACTGCAATTAATCTTCGAATGGGGGGGGGTTGCCACTATCGCCATGTTTTCTCTCTTGCTTTTGATATTGCTTTTATCGTGGAGGGCGATATGTGGCCCCAATATTATTGGGCAAGAACGAGATATCTCTGCGGCGATTTTAACTGCCGTTGTTTCCGCCATTATCTATTCGCTTTTTAGTGGTATTGTAGTGATGCCAATACCGCAAACTTTGCTGTTTTTCTTTTTGGGCATGCTGTGGGGAAAAGCTCTTCAAAGTGGCAATCAAGGTTTGAATCTTGATGGGCGTACTATTTCTCGTACTACAGTTATTGATGTTGCGTCCATCTTGACATGCTGGGTTGGTGTTACAGTTATACTGCTACTGTATGTGACACTTTGTAGTGCCTATTTTGTGCAGCAGAGTTTTGATCCCAATGAATTCCGAGCGCCACGATTTTGGGCGGAGGGTGAGCAGTTTCGAGGGACGATATATTAGCAATGCACAAGACATTTGTGGCTCAACTGGCAGTAAGCTGATTGCGCAGCCAACAAGATCTTTTGCGAGAGGGCGCTGTTTCTAGTATGCGTTTTCCCCCGCTATCCCTTTAAATGGGGTCATGATCACAATTTGTAAGTCAAGCCAAATTGACCAGTGCCGAATATAGTGCAGGTCGTGCTCTACGCGCTTTGAAATTTTTTCCAGTGTATCTGTTTCGCCCCGCCAGCCGTTGACTTGAGCCCAGCCGGTAATACCAGGTTTAACTTTATGCCTAAGCATGTAACCGCTGACTAGCTTTCGGTACTCTTCATTGTGTGCGACAGCATGGGGTCTCGGGCCAACAATTGACATCTGTCCCTGCAACACATTGATCAGTTGAGGCAGCTCGTCTAGTGATGCGCGTCGTAGCAAGCGGCCGATAGGTGTCACTCGCGGGTCGTTGCGACGTGCTTGCACTACAGTATCGCCATTTTCTAGTGTGTTCATGGTACGAAATTTCCAGACTTCGATAGGACGCCCGTCCAGTCCATAGCGAAGCTGTTTGAATATTATAGGTCCTTTGGATGTGAGTTTTATACAAATGGCTATTAATAGTAAGAGCGGGAGGGTGGCTATAAGTAGTACAACGCTGATCACTAGGTCTTCCAAGCGCTTCACCCAACTGTTTATGCCTACGATTGGAGTATCGTATACGCTTAGAACATGACTCTCTCCTACCTGATACCATCGGGAGTGCAGGAGTTTATGAAAGAACAGGTCAGGCAGTATGTGTACGTTGGCTGTGGTATCGGCAAGCGCACGCAATATCTGTTCGATTTTCTGTTCTTCCCGCATGGGTAGTGCTATATAGATCTGCTCCACAGAGCCGGATTTTGCAGCTGCTAGTGCATCGGATACATCCCCTAGTAGCTTGTAGGGGATTGTGCTTAGAAGCTGCTGTTGGCAGTTCTCTGACTCTGGAACGCTATAGAAGCCACGTATACGAATACCCAAATGCGGCTCCGCAGCAAAGTTCCTCGCCAACTGTAACCCGTTTGGAGTTATCCCTACGATCGCTGCAGTGCGGGTATTATGATCATTTGAGCGAACATAAAATAACGTCAATCGGAACCCGTAGCGCCAAAATGCCAATACGGCTGCTGTAGAAAGGAACCAACTACCTACGATTAGTCGAGAATAAATCTGACCTGTTTTACTGAAATAGCCAATCAAGAGTAAGGTGGTGCAGACGGAAATCCAGGCAAACAGGGTCAGGCCTAGCATGTGGGAGTAGGTGTCAATACGCCAAGACCTGTACAGTTCCACCGACTCAGCGAAGAATATAAAGAGTGCCGTGGCAAGGAGACCGATAGTTAACCAATGCGCAGCCGGTTCATGGTCAAAAAAACGACACCAGAACAAAAGAGATATGAAAATGGCGCCTCCGTCGATGAGGCGATAGAGGGCGGCGAGGCCACTTTGGCGGCGGTGGCCCCAGCTTGCTTTTACTTGCTCAATCATATAGGGGTCGATTCAACTTGTCGCTGGTGGTGACCTTGGAGTGCGAAATCAACTCTTTGGCCGGAAGCTAGATCAGCCCATGATAATGCTTTTTCTATATTGTGGATAATACCTGAGATCGGTATAGTCTGATTAGTTTTTAACCTTTCACGAGGGCGGAATAGTACACGAGTAGTATTTTGACGTGGATTTGTAGGGTTCCGCTTATGCGGTTCCTATTGTAGGGCAACTAGTATGAATGGCTTAAGAGTTTCGGAGGTGTTGAGCTTTTAAGGTGCGCTTTTGCTTTGAAGCTGTTCACTCAAAGTTTTTATAAGATTTTTTCGTGATGTGTGGAAAGTATTTTAAAAGAAATAAGTGTAGCGGGATGGTGGTCTCGTGGGGCAACAATATTACGAGATCAACTTCCCTAGCGAAAGTTCTTGGTTTTGACGATTTCCATGTTAGGCCAACTTTTAAATTAAAGTATTTGAAATTAATTAATTATATTGTGGCTTTTCTCAGGTCTCTTTGGAAAATCTTGGTCAGTCGCCCTAGGGAGTTAGTGTTGGTTGGTCCTCCAACTTTTATTTTTTACGCGATTCCAATAATAAAGTGCTTTCTTTCCGAAACGAGAGTAACCTGTGATTTCCACAACGGTGTTTTGCGATACCCATGGGCTGCCCTTCCGGGGTTGAAGAGATGTATTAGAGAGGCCGATCTCGTCTTGTCCCATAACGGAAAAGTTAAAGATGAAATTGACGTTTTTTTTGGTGTTAATTCTAGAGTTTTGACAGACCCGCTACCTGCTGCCCATGATACTGAAGGAGAGGTTTCCAGTTCACACGTTTCTAAAATTAAATTGAACGTTTTAGTTCCTTGTTCTTTTTCCATTGATGAGCCTGTTGAGCTAATTTTAGATCTTTGCGTTTTTGCAGCTAAGAAATTTAATCTAATTGTGACAGGGGATTATAACAAGATTCGCAAGAGGGAGGGTTTTAAACATGCTTTCGGACTTGCAAATTTTACAGGTTTCTTACCTAAGGAGAAATATCGGCACTTGCTGGCATCCTCTGATGTTGTTCTCTGCTTAACAAATGATGATTCAGTACAAATGTGTGCATCAAATGAGGCGCTCGGATTTTCAAAGTTGCTCTTGCACTCGAATACGCCAGTTCTAAATGGTTTGTATTCTGGTAAAGAGCTTGCAGTTGACCATTCCGTGTGCTCTATAGTCTCTGCAATTGAGAGGCTGGATGCGAGAAAGGAGTACTGGCAGATGTATCTAGGTGATGTTCGAGAGTTTTATCAAAGTCGCTGGCATCGCCAGTTTGAATCTGTATTTTCTGATGGTGAACGCTCTAGGTAAATGTTCTGCATAGTATGCGTTGATTTTTGACGTGCTAGAAATTTATGTCGTTCAATTGTTTAACTTCTTATGTAAATTTTATGTGATTAATATTTTTCTATGGAGTGGTTTTTCGCTTATGGTGTTTGCGTGCGGCGTGGAGTGGTGGGGTTTTCTATGATTTTTTCGGCTCCGGGAGCTTGCTTTGAAATATAGGGCTATATTTGTGGTTGGGACCCCGAGATCGGGAACAACTCTTGCGCAGCAAGCGCTGTTCTCGCTGGCTGAGGTAGATTCACACTTTGAAACACATTTTTTTTCAAATTTGAACTATAGGAATTTTTTAAGATCAAGGTTCTATTCCAAAGAAGTAATATGCAGAGATGTTCTTTGTAGACTTTCTCCGAGAGACGATTTTAAAGTCAATATGCGTGACCTACCTGGAGCTTTCTTTGATGTCGTTAGGGACCGGCTTGACAGCCTTGGAAAGTTTATTTTTGTAGAAAAGACGCCGGCACACCTAGCGCATATTCGCTCTATTGAAAAGGCTTGCCCCGTTGATTTTGATTTGGTTTTTTTGCATGTGATTCGTTCACGATATGAAAATGTTAGATCATTGTATTTTGCTGCAAATGAATATCCGGGGCATTGGGGTGGCAAACGATCACTAGCCTGCTGCGTTAGGAGGTGGTCTCATGATTTGAGACTTCACTATAACTTTTTGCCTAGGCGCGGTGTCCATACTTTCGTAAGTTACGAAGAATTTGTGTCCAATTATCGAAGTTACCTAGAAAAAATTTGTAAAAAGTTGGATCTGGAATGTTCTATAACTATTCCTACGAGGAATCTTAAAAATATCATATCGGAGAATGAAGATTGGAAGGGGAAAAACTTTGAAGAAGTTGGGCAGGGTAGAGTTTACGATTTTATGTCACCTGTGGAATTCGAACGCCAGTTTAGGTTTAGCTCCTCAGATAGGCGTATGTATATGAATGTTGTTGAAGGGTGTCTCTAAATTATTTTTAGTTGGGGTCGGTGGCTATGAGAAAAGTATTGGCTGTTGCTTCTTTTGGCGGGCACTGGAAACAGCTGCTTCGCCTTGCTCCAGTTTTCGGAAAGTATGATACGACCTACGTCAGCACTGTGGATTACCCATTCAGAGAGGGTTCTGGATATACATATTTTCGCGTTCCCGATGCTAGCAGGAAAAGTGTTATCCGAATGTTCTGCCTTTTCTTTACTACTCTGCGAGTTGTTTTTGTCGTCAGGCCGGACGTGGTTATTTCAACCGGTGCAGGGCCGGGCCTGGTTACCATTTTCTGGGGGCGGGTATTTGGTTGTAGAACTATATGGATTGATAGTGTTGCAAACCCTGAACAACTATCTTTTTCGGGCAAGATCGCCAAGAGGTGGGCTGACCTCTGGCTGACACAATGGCCAGAATTGGTGCGTTCTGAAGGGCCTATGTACAAGGGGCGAGTGATATGATTTTTCTGACAGTAGGTACTCAATTTGGTTTCAATCGGCTTGTTGCGGCTGTTGATAAGTGGGCATCTAATAACCTGGGTGTTGAAGTTTTTGCGCAAGTAGGTAGCGGGACCTACATTCCTAAGAATTTCGGTTGGTGTCGGTATTTGCACCCCGTTGATTTCGAGAAGAATATGACCTCAGCCGAGCTCATCGTGAGTCACGCCGGGATGGGGACTATCATTGACAGTTTGGTAATGGCAAAGCCATGCCTAGTTTTCCCTAGGCGGGCAGATCTCAATGAGCATAGAAACGATCATCAAGTTGCGACGTGTAATAAGCTGTCAGAGTTTGATGGATGTCGTATTGCCTGGGATGAGATTGACCTGTTTCGCTATCTGGATAATCCATGGGGAATCGTTTCCAGCACCCTCTCCGTTCACGCACCTGAAGAGTTGTTATTGGCAATTGATGATTTTATCTGCAGTTAATTGGGCTACTTTATCAGCCTTACTTGCGATCAACCATGAGGGTGCACTTTCGCGTGATGAGTTTCTTATGGAAAGTGATTTTGTAACTCGCCATCCTGGAAACGATATTACATGAATATCTTCAAGAATAATGATCTTATTTTTAGCTCTATTTTAGGATTTTTTGCTCGGGCCTTGGCTGTAGGACTATCTTTTCTGATGAGTGTAGTGATTGGTCGTGTTCTTGGCGTTACGGAGTCCGGCTATTTTTTCCTCGCGTTTAATGTATTGACGTTTTTGGCGGTCTTTTCTCGTTTGGGGTTGGATAATACTGTTCTGCGTTTTACGGGTTCCGCATTCGCCGAGAAAGATTGGGCGGTGGTCCGCGGAGTTTTGGTCAGAGCGGTATTAATCGTGTGTATTACGAGTAGTGTTATCTCGTCTGCGCTGTATTTTTTTCGTGAATTTTTGGCTGGATCGGTTTTCTTTAAGCCGGAGTTGGCGCCCATGCTCGGAATCATGGCGCCGGGCATTGTATCGGTATCTTTGCTCGCTATTATTGGGGTCGCATTTCAGGGTTTGCGTCGTTTGATAGCGTCCGTTTTTTTCTCCAATATTGTCATAAATTTTCTTCTTTTGGCTGGGCTGTTGTTTTTGGGTGTTTCATCAGCAGAGCAATCTGCTTGGGTGTATACCGTATCTGCTTGTATATCGTTGTTTGCTGGATTCTGGGTTTTGATTGGCGCTCTGGGGAAAGAGGGGAGGGCTCCTAGCTGGAGTGATATTTTCCATAGTTGTTTACCACTTTGGTTGGTGACGTTAATGTCGCAACTCATTCAGTTTTCGGGGCAGTTTGTTGCTGGCGGCTTGCTAAATGCGGAGGCTGTGGCGCAGCTCGCGGCGGCACAGCGCACGGCGATGTTGATAAGCTTTATCTTGACTGTCGTGAATCTTGTGGTTGCTCCACGCTTTGCCGCCATGTATAAGCAGGGGGCTCTGCAGGACATGGAAAGCCTTGCTCTTGCTTCTGTGCGGTTAATGCTGTTTTGCTCGCTTCCGGCCTTGGCTGTCATGTTGGTTTTCCCTACAGCTCTGATGGAGCTATTCGGGGCAGGGTTTGAGGAGGGGAGGTATCTCTTGCAAATTTTGGCAATAGGGCAGTTTGTGAATGTGGCTACCGGGTCAGTTGGCTATCTTCTTACCATGTCTGGACACGAGCGAGAGCTTGGCCGGTCTGTATTGATTTCGGCACCTGTTGCTATGTTGGCGGCTTTTACATTGGTTCCGTTATGGGGGGCGGTAGGTGGTGCAGTGGCGACCTCTCTGGCTATTATTCTGCAGAACCTGATAGCAGTTTTTCAGGTGAAAAAAACACTCGGAATCAACACTTTATTGTTCTGGCGGGGCTCCCGTTTTTTTGAGCGAGCTTCAATGAGAGCATGGTCGAAGTAACAATTTCGATTCGTCCGATTTCGTCCAGTTCGCTAGAATCCCCTCGTGTCAGCAGACATATTGCGGACCGGTCACTTGACTTGTCATCGGGTATCCCGATTAAGGTCGACAAGAGAATGAGTAATGTAAGCGATCAGTCTTCCCCATCCTCGACACAAGCATTGCTGTCCGATAGCGCAACAGCCCCAACGTGTCACGGTAGCAACGTCTCAATGGCCTCTACCGTCTCGGGTTGTGTCAGGACCATGCCGGGATGACGTTCCCGGAGATTGGTCAGTTGTTTGGTGGTGTGCATCACAGTGCGGTATCTCAGGCGGTGCGGCGGGTCAAGAGGCGCGTTTCTGAGAGGGAGGACCTGCAGACGCTGACTGGGCGAGGTTTTAAGGTGTGAGAGAATTACCGCTTACGGAGTAACCGGCGTCGCAATGGCGTCCGCTGATCAACAAATGATCTCTGGCATTCCTTCTGAAACATTCTCTACCTGAGATCAAGATTTTCGGTGAAAAAGCTTGCTGCATCGGATGCGATCTCGAGATGAATCCTGGCCCGATCTGTATCTGGTTTGTCTTTGCGTAGATGGCGCACAAGAACCTTTCCGCGAAGGCTACAGGGTGCCAGGAAAGTTGTGAGACGCTGCCGCCGGTACCATGAGAAAGCAGGATCAAGGGGCGCCTGGTGTCATCCAGAAACGGCGCGTTCTCCGCAGTCCAACCAAAACGGAATACTCCGGCTGTCCATTCGGATTCATTATTCTGAATACTGGCGCAAAGGTAGAATTTGACGCCAATCCCTCTCTTGCTTGTATTAATGACATCTGAGCATACCGTATGCTATTGATATTTTCGGCGCCAACGATTTGTCTCTTCGCTGGTGGCTATCACGTCTGACCACAAGGAATGCAGGATGCATAAGCAAAAAATAATAACGTTCTGCTCTCTGATCATTGCTGCTTTTACGCTAGTGCTCTCTGCCTGTGGCGGCGGTTCTTCCGGCGGCGGTGACGCTGGGGGATCGGGCTCTTCCGGTGGCGGGTCTTCTTCTGGTTCATCCGGTGGAGGGGAGGGCTACCCTCCCAGAATTGAATCACTGTCGTTGCTGCCCGAGGAGGTATATACCGATAGCGTGATTCAGGTTCAGCTCGAAGCGAGAGACTTGGAAGACGATCCGTTTACCACCAGCTACCAGTGGTTTGTAAACGGTGAAGAGGTGGCGGATGAAACCGAAAGCAGTCTGGACGGTGTCCATTTTGTCAAAGGCGATGTGGTCGCGGTAACGGTTTCTCTCTCTGACGGTGATGAGGACGTTAGTGAAACTGTGAACGTTGTGGTACTAGACAGCCCGCCGGTCATTGATACCAGCAGCGTTCCCAAAACTGCTGTTTATGGTCAGCTTTTGCGTTTTCATGTTCCGGTGGTCGATGCGGATGGGGATGCATTCCTGCTTCATTTTATGGCGCGCCCGAATGGTATGACGGTGGATGACGAGGGCAATGTTACCTGGACGCCCACCGGTCCCCTGTTTTCACGTGAAACCGGGTTTAACTGGACGCTGGCAGCGGTAACGGATGAGGCTGTCAGCGAGGCCGGAACACTTATCACAGTTATGGATTCGGAAAGACAGTATCCATTCAGCAGGGCTGGCGCTCTGGTTGCGGAACATGGTGAGGGGGTGTCTGCGGGTGATTTTGATGGCGACGGAAAGTTTGCATTGTTGCTGACAGACGGGGAGCAATCAGTTTATACCCTGGAGCAGGAGGCCGGCGGCTATGTACAGAATTGGAGCTACCCGTTTGCGCTTTCAGGTAGCCGGGAGTATATCTCGGCGGTTGCGGCTGCAGATCTGGATGGCGATGGTATTGATGAAGTTCTCGTGGGCATGGCGAATCAGAGTTTCCGTGGTGAAATGTCGAAGCTGGTGGTCATAGGTGGCGAAAACCGCGATGTGCAACAAGTGCTGGAGGTTGATGCCGGCGGGGTTTCGGCAATACGTGTGGGGGATGTGAATAATGATGGCAGTGATGAGCTGGTACTGCTGGTCAGTGAATCCAATCAGGCACAGAGCACTCTGGAGGTCAGAGATCTCAACCTGAACCTTGTATGGCGCAGTGCAGATCTGGGGCGCACCGCGTCTGTTGCATTAGGGGACGTGACCAATGACGGCTTCCCGGATCTGATTGTTTCCAGTGGTTATGTGTTCGGCTTTAATGGTGCCGGCTATGTAAACAAGTGGTTTCTGGATGGTGGCTTCGGTGGGAAGGTACACGCTGGAGACGTGGATGACGATGGCATTGATGAAATTATTTCCACCGGAAATTCTGCCGACGCAGGTGTGGCCATCTTTGACGCTACGTCGCAATCCCGGGTAGCGACCTATGATATCGGTGGCCGGTACTACAGCCTGGCAGTGGGGGATATTGACAGCGATCCCGGTGAAGAGATTGTGATTGTTAGCCATTATGCCAGTTCCACCGAAGATATACGGGCACTCGGATTGAAGGATGGAAAAATGGTGGAACTCTGGAGTATGGACGGGGGTGTCTACACCAATCATGTGGTGAAGTTCCTGGATCTCTCCGGTAATAGTGCGCGAGATCTCGTGTGGGGCGGACAGGGATCCAGAGATTACGCCAGCCTTGGTATTGCTAGAAAAGCCAGCGAGGGGCCTGCTGAAATAGTCTGGCAGAAACGCGCTCCGAGCCAGCTGGATGGTGAGTTTGTTGGCGGCACTGTGGTGCGGGGCGGTGGGGATGAGCGGGTTCTTTTTGCCAGTAATTCGACAGATTCCAAAGTGTCCGGGCCTGTATTTCTGGCCCTGGATATGGACACAGAGGTTGTTAGTAACAGTCCGGACCTGCTGTTGAACTCGCATTCGTTTGTTTATGTGCCGGCGGACGTGAATGCGGATGGAAGCGATGAGTTCTACATTGGTGGCTATCCTTCTCATCGCAGTGACAAGGACTGGGCGCGTCATGTTGGGATATATGACCCCGCATCCAGTGCGTTGGAAGTGATTGATTCCAACCTATCTTATGAGGCGAATGCGATTACTGCCGCGGATCTGACCGGGGATTTGATGCCGGAGCTGGTTGCTACCTTCCGGGATGGCGCGGTACGAGCATACGATGTTGCCCAATCCACCGTTTTCCAGGTGTCCGATGGGGGAGACATCGGGAGCTTCAGTGATGAAGGGAAAGACATTGCAGTCGCCGACCTCGATGGTGACAGCAGTCTGGATATCCTGGCGGCGAGCAAGAAGGGGCTATATGCCTTTTCCCTGGAATCCGGTCAGTATGTTCAACAGTATTCAAATACCGGTTGGTTGGAAACCAAGGATGAGGACATCGTGGATGTGGAAGCGGCTGATATGGATGGCGATGGCTTGTCGGAAGTCGTCGTTGTCTCGCACAGCCGGGAGTACTCAACGATCCAGGTGTTGGATCATAGGCTTCAGGCACTTTCATCGCTCGAAGTGAAAAACCAACGCTTTACTTCAGTGAGTGTTGAGAATTACGGGCAGGGCAGGAAAAATATTCTGGTCGGTCTGGAATTGCCCGGTTTGGATGAGGGGTTAAGCAAACTTGTGTTGATGGATCCCTTTTCCTTGGAGACGGTGATGGAGTCACCGACTGTGCCGGGTGTGCTTTCTCCCAATAGTCTGAATTACATCTTGCTGGGTGACGGTGCTACCCCGGCTATCAGTTACGGAACGTCGTCTGTTTTTGGGGTTACTCGTTGATTCTCTGAACCGCCCTCCCCTCCTACCGCTGCCTCGTCAGGTGAGCCACGGGAAGAGGGGGAGGTGGGAGCAGCTACCGTAAGCAGTAGCTGCAACAAACCCCCGTTGATTGCCAGTTAATTTGTTTCCGGTGTATCTACCAGGATCATCGCGCGACTATTGCCGTCCAGTCGCATGCGTGACAGCTCGCTTATCTCACCGGCCTCCGTGTCGACTTCGTAAGAGAGGATGGCTCCCAGCCATGGTGCTCCCTCCCGTGTGTAATCATCGTAGGCATTGATATATGTGGCACTATATGCGCGGGAGCCACTAGTGTTCATCTGAACGGTACTGGGGTGGGCCGTATAATCATAGGGCTGTTCACATGCTTCACATATATCGAATGATAGATCGATTTCTTGGCTGGTTGACATTGAAAGCGTTTCGCCATCAAAACTGTATGACGTGATCTGGGGAGGAGTGTTGTTTTCTTCGCTTCCCAAAATTTCAATAGTCGTAAATATACTGAGATCTTCAGAATAGTCGTAATCGGCCAGTCTATTTTCATGCTGTACTGATGTGACCTGAGTCGGCGCCAGCGGATCAGTATCCAGTTGGTAAATCTCTAATTCAGATGAGCCGATGATGGAAGTCAGCAGGCTCTCATAATTTGGCCCGGTAGTCAGTTTGGTTACTCGGCCTCGCAATGTTCGATCGTTATTCGCGGAAGGCTGCAAAGCTTCATTTACTATCGTGTAAGCATTGGCGCCGCTGTATAGGGTTGTGTCTTCCGCGTTTAGGGCGATTTTAGACTCAGGGTCGATTTCAATAGGGCCGCTATCAGTAATAAATGTCATTTCGCCGGAGTCATTAACATCAAAGGTCAAAACCGAACGGCCCATGGCTTCAGTAACATAAGCACGGCTGCCATCGCTGTTGAACGTTATGCCGGAAAGCATGCAGGCGCCGGCCTTGTTGTTCTTACCGCCGATATCATTCCAGCTGGGTGGGTTGATGAGTGTGCCGTTATCTGACCATTCTGCATATTCATCGTAGTAGCCAGTCAGTGCGCAGAGCGGCAGGCCCACGTCGTGATCACTCATCAAGCTTGGGGTGAAATAACCTACTCTATGCTCGGCTAGCACATAGGGAATGTCGATAAGAAAGGTATTAAAATTTCCCTGAGAAGTATTTAAGTGGATTACTGCACTAGGGTTGTTGTGCTGCCCTTCGCGTTTCAGCGTTACATTGCAGCTTTGGCGAATTTCCAGGGTGTTGCCGGCGCAGTCTGTGCTGAGTTCTGTTGTACGATTATACTCTGGAACGACTGCTGAAATTTCGATTGCAGATGTAGATTGATTTGTTACTGAAAAGCTGACTGATTTGTAAGTTTCTGCAGATTCAACGGTAGGTTTACTCAGGCGCAGTGGCGGTTGTGCTAGATATGCCAGGCCGTCGTAGACTATTGCATTCTGGTCATACGTAAAGCGGTCGATCCTGGCGTTGCCTGCGCAGTTATATTCAAACCCTACAGGGACTGTTTCACATTCGTTCATTGATGTGACAAATAGAAGCGCTTTCGACGGGTGCTTTGTAATACTGAAGATCTGGTGATTTTTATTGTAATCCTCCAATGCCGGGATACTCGCACGACTCCGCTCGTACACTTGTCCGTCGGCGTCGAAGCCCAGTAGTATCAGGTCAAGCCCATCCGAGGCGACAGCTAGCTGCCCGGTAAAAGCGGAGGTGCTGGAAATGAAGTCTGAGCTTACACCACCTATGGTTAGGCTGGTTTTCGTGGTGGCGCTATTGGTTTTAGCGGATTGATGTCGTACTTGAATGGTTTGGCCGCTTTCAATTGTGCCAGGATCTGTAGTGAATTCGCTTCCTTCAATACTGTATTGTCCATTCTTGATTTTGACTTCGGCCGGTTGGTTGATTCCGGAGATTTCCACTATATTGGAGTAGACAAGTACGTCGGTACCAGTGTTCCCTGATCGCTCGAATGAGAAAGCATCTGGTGTTGTGTCCGCTTTTTCACCCGGCTCACCACCGGGTTCTTCTCCTGGCTCTTCTTCGGGGGGATCGTCTGGCTCGTCCCCGGGATTCTCTCCGGGGTTCTCGCCGGGATCGTCTCCTGGATTATCGTCAGGCTGTTCTTTTGTTGGAGGCTCCGTTTTCGGAGTGGAATTGCTACCTCCGCCGCTACAAGCGGATATTGCGGTAACTAAAATTAGTATGGCGGTATGTTTAAGTATGGTGTTTAGCGATGCCATAATCTTCCTTTTCCTTGGCTTACGGTATTCAGTTAAAATGCTCAGAGAAATCGTTATGTCATTTTAATGCATGAGGGGTGTGTTAAATCGAAACTTTATATGCCTACTCCTTATACCCATTTGGTGGATCCTGAGGGGCATCGGCGAAAGGGTTACAATGGTGAACTGTCCGAGATTTTCGGCAAGTCTGGAGCTTTGGGTTAGCTTGTAACTTGTGTGTTGAGAGGCTTTGTCTGGCTAGGTTATAGGTGGCAGAAAGAGAATTATAACAATTCCATGTTACAGGTATTCCTTATTACTACTTGAAGGTTTATGTGGCTTCAGGGGCGGTGTGCCTATACTACTTTTACATTTTTCGCCTTTATACAAATACTTCACCAGAAACGCAAAATCGGAGGTCAAGAAACTTGGTTTGTTTCGCAAAAAAACGCATGGTTTGCACGTTTGTACCAATTGCGGGGTGTGATGAGAGCGTTTCTGGTTTCTTGAGCACGGTAAGACAGAACTAGATGGAGATCCGGTTTCTCGTGAGTAGTATTACTTACCTAGGGGTTAAAGAGTGAGACTGGGGAGTGCGGAGTTCTCTACCAATAGTGAAGGCTGGTTTGGGGGGGATATGGGCAGTGATGGCGTGGATACACTGATTTTCGATCGTTTCGGGCCCAATCTAGGGAGGAGCAGCTCTGCTGTCCTATATCCAGATTCTGGGAGTTTCGCTGCCTAAAACTGTACATGAGCGCAGATTTGATATCCCGGGTGATCCGCGTTGATCACTTGTCAGTGGAAGCTTCGAACGTTTTGTATATCATCCCAGCTCAGGCACTGTAGTTTTTGTCCCACCAGATGAATCACGGAATAAACACTCCCTCCCGCCTCATCACTAACCTGCAAGCGTCCCTCCACCAACAATATATTCCCGCCCTTGATCTCCGACCGATAGCGGCGCTGTACCTGTTCCCATAGCACTACGTTGACGGTGCCGGTGTCGTCTTCCAGGGTCAGGAACATGACGCCGGAGGCGCTGCCGGGGCGTTGGCGGCAGGTGGTGAGGCCGAGGATTTTTACGGGTTGGCCGTCTTTGTAGTTGATCAGATCACAGGCTTTGGGCAGGTGGCGGTACTGGTGTTGGCGGCGCAGCAGGGCGATGGGGTGCTCGCGCAGGGTGAGGCCGGTGCTGGCGTAGTCACTGTAGGTGTGGTCTTCCAGGTTGTTTTCGGGCTGGTGGGTGTGGGTTTCCAGTTGTTCCAGTTGGCTGCTGAGGGCGTCCCAGGTGGTGTGGAAGCGGTTTTTTGCCAGGCTCTGGAAACTGTTGGCGCTGGCGAGGGCGGCGCGTTGTTCGGTGTTGATGGTGACGCGTTGGTGGAAGTCTTCCATGGTGGTGAAGGGGGATTGTTCACGGGCGTTGATGATTTTTTCTGCGATTGGTTCCTTCAGGGATTTGATCAGGCGCATGCCCAGGCGCAGGGTTGGTGTTGCAGAGCTGGAGCTCCACGGTCCCGGCTTTGGTAGTTCCAGGGTGTGGTGCCAGTGGCTGTGTTGGACGTTGATAGGTAGCACTTTGACGTTGTGACGCTGGGCGTCGTAGACCAGTTGTGCGGGGGCGTAGAAGCCCATGGGGTAGCTGTTGAGCAGGCCGCAGTAGAAGGCTGCCGGGTGGTGGCATTTGATCCAGGCGGAGAAGTAGGCGAGGAGGGCGAAGCTGGCGGAGTGAGACTCGGGGAAGCCGTAGGCGCCGAAGCCTTTCATCTGTTCGAACAGTTGCTCCGCCAGCCCGCGTTCATAGCCATTGGCGAGCATGCCGTTGACCAGTTTTTCACGGAATTTTAGCAGGTTGCCGTTTTTGCCCCAGCTGGCCATGGCGCGGCGCAGTTCGTCGGCTTCACCACCGCTGAAGCCGGCGGCGATCATGGAGAGCTTGATCACCTGTTCCTGAAAAATTGGTACGCCGAGCGTGCGTTCCAGCACCGGTTCCAGGTCTGTGTGGGGGTAGCGTATCGGTTCCAGTTTCTGTTTGCGCCGCAGGTAGGGATGCACCATGCCGCCCTGGATGGGGCCGGGGCGGACGATGGCGATCTCGATCACCAGTTCGTAAAAATTCCGCGGTTGCAGGCGCGGCAGCATGCTCATCTGGGCGCGGGATTCGATCTGGAACACGCCGATGGTGTCGGCGCGGCACATCATTTCATAGGTTTTCCCGCAGTCCGCTGGTATGTCCTGCAGGCGCATTCTTTTGCCGTACAGCGCCATATAAGAAAGGGACTTGCGCAGGGCGGTGAGCATGCCGAGGGCTAGGACGTCCACCTTCATCAGTTTCAGGTCTTCGATATCTTCCTTGTCCCACTGGATGATGGTGCGGTCTTCCATGGCGGCGTTTTCCAGTGGCACCAGTTGGCTGAGGGGTTGCTGGGTAATCACGAAGCCGCCCACATGCTGGGACAGGTGTCTGGGGAAACCGTGAATCTGTTGCAGCAGCAAGGGCAACATTTTGCCGGTGGTACTGTCCGGGGCGATGCCGGCTTTCTGCATCTGCGCCGGGAAATCTTCCATGGAATCCCACCAGGTACGTTCGGCCTGTAGCCGCTCGATGGTGGCAGCGCCCAGGCCCAGTGCCTTGCCGATATCCCGCAGGGCGCTTTTGAAGCGGTAGGTGATTTTGGTGGCGGCGAGACCGGCGCGGTCGCGGCCGTACTTTCTATAGATGTACTGAATGATTTCCTCGCGCCGCTCGTGTTCGAAATCCACATCGATATCCGGCGGTTCGTTGCGCTCACGGGAAATAAAACGCTCGAACAGCAGGCCGATTCTGTGGGGATCGATTTCGGTAATCAGCAGGCAGTAGCACACCACCGAGTTGGCGGCGGAGCCGCGGCCCTGGTAGAGAATATGCTGGCTGCGGGCGTAGCGGACGATATCGTGAATGGTGAGGAAGTAGTGCTCGTATGCCAGCTCCGCAATCAGCTCCAGTTCGAATTCGATCTGTTGTTGTATGTGCGCTTTGGGGCCATTGGGCCAACGGATTCTGATGCCTTCCTCTACCAGTTCCCGCAGATAGTCACTGGCATTTCTGCCGCGCGGCAGAACTTCAGAGGGATACTGGTAGCGCAGTTCCGACAGGCAGAAGGTGCACTGCTCGGCGATGTGGAGGGTGTTGGCGATTGCCTGTTGTGGATACAGGTCTTTTATCTCTGGTAATGGGCGTAGGTAGCGCTCGGCGTTCTGTTCCAGGCGGTAACCCAGCTGGTCCAGAGTGCAGTTGTGGAAGTTTGCGTTGAGGACATCCTGTAAGGGTTTGCGGCTGCGGTTGTGCATCAGTACCGCATTGGTGGCGACCAGGGGGAGCTGTTGTGCGTGGGCGAACTCGGTGATCTGCTGGTGTTGCAGATTCTGTTCTGGCTGCAGGCGGTTGTTGAGGGCGATGTAGAGCCGTTCTTTGAAGTGGGTTTTTAGGGTTGCCGGAATTTCCAGTGTCGCGCTATTGGGCAGCCACAGACAAGTGGCCTGGTGACAGGTGTCGATCACGTCCTGCAGGTAGGTTTTATATTCGCCTTTTTCTGCACGCAGGCGTGAGGTGGAGATCAGCTGGCAGATTTCGCTGTAGGCGGTTTTATTGGGGGCGAGCAGCACCAGCTGTTGGTTGTCTTCCTGTAAGCGGAAAAAGCTGCCGCAGATCAGTTTGAGTGGGTTGCCTTGGTGTTTGTGCTTTTTCAGCTCGCTAAATGCGCGCACTACACCGGCCATGGAGCACTCGTCGGTAATCGCGAGGGCGCGATAGCCGAGGGCATGGGCGGTAGCAATCAGCTCCTGTGGGTGTGAGGCACCCTGGAGAAAGGAGAAGTTACTTTGACAGAAGAGTTCGGCGTACTGCATGTGCCTATCGTTGTTTTCTGATCGATTCCCCAGGTATCCAACCACTTCATGACTGCTTCATTGGGAATACTCTTTCCCGTACGCTGGTATTCCTTCCAGCGTGCCATTGTCAGAGCATTCTCTTGCTCTTTAATTTCCTGTTTATCGTGTGATCGTTTACTTCCTGTACTTGAGGCAGTCATCCATACACCCCATGCAGATACCAACTCTCCGAAGTCAGATCCTGAAACACCCAGTACAAACTCCCCTGGCCACCCCGGGCGATGTAGTAATCGCGGGCGTGGCGATGGTGTTGCCACCAGTAGCCGTCGATGCGTTCCGGGCCCTGTAGCAGTTGCATTTCGCCGTCATAAAACAGTTTGTGGTTCCGTTGCTGGATAGGGTGGGGGCGCGGGAGTAGCCAGCTGGGGCGGGGGGCGTTGACCGGGTTCAGCTGGTGTCCCTGGGCTTTGCTCTGCAGGGTGAGACTGTCGGCACTGGCCCAGGCTTGCTCTGGCAGATAGCTTTCTTTGAGGGTGACACCGGAGAGGGCCTCGTGCCCCAGGCGGGCTTTTAACTTGTCGATCAGCTGATAGCCCTCGTGCAGTTTGCTGCCTTCATCGAAGAAATCTTCCCGCAGGGTCTGTGCTTCCAGTGGGCGCAGTTGGTGACAGTTGAGGGTGAGAGCCTGAACCGGTTCTTGCAGCTCGACCCGTTCCAGCTGCAGCTTGGTGAGTGCGATCAGGCGCTGTGGATCAAACAGTGGGCGCGAGAGCTCGACCTTCACCTCCCGGGAACCGCGGCTGCCAAAATCCAGTACCCAGCACAGCTGTGTGCTGTACAGCTGGCGCCGTTGTAACTGGCGGCAGAGTTCACGCACCAGCCGGCCGGCGGGGAATAGCAGTTGCTCGCTGTTATCCAGCGGGCTGGGGAAAAACAGTTCGCTGTGAAATTCCGGTGGTGGTTCGTAACTGGGAACCGGATCCGGGCGGGTGCCGTTCAGGCGTGCCAGGTAATCGATAAAGTTGCGCCCGAAACGGTTGCCCACTTCCGACAGGGGAATGGCCAGCAACTGGCTGACCCGTTTGATACCGCTGGCATAGAGCTTGGCGATGGCTTTGTTGCTGCAGTCGAGCAGTTTGCTGGGGGCGAAGCTGATCCACTGCCGCCACTGCTGTGGAGTGGGGGCGGACTTGGTTTGTGCAAGCCACTGGCGGTGTTCCGGCAGCTGGCTGAGCAGGTGCGCGGCGCTGGGGCTGTGGCCGAGCCCCATTACATGGGTGATGCGCATCTTGTGCAGCTCTTTGTTCAGCTGTTGCAGCAGGGGCGCGAGGCCACCGAGGGCCTTGAGGCTGCCGCTCAGTTCCAGGTACAGGCAGGCGGGGTTGCTGTCGTGTTGCCCCTTGCTCTGTTCGGCGCTGCGGGGGGATACCACCGGGGTAAAGCCGTAGGCCCACTGGGCCAGTTGTTGCAGTAGTTGTTCTTCCCGCTCCCGGTCCCGCTCCAGCATTTGTAATTCGGCGCAGTAAGCACAGGCGGTGGCGATACTCAGACCGGGCTCGATGCTATGGCCGCGAGCGGCGCCGTTGGCCTCGATAATGAGGTTGTTCTGGCTGATGGCCAATGGCGTGCTGTCGCCGGCGCGGTGGGCACGGGCGAGGGCTTCCAGGGGGAGTTTGGGGAGTTGGATGCATAGCCAGAGCATGATTGGAGTTCCGTTGATACTGTGTTGGTAACCTCGGTTGGTACTGCTGTCGGGTTGTTTTGGTCAGTGCAAAGGCTGGTCGCGCCGGGTCAGTTTGGGGCTGCGGGCCAGGTGGATACGCTGGCCGGATTTGCCGTTCAGTTGTTTCACCAGTTGCAGGGCCAGCTGTTCTCCATCACTTTTCAGTTGCAGGCGCAGTGCTGCGGGGGAGGGGCTGTTGGCACTGGAACCGGGGCGGAAATGGAAGTGCAGACTGTCGCCCTCGCGGGCGGCGATTTGCAGGCGGCGCAGGTCTTTGTCTGCCGGTATTTCCCGCCCCTGCCAGCTGACCAGCGCACCGCAGGCGCCGGACTGCAGGCTCTGCTCTGCGGCCCACAACTGGTCCCGCTGCCCATGGGGATGCAGGATCAACAGCTTTTCCAGCTGCACGCCGGCCTGTACCAGAGCCGGGGCGTAGGGAATATGCGGGGGATTGATGAGTATCACTATGCGGTTCTGACGGGTCATTTCTGCCAGGGCAGGCAGGATCAGGCTGATCTCGCCGATGCCGGCTTTATCTACCAGTAACTCACTGGTGGCTCCGCGGGGCCAGCCGCGGTTGGCGAGCAGTGCGTCCAGACCACGATAGCCGGTAGTGATGCCGGTGCGGGATTGACGCTGGCGGTTGGCCAGCTGCCAGATATCCGGCCGGGTCAGCAACTGTTGCAGTGGTTGGTGTGGTGGCTGGCCGGGAGACCGGGCCGACGGCTGATGCTCGGCCTGTTCACTTAACTGCTTGTTCTGCATGAAGTTTTCGGCGCTGTTCACGGTTGGCTTACTCCGCACGGGCTGTTCAAAGTGGTTTGACTGTATGTGTATACAGTATCTGCTGGCAATTTATACAGTAGTTGCCCAGGGGCGACAAGGGGGGCTCCGCGTGATTGGCACTTTTTTGAACAGGGCAAACCGGCTATTATTCCGCCTCTTTTTTGTGACCAGATATTTGTATAAAGCGAGGGGGCAGGGTGAGCATCAAATCCGATAAGTGGATTCGCCGTATGGCTGAGAATGAGGGCATGATCGAGCCCTTTGAGCCGGGCCAGGTGCGCCACGGCGAGGGCGGTGAGCGGCTGATCTCTTATGGCACTTCCAGCTACGGTTACGACGTGCGCTGCGCCAATGAGTTCAAGATCTTCACCAACGTGCACTCCGCTACTGTGGATCCGAAGGCATTCGACCAGGACAGCTTTGTGGATGTGCAGGGCGACTACTGTGTGATTCCGCCCAACTCCTTCGCCCTGGCGCGCACCGTTGAGTACTTCCGTATCCCGCGTTCGGTACTGACCATCTGTCTGGGCAAGTCCACCTATGCCCGTTGTGGCATCATCGTCAATGTGACTCCGCTGGAGCCGGAGTGGGAAGGGCATGTGACCCTGGAATTCTCCAACACCACCAACCTGCCGGCAAAGATTTACGCCAATGAAGGGGTGGCGCAGATGCTGTTCTTCGAATCCGACGAGATCTGCGAAGTGTCCTACAAAGACCGTGGCGGTAAATATCAGGGCCAGCGCGGTGTGACCCTGCCGCAGACCTGATCGAACCTTCCTGATCGAACTTTGTCGAGTCACTTATGAGCGACTTTCCCGCCCAGGCCGATGTACTGATCATCGGCGCCGGCGCCGCCGGCCTGATGTGTGCGGCGGTGGCGGGCAAGCGCGGCCGCAGTGTGCTGGTGCTGGACCACGCCAACAAGGTCGGCAAGAAAATCCTGATGTCCGGCGGCGGCCGCTGCAATTTCACCAACCTGTACACGGCGCCGGACAATTTCTACAGCGAAAACCCCCACTTCTGTAAATCCGCCCTGGCCCGCTATACCCAGTGGGACTTTATTGCCTTGGTGGAAAAGCACGGTATCCCTTACCACGAGAAGACCCTCGGCCAGCTGTTCTGCGACAACAAGTCCCGGGATATTGTCGATCTGCTGCTGGCGGAATGCCGCGAGGCCAAGGCCCAGATCCGCACCCGCTGTGAGATACAGCGCATCGAGCCACTGGAGGGCGAAGGTGAAGGCGAAGGTGAAGGTGAGCGCAAGGGATTTGAGGTGCACACTTCCCTCGGCAAAGTGGTCTGCGAATCCCTGGTAATTGCCTGTGGCGGCCTCTCCATTCCCACCATGGGCGCCACCGGTTTCGGCTATGACGTTGCCCGTCAGTTTGGCCATCACATCATTCCCACCCGCGCAGCGCTGGTACCGTTTACCCTGAACAAACGCGCACTGAAACGTCAGGCGGATTTGCCCGGCACCTCACTGGCTGTCACTGCCAGTTGTGGGGAGGGGAGCTTCCACGAGCAGATGCTGTTTACCCACAAGGGGTTGAGCGGGCCGGCCGTGTTACAGATCTCCAGTCACTGGCGGGAGGGTGAATCAGTGGTGTTCGACCTGGCCCCGGGGATGGATCTCTGCAACTGGCTGAGCGAACAGAAGGCGCAGAAGCCGGAGAGTCATCTGCACACGGCACTGGCCGAGCTCTGGAGCAGGAAGCTGGTACAGTTCTTCCTGCAGTTGAACGGTCTGGAAAGCAAACCACTGAAGCAGTATCACGAAAGTGCCCTGCGGGAGGTGGCGGAGAAACTGCAAACCTGGACGTTAACCCCCGAGGGCACGGAGGGTTACCGTACCGCGGAGGTGACCCTGGGGGGCGTGGACACGAATGAGATATCGTCGCGCAGCATGGAAAGCCAGAAGCAGCCCGGGCTGTATTTTATTGGCGAAGTACTGGATGTCACCGGTTGGTTGGGCGGTTTCAATTTTCAGTGGGCCTGGGCATCCGCCCATGCAGCTGGCGCTGAAGTGTAAGCGCTGAAATTCAAAGGGAAACGTTATGGGCGACGTGCTGCCATTCAAGAAAAAGACCGCCTGGGAAAAGCACAAGGGCAAGAGTCTGTGCCGAGACGGATTCCATAAATGGGTGGTGGTCACTGAGCGAAAGTTCGACGTAAAGCAGGGAAAGCTGGTTACCGAGTATCGCTGTCAGCGTTGCGGGAAAACCAAAACTAAACTGGTGTAGGCCGCAAGGGAAAGGAAAGCGGTACTCCGTCAGATAGTTTCAAAGACCCTGAATATATCTGACGGAGGCTGAAACTCGTTCTGGTCCGTTTCTCCTCGAAAGGTAACTGCTTACCGCAGAACGAAATGCGGTACCTTGGCGTTGGTAATCATTTTGCGGGTGGTGCTGCCGACAAGGAATTCCCGAATTCGCGAATGGCCATAGGCTCCCATTACCACGAGATCAATACCATTTTCCTGCCGGTAGTGATGCAGCGTGGGTTCCACCTCGCCTTCCAGTTGTACTGACTGTACCTGGTGACCGGCTTCAGTCAGCACACTTTCCGCCCGGGCCATTTCCTCCTGTACCTGTTCATCGCCACCGACTGCCACCAGGTGGCAAGGCAGGCCAGCTACCAGAGGACTGGAGGCCAGCATTGCCACACCATCCCGACAGGTGGGGCTGCCATCAAAGGCAATCATGAAACTTTTCGGCGGGGTGAAATCCGACGGTACGACGAGTACCGGTTTGTGCATGGCGCGCAGCACCAGCTCAACGTGGTCGCCGATCTGTGCAGCCTCCCCCGCATGCTCTTCCCCCATTTTTCCGATGACGAGAAGGCGGGTCTGCGTCTGCAATTCACCCAGAGTTTCCACCAGGTTGCCATGGCGTTGGGACTGCTTCGGGGTTTCAACGCCGGCATCTGTGGCGCGCTGTACCACAGATTCCAGCAACAGGCGCCCTTGTTCAAGCGCCAGCTTATTGCGCTTGGCGTCGAGCTCGGACAGCTCCGTCAACAGGGTTTCCCGCCCGCCCAGAAGCAGGTTGCCACTGAGGTTGGATTCCACCGGATAGCGCGAGTGATCCAGTACATGCAGGAAGGTCAGCGGGGCATCCAGTTGTTTGGCGGCCCAGGATGCGTAATCGCACACGCGGGTGGCAGCAGGTGAACCATCAATACAGGCTATTACATCACTCATTGTCTTTCTCCTATCAATGGCCGCCCATGAGTTTTTCTACCGCATCGGGTTTGTTGTGCACGGCAAATTTATCCACCAGTGTTTCGCTGGCTTCGTTCAGCCCGATCAGTTCCACCTCGGTGCCCTCGCGACGGAATTTGACAACGACCTTGTCCAGCGCACCGATGGCGGTAATATCCCAGAAGTGGGAGCGGTGGACGTCGATCGTCACTTTGTCCAATGCTTCCTTGAAGTCAAATGATGCGATGAACTGCTCCGCCGAGGTAAAGAACACCTGGCCGACCACTTCATACTGGCGGTGGCTGGCATTGTCTTCGGCCAGCTCCGAGCGCACATAGAATACGCGGCCCACTTTATCGGCATAGAACAGGGCGCTGAGAATGACGCCGATGCCGACGCCCAACGCAAGGTTGTGGGTGTAAACAGTAACCACGACAGTGGCCAGCATGACGATACTGCTGCTCGGCGGGTGTTTGGCCATGTTGGTGATGGAATCCCAACTGAAGGTACCGATCGATACCATGATCATGACGGCAACCAGAGCAGCCATCGGGATTTGTGAAACCCACTTGCCGAGAAATACCACCATGATCAGCAGGAGAGTACCCGCGACCAGTGTGGAAAGGCGGGTACGGCCACCGGATTTCACGTTGATTACCGACTGACCGATCATGGCGCATCCCGCCATACCGCCAAAGAAGCCGGAAACGATATTGGACAGGCCCTGGCCCTTGCATTCGCGATTGCGGTCGCTGGTGGTGTCGGTGAGGTCATCGACGATAGTGGCGGTCATCATGGATTCCAGCAGGCCAACGACCATCATGGTAAAGGCCACCGGGAAGATGATTTTCAGGGTTTCCAGGTTCAGCGGGATATCGGGCAGCAGGAACACCGGCAGGCTGTCGGGCAGTGCCCCCTTGTCGCCAACAGTCGGTACCTCGATGCCCATGTACATGGTAAATGCGGTGATCACCACGATACAGACCAGCGGCGACGGAACGGCCTTGGTGACCAGTGGCAACAGGTAAATGATGCCGAGACCGACGGCGACCATGGCGTAAACATGCCAGGTGACACCGCTGAGCTCCGGTAGCTGCGCCAGGAAGATCAGGATGGCCAGGGCGTTGACGAATCCGGTGACCACGGACCGGGAAACAAACCGCATCAGGTTCCCCAGTTTGAGGAAGCCGGCAAGAATTTGCAGGAAGCCGGTCAGGATGGTCGCGGCCAGCAGGTATTGCAGCCCGTGTTCTTTCACCAGTCCTACCATCAGCAGCGCCATGGCGCCGGTGGCCGCCGAGATCATCGCTGGGCGGCCGCCGGTAAAGGCGCTGATGACGCAGATACAGAAGGAGGCGTAAAGGCCGACCTTGGGGTCGACACCGGCAATGATGGAGAAGGCAATGGCTTCGGGAATCAGTGCCAGCGCGACGACCGCACCAGCCAGAGAATCGTTCTTGATATTACTGAACCAATTCAGTTTAAGAGATCGCAACATCTATGGGGATCCTGAATAACGACAAAATAGGAGCGCCCGGCAATACATACCCATTGCGCAGCAGAGGGCGCAGGACATTGAACACGCAGGCAGATAAAACGGTCGCGCATCTGGCACGATCGGTATATGCAGGCAGGGCTGCATCCAGAGAGGGGGGGGAACTTAGGGCGGAGTCAGGCTCACGGTAATCACAATACAGTCTGGGGTTGTTTTCTGGGATTGGTGTAAGAAGGTCGCGGATTCTACCAGCAGCTGGGGAAATTGGCCAGACAAACTTTGGACACCAGATGCTCTCTATGCGGCCAGGGAAGATCCCGGGTTTCGGCGCTGTGCGCCTCCACCCGGGAGATTAAGGGGAGGTTAAGGGTGGGGGGAAGGAAAAGTTACTGGGTGCTTTCCTCTGTCGGAGCCGCAACGCCCATTTCTTCCAGTAGGTTATCCGCGTGGTCCACGTTTTCCATCACCCACAGCATATATTCCACATCCACGTGAATGGCCCGGGTATTGTCGTTGAAATCCCAGTCCGCGTTGATGCTGTCGTAAGTGCCGTCGAACACCAGACCAACCAACTCACCTTTGCCGTTCATGGTGGCGGAGCCGGAGTTGCCACCGGTGATATCGACGGTAGTGAGGAAGTTGACTGGCACTGAGTCCAGCTCTTCATCATGGAAGCGACCGTAGTCCTCGTTCTCAATGGCATCCAGTAGGGCCTGGGGCGCATCGAACGGATCTTCACCGGTGTACTTGGCTTCAATACCACGCAGGGTGGTGAAGGGCACAAAGCTGTCTTTGCCGTCATTACCATCGGCGGGACCTTTGATGGTGCCGGCGGGCGGGGTGTAGCCTTTTACCAGTCCGTAGGTCAGGCGCAGGGAGCTGTTGGCATCCGGGTACACGGGCTTACCCTGTTCGTTGTAGTAGGCAATCAGCAGGTCCATATACTGCGGACGCAGTTCGGCGAATTCGCCGCCCATGGCTTTCTGGCGCTGCTCGATGGCATAGCGATCGTCATAGGTGGCCACCGCCAGCTGGATGAATGGATCGTTACTGTTGCGGAAATCTTCCGGCGATTTCTCCATCCAATCGAGGCGGGTTTCAGTCTCGGTGAGGCCGGTGCCTTTGTACATGGTGGCGAGTTTTTGCTGCAGGGCGTCGCCACTCAGCTCGCCCTCGAAGAAGCTGTCGAAGCTCTCCAGGTGCTGGTCTTCCGGCAGTGCATTGTAGCGCTCGATAAAGTAGGTCCAGATGGCCTGGTCTACCGACGGCTCGAAGTTGCGCTCGATACGCTTCATGCTTTCGGTGAAACGGGTCATGTCGCGCTCCTGATAGCCGGGCTCGCGCTCCATGTTCGGCTTCTGCTTTTCCAGGCTGAGGCGGTACAGGCGCTGGGCGGCGCTCAGCATGGACGAGCGGTTCATATAGCCCAGCAGCAGGTCGCGCTCCTGGGTGGACTGCTTTTCGGTTATCAGTTTCTGCAGATCACTGATGACGGAAGCGTACTTTTTGCTGGCTTCCGGGTTGGCTTCAATCCACGCCTGCAGATCTTGTTCCAGCTGTTGCTTACGCTGAAGCAGGTCGCTGCGGTTATAGCCCTCCATCATGCCGGTAAAGTTTTTGGCATAGTTGTTGAGGCCGGCCACCAGGCTTGCATATTTGAGTGCGGCATCCTTGTTGTCTTCGGTGGCGTTACCGATGACCTCAGACCATTCCGCCAGCACTTTCTGCATGGTGGGGTAGTACCAGGTGAAGTTGTTGCTCACTTCTTCCGCGGTGCGGTAGCGGTTGGTGCTGCCGGGGTAGCCGGCGACCATCACGTAATCACCCTCTTCCGGTCCTTGAGTTGCCACTTTCAGGTGGTGCTTGGGCTCGTAGGGCACATTGTCTTCAGAGAAGTCGGCGGGTTTGCCATCCGGGCCCACATAGGCGCGCAGGAAAGAGTAGTCGCCGGTGTGGCGCGGCCACATCCAGTTGTCGATATCGCCACCGAACTTGCCGATGGAAGAGGCGGGGGCGTGCACCAGGCGCACGTCGCGGATCGCCAGCTGTTTGATCAGGTAGTAGCTGGCACCGCCGTAGTAGCTGTAGACCTCGCAGCGGTGGCCGGGGTCGGATTCACACTCGGCGACCAGCGCCTTTTCCGCATCTTCAATGGCCTTGAAGCGGGTGGCACCGTCCATGTCGTCGCTGAGCTTGCCTTTCACCTTGTCGGTGACTTCCTGCATGTCCACGGTGACGTAAACGCGGGAGCCGGGCACCGCGGGCAGTTCTTCCTCCAAGGTTTTGGCGAGAAAGCCATTGGCCAGCAGGTCGTTGTCTTCCGTGGAGTTGTAGGAAATGGAGCCGTAGGCGCAGTGGTGGTTGGTGGCCACCAGTCCCTTGGGGGAGACGAAAGACGCGGAGCAGCCGCCGAGACTGACGACCGCATTCATGGGGAACTTGGTCAGGTCTGTCATGGTTTCCGGGTCCAGCTCCAGCCCCAGGCTTTTCAACTTGTCGCCCAGTTCCGGCAGCTGGCGGGGCATCCACATGCCCTCGGTGGATACGTTGTTGGAGACATTGGTGTTGGCGGCAGATTGCGCAGGCTTTGCGGTGGTGTCTTCAGTGTCGGTGTTTTGAGTGTTCTCAGCCGGCTTGCCGCAGGCGGCCAGCATGGCAACAGCCATAGACAATCCCAGAACTCGGGGAAAGTTGGTGTAGGTCACGATAAATCCTTCTTATTTGAGGGTTATATTTGTGGAAATTACTGGAGCGTTGAAATAGTGGTCGGCCGCACGGCGGCGATCCTGTGCCGAAATACTCTCATAGTTCGCAAGAAGCGAAAACAATACTTCATCTGGCTGGGCGGGAGTGGTCGGCATACGCAAGAATGCGCAGCGCCCCCGCTAGTGGCCCGTTAGTGGCCCAGTAGGAAGGCGCTGCGCCAAGTGCTGAGGTAGCAGCAATATAGAAGTCGCTATTAAAGGGGGGAACCCTGTTTAAGGGCTACCCGAGATCGTTAACGTTCATACACGCGGCGGCCGCGGCTGTCGTAGTAGTAGCGCTTTTTCTTTTCACGGTCGTACAGCCAGCCACCGACACCACCCAGTACAGAGCCGACTGCCGCACCACCGATATCACCGCCAGTTACCAGTGCCCCGGTCACTGCACCGATACCGATACCCGTGCCTACGCGCCGATCGGTATCGCTCATGTTGGCGCAACCGGTTGTTGCCAGAGTGAATGTCAGTGCGGAAGCCAGTCCCGCGCGTTTGAGTGTCTGAAATTGCATACAATACTCCGGATTGTTCATCTGCTCGGAAGTTGCCGATGCAGTGTATGGTGGCGAATGACGACCTCCCATTTTTTGTCAATGAAAAAAGTTGTACCACGATGATGGAAAAGCAGGACCTGGTGGATATTGCCCGTACCCGGATGCCTTTTGGCAAGTATGCCGGCCGGATGCTGATCGATTTGCCAGAGGAATATCTGCTCTGGTTTGCGAAGCAAGGGTTTCCGAGCGGGCGGCTGGGGCAGCTGATGGCGATGACGCTGGAAATCAAGATCGAGGGACTGGAAGGGTTGATCAAACCCCTTAAGCGTTGAGGGGGTGCTGACTACCCCTGATATTGCTGAAGTTCGGGATCAGTGCTTTCTTTTCCAGTTACCGTCGTCGCTCTTCTCGTACTCCTCCTTCACTGCCGACCAGGCCACCGCATGGGCAGTCTCTTCCCGGCTGCGATCTTCGCGGCGGTCCTCTGGGTCTTTGTATTGATCCCAGGCACTGTTGAAGGCTTCTTTGTAGATCGACTGGGCGTGTGGGGGCAGCGAATTTTTAACGGCGTCCGGTAGATCACTGCGATTGTCATAGGGCATGAGTTCTTCCTCGGCGTGGGTCATTTTGATCGCAGTGTAGGGTGTTGTAAGGTGCTTCAGCACCAGCTGCAGACCGTCTGGAACCGCGACGTCTGGTTGAGAGCGATCGTATTTGGAGCCACGCTGCAGGACCCTATACTGGAAGCATCCCGGGAAGACTCTCACTGACGCAAATCGGTGTGGAGTGCCAACAACAAGCGGACCGTAACGAGGCTGAACATGACCGTAAATATGCCCACAGCGGGTGACCACTGATCTGAAATTGATTGATTTCAGCGAGTGAAAGAGCGGGAAGTAGCAGCCAGCTTGATTGGGTAAAGGGGCAGAGCGGTCGACAGAGTTCGGCCGCTTTTCATTTGTGGCCGGGAAATTCCGCCGGGGTATTCGAAATTTAACGCGCCAGAATGGGAAATTGTTTGTGACTAACCTCTCATGGCTGTCTTAGGGGGCTGGTCAAGTTAAACCGTACCGGGGTATTGTGAAAATGTAATGACATCGCTGTCATGTTTTTGATGAAAATGACAGCGATGTCATTCAGTCCGGTTAAGTGCATCCTGAAGTCGCTTTCCCCGGACCCCAGAGGTACCTGAAGCAGTACCGGCATCAGCAGTTGAATGCCGGTTCCGATGATCGGGGGCAGTGGTGCCCGCTGAGGTATGGCAAAGTCGCTCCACGCCCTCGTTACCTAATAAAAGATAATGAACAAGGTGACAATTCATGAAAGGGCTCACTCCCAATCACTGGCGCCGTGCACTCCTTGCACTCGGCCTCGCCAGCTCTTCAGCACTCGCGGCGCCCGGCGCGCCCACCATTGACTGGATGGAAACCAGCTTTGCCATCATAGAGGTGGATGAAGCGGCCACGGCCTACGAGCAGCTGGTAACCATCAATGACTACGCGGAAGTACCCGTTGCCTGGTCCAAGTGGTCTGGCGATGGCGCAACCACAGCCCAGTATCTGCTGAATGGCGAAGTGGTGCTGGAGCAGTCTGTCAGTGGCGGTGCCACCCAGACCGGTTCAGCCACGCTACAGGTCGACAAAGGCGGCCAGTATGCGTTGCAGGTGGCACTGTGTAACGATGACGGTTGTGCAACCTCTGAAGCAATGGAAATTGTGGTAGCGGATACCGATGGCAGCCACCTTGATCCGATTACCCTGACTGCCGGCGAAAACAATCAACCCTACACCAACACCACGGATTCCGTGGTCGGTACCTACTTTGTGGAGTGGGGCGTATACGGGCGTAAATTCTCTGTCGACATGATACCGGCTTACAATCTCACCCATATCATTTACGGGTTTATTCCCATCTGTGGTGGCGATGGCATCAACGACAGCCTGAAAGAAATTGAAGGTAGCTTTGCCGCCCTGCAGCGTTCCTGTTCCGGGCGTGAAGACTTCAAGGTATCCCTGCACGATCCGTTTGCCGCCTTGCAGAAGGCCCAGGCAGACCAGACTTTCTCTGATCCCTATAAAGGTAACTTCGGCCAGCTGATGGCTCTGAAACAGGCCTATCCGGATCTGAAAATCCTGCCTTCCATCGGCGGTTGGACTTTGTCCGACCCGTTCTATTTCTTTGACGATGCGGCCAAGCGCCAGACTTTTGTCGACTCCGTAGAGGAGTTTATGCGTACCTGGAAATTCTTTGACGGTGTCGACATCGACTGGGAATATCCGGGCGGTTCCGGCGCCAACCCGGATCTGGGCGACCCCGCCATCGACGGTGAAACCTACCGTCTGTTGATGCGTGACCTGCGCGCAATGCTGGACGGTCTCGAGCAGGAAACCGGTCGCGAATACGAGCTGACGTCTGCCATCGGTGCCGGCCGTGACAAAATCGAAGACGTGGACTACCAGGCTGTACAGCAGTACATGGATTACTTCTTCGTGATGACTTACGACTATTACGGCGGTTGGAGCAATGAGGTACTGGGGCACCAGACTGCGCTCTATGCGCCGACCTGGCGCCCCGACACTGATTACACCACCGACAACGGTATTCAAGCGCTGCTCGAGCAGGGTATGGAACCGGGAAAAATGGTGATTGGTGCTGCCATGTACGGTCGCGGCTGGACCGGCGTCAACGGCTGGACCGGTAACGACCATATGACCGGCACCGCGACTGGCATGGTAGACGGCACCTGGGAAGACGGTGTGGTGGATTACCGCGATATCGTCAGCCGCATTGCTACCGGTGAGTGGGAAGAATACTACGACGAAACTGCAGAGGCGGCGTACATCTTCAAGCCGGGCACCGGTGATCTGATCACCTACGACAACCATCGTTCAGTGCTGGCCAAGGGTGCGTACGCACAGTCCAAAGGTATGGCGGGCCTGTTCTCCTGGGAAATCGACGCGGACAATGGCGACATCCTCAACGCCATGCACGAGAGCCTCGGCCACGGCGATGGTCCCGGTAACCGTGCGCCCACTGCCCGTGCCGGTGGTGATCAGACTGTCGCGAGCGGTGCTTCTGTCTCTCTTGACGGCGGCAACTCCAGTGACCTGGACAATGATCCGCTGACCTACAGCTGGGTTCAGACCGCGGGCACCGATGTATCGCTGCAAAATGCTGACAGTGCCGTCGCCTCATTCACTGCACCTAGTGTTACCAGTGATGAAGTGCTCACTTTCACGCTGACCGTCAATGATGGCACCGTCAGTGATAGTGACGAAGTGCGTATCACCGTTGAAGCGGAACAGGCAAATCAGGCCCCCAGTGCCGACGCCGGTGCCGACCAGATGGTGGAAACTCCAGCGGTTGTCACCCTGAGCGGTGCAGCCTCAACTGACCCGGAAAACGATACGTTGACCTATAGCTGGAGCCAGGCATCCGGAACCTCTGTATCCCTGAGCGACAGCAGCGCTGTCAGCCCGACGTTCTCTGCCGACACAGTCAGTACGGAAGAAGAACTGGTGTTTGAGCTTACGGTCAACGATGGCGAGCTTTCCGATAGCGATCAGGTCAGCATCTTCCTGCTGCCGGAAGACAGCAACACCGCGCCGGTAGTTTCCGCGCCGGAAAGCGTGACCCTGGTCGAGGGTGAAAGTACCACCATCACTGCAACCGGTACCGATGCCGATGGCGATACCCTGAGCTACATCTGGGAAGGGATGGCCTCCGGTACCGGCGACACCATCACCATCTCCGCACCGCAGGTAGAGGCGGATACCGAGTTTGAACTCACCGTCACCGTTAACGACGGCCTGGCAACCGCCAGCGCAACTGTCGCCGTTTTTGTGACCAACGAAGACGATGACGGTAGCTGCGATGCCACCGATCCGAATGCCGCTGATTACCCCGCGTGGCAGTCCGGCACTTACCTCGGCGGTGATCAGGTCAGCCATGAAGATCTGGTCTGGGAAGCGAAGTACTGGACGCAACAGGAGCCGGCACTGGACGCAGCCGACTGGAAGCTCATCAGCGATATCGAAGTGCCGTGGAATGCTGCTACTGCTTACAACGGTGGCGATGAAGTGAACTTTGAAGGCCTGCGCTACCGCGCCAAGTGGTGGACTCAGGGGCAGGAGCCGGACACTTCTTCCGACTGGGAAGAAATCGGTCCCGCCACCTGCAACTAAAGCTGAGCCACGGGCACTGAAAAGGGGCGTCCTGTCTCTTTTCAGTCACCCGTTCAGTTTGCTGTCGATAAGCAGTTTGCAGTATTCAGAGGGCGCTTTTGCGCCCTCTGTTCTTTGCGTTGTATTCGGATAATCAATAAAAGGAACACAGCATGAAAAGTCGTTTAATGGGCGCACTTGCCCTCGCGCTTTTCTCGGTCAATGTCGCTGCGGTGGATTGCAGTGCGCGCGCGGACTGGGAAAGCAGTGCAATTTATGTGGAAGGGGATGCGGTGGCGCATCTCGGCAATGCCTACACCGCAAACTGGTGGACCCAGAACGAGGACCCTACCACCCACTCGGGTACCTGGGACGTGTGGGAGTACGATGGCGCCTGTGATGGCAGCTCATCTTCCGGAGGCTCCAGTTCTTCCAGCTCCTCCTCCTCGAGTTCATCTTCCTCATCGAGCTCTTCTTCCAGCTCCTCATCGAGCTCTGGTGGCAGTTCAGGTGGTGGCAGTTGCACATCTGCACAGTACGTTGCGGGCAATGCCTATGCCGCGGGTGATGTTGTTCAGAACGCGGGGTTTGAATTTCAGTGCAATATCGCCGGCTGGTGTTCATCCGATGCGGCCTGGGCCTATGAGCCCGGCGTGGGCGCGCATTGGGAAGATGCCTGGAGTCAGGTGGGGGATTGCGGCAGTGGTTCTTCCAGCAGTTCATCCAGTGGTGGATCCAGCTCCTCTGGTTCTGGCTCCTCCAGTTCTTCCGGCGGCAGCTCGTCGGGCGGCAACAGCGGCCTGCTGCCGAAGCATGCGCTGGTGGGTTACTGGCACAACTTCGACAACGGCTCCGGTCTGTACCGTATCAGCGAAGTGTCCGATGTGTGGGACGTGATCGTGGTGGCCTTTGCCGATGATGCCGGCAACGGCAGTGTCGCGTTCAACCTGGATCCCGGTCTGGACAAGCAGCAGTTTATCGACGATGTGGCGGCCAAGCGTGCCGACGGCAAGATCGTGATTCTCTCGTTTGGGGGTGAGAAGGGTACCGTTACCTTGAACTCCGAAGAAAACGTCAGCAACTTTGTCAACAGCACCGCGGCCATCATCGATGAGTACGGCTTTGACGGGATCGATATCGATCTGGAATCCGGCGCGGGCGTGATGCACGGGGCACCGGTGATCGAGAACATGGTGGATGCGGTCAAGCAACTGAAGCAGCAGTACCCGAACATGTACCTGTCCATGGCGCCGGAGCATCCCTATGTGCAAGGCGGTTACGTGTCTTATACCGGTATCTGGGGCGCCTACCTGCCGATGATCGACCAGTTGCGCGACGAGCTGGATCTGCTGCACGTGCAGCTGTACAACAATGGCGGCCTCGCCACCCCGTATCGCGGACCGGCCTATCCGGCAGGTTCTGTGGATATGATGGTGTCTTCCGCACTGATGCTGATCGAAGGCTTCCCGCTGGGGTATGGCGATGCCGGGTTCTTTGAGGGCCTGCGCCCGGATCAGGTGGGCCTGGCGCTGCCATCGGGCCCCAGTGCCGCCGGTAGCGGCTTCGCGACCACCGCGGACATCAACCGCGCGCTGGACTGCCTGACCCAGCAATTGAACTGCGACACCCTGACGCCGTCCCAGGCGTATCCGACCTTCAACGGTGTCATGACCTGGTCGATCAACTGGGATATGCACGACGGTGGCATCTTCTCCGGGCCGGTGGGTAGTCACGTGCATAACCTGCCGTAAGTACTTTCCGTTCCAATAGATCCGCTTCAGCCCTCCGCACCATTCGTGGTACGGGGGCTTGGTGTGCCTGACGGTGCGGTTCCGGTAATGTCCGGACATAAAAAAACCCGACAAAAGCCGGGTTTTTCCGATCCTGAAAAATCGCTTAGCGGTCGTTCAGGGATACGTAGTCGCGCGGCGTGTAGCCAGTGTATAGCTGACGCGGACGGCCGATCTTGTATGGGTTGGAGATCATCTCGTTCCAGTGTGCAATCCAGCCTGCGGTACGGCCGGTGGCGAAGATCACGGTGAACATGTCGGTAGGAATACCGATGGCCTTCATGATGATGCCGGAGTAGAAGTCCACGTTCGGGTAGAGTTTCTTCTCGACGAAGTACTCGTCTTCCAGTGCGATCTTTTCCAGTTTCTTGGCGATGCGCAGCAGCGGATCGTTCTCGGCACCCATGGCGCCCAGTACTTCGTCGCAGATGCCCTGCATGACGCGGGAGCGCGGGTCGAAGTTCTTGTACACACGGTGGCCGAAGCCCATCAGGCGGAACGGATCGTTCTTGTCTTTGGCCTTGGCAACGTACTCGTCGATACGGCTCTCGTCGCCGATCTCCTGCAGCATGTTCAGTACCGCTTCGTTGGCGCCGCCGTGTGCCGGGCCCCACAGGGTGGCAATACCGGAGGAGATACAGGCGAAGGGGTTGGCACCGGAAGAGCCGGCGAGACGCACAGTAGAAGTGGAGGCGTTCTGCTCGTGATCGGCGTGCAGCAGGAAGATCACGTCCATGGCCTTGGCCACAACCGGATCGATCTTGCTCGGCTCACAGGGGTTGCCGAACATCATGTGCAGGAAGTTCTCGGAGTAGCTGAGGCTGTTGTCCGGATACATGAACGGCTGGCCCTTGCTGTGCTTGTAGCACATGGCGGCCAGGGTCGGCATCTTGGCGATCAGGCGGTCCGCAGAGATCTTGCGGTGTTCCGGATCGGTGATGTCCAGGGAGTCGTGGTAGAAGGAGGCGAGGGCGCCGACAACGCCACACATCATGGCCATCGGGTGGGCGTCGTAGCGGAAGCCCTTGAAGAAGTTGACCAGTGACTCGTGCACCATGGTGTGGTTCATGATGCTGTTGACATATTCCTTCTTCTGCTGGGCAGACGGCAGTTCGCCGTTCATCAGCAGGTAGCAGGTTTCCAGATAGTCTGACTTCTCCGCCAGCTGTTCAATGGGATAGCCACGGTGCAGTAGCACGCCATTGGCACCATCGATATAGGTGATCTTGGATTCGCAGGAGGCGGTGGACATGAAGCCCGGGTCGTAGGTGAACAGGCCTTTGCCGGCCAGGCTGCTGACGTCGACAACGTCGGGTCCAGCAGTTCCGGAATAGACCGGCAGGTCGTAGGGAGCGTCGATACCGTCGACCGTGAGTTGAGCTTTCTTGTCGGACATTGTGGACTCCTAAAAACTATTCTTTTGCCAGCTTTTTCTTCCACACAAACCCCTGAATTACTGCTGGGGGTTTTGGGCCGGGTGCGACTCGTTCCGCGCTCTTTTTGTGATCACCTTCTACTGGGTAAAGCTGCGAATTTGCTCACGCACAACCCGGAAAGTGCCGGATTCTGCGGGCTCGGAGTGCCTTCGTTGGCTGCATCCGGACGCGGACATGGGGCTAGCGGGCTTTTAAGCGCGGCCAAACTTAAGTGCCGCGCCTCAAATTGTCAAACCAAATCGGACTGGCTGGGGGGTTCTATGCCCGCAGGATCTTCCGTGTTTGCGGCGGGTGGCAGGAATTTTGCCTGTGTCGGAAGGCAAACCGGCGCGGAAATCCGGGTGGAACGAAATGCGTGCTTCGTACCCTGGTCTGGACTTCGCCGGGACCTGCTTAATAGGGCGTGGCGTGGATTGCAACTACTAGAAAGCGACCGCCATGGGCCTGAGGTTCGTTGTGTTTTGAAATCTGAATGCCTATAATCCGCGCGGCTTGCGCCGTGGTAAGGCCACTTTGTACAAGACCTCTACAGGTTGCGCGCTAAGTGATCAGCGAGCCCGCCCGGTACCAAGAAAACTAACGGGCGCCCCGTCTTTCAGGGCAAAAAGGTGTTTTTCCTGTGAACAAAAACAGACCTGTCAATCTAGACATTTCTACTATCAAGCTCCCCGTGCCAGCGTTGGTCTCTATTCTTCACCGTATTTCCGGTGTAGTGCTCTTCGCTGTGGTTGCACTTCTATTGTGCATGCTGGATTCCAGTCTGGAATCCGAACAGGGTTTCCAAAAGGTAGCAGACGTACTCAATAGTGTGCCGGCCAAGCTCATCCTGTGGGCATCACTGGCTGCGCTGATCTACCACCTCATCGCCGGTGTACGTCACCTGCTGATGGATGCGGGCCTCGGTGAGAGCCTTGAAGGTGGTCGCCGCGGCGCGGTGATAGTACTCGTGCTTTCAGTCGTTCTCATTCTGCTTGCGGGGGTACTGATATGGTAAAGGCAGTAACGGGTTTCGGTCGTAGCGGTCTGTACGACTGGTTTATTCAGCGTGTCAGCGCAGTTGTGCTGGTGGCTTACACCCTCTTTATAGTGGGCTTTATCTTTCTCTCTAAAGATTTCGGCTATGCGAGCTGGTCGGCGCTGTTCGAGCAGCGCTGGGTGCGCGTATTCAGCCTGGTGGCCCTGATCTCCACGATCGTTCACGCCTGGATCGGTCTCTGGTCCGTCATTACCGATTACCTCACCAATCGCATGATGGGTGGCAAAGCTACGATTCTGCGTATTGTCGTCGAGGTGTTGTTGGGCGCTGTTGCCGTGTTCTACGCGGTTTGGGGCATTGAAATTCTGTGGGGTGTGTAAGTCATGTCGAATATGCGAACAATAACCTTTGACGGTATCGTAATTGGCGGTGGCGGCGCGGGTATGCGCGCGGCACTGCAGATGGCGCAGTCCGGCTTCAAAACTGCGGTAATCACCAAAGTATTCCCGACCCGCTCGCACACGGTTTCCGCCCAGGGCGGTATCACCTGTGCCATTGCCAGTGATGATCCCAATGACGATTGGCGTTGGCACATGTACGACACTGTGAAAGGTTCCGACTATATCGGTGACCAGGACGCCATCGAGTATATGTGCTCTGTGGGCCCGGAAGCGGTATTCGAGCTGGAGCACATGGGCTTGCCTTTCTCCCGTACAGAAGAGGGGCGTATCTATCAGCGCCCGTTCGGTGGCCAGTCCAAGGACTTCGGCCGCGGCGGCCAGGCGGCACGCACCTGTGCGGCAGCAGACCGTACCGGTCACGCTCTGCTGCACACGCTGTACCAGAACAACGTCAAAAACAACACCGTATTCCTGAACGAGTGGTTCGCGGTGGACCTGGTGAAGAACCAGGACGGCGCTGTCGTCGGTGTCATCGCTATCTGCATTGAAGACGGCGAAGTGGTGTTCATCAAATCCAAGGCCACGGTACTGGCCACCGGCGGTGCCGGCCGGATTTTTGCTTCCACGACCAACGCCCATATCAATACCGGTGACGGTGTCGGTATGGCCCTGCGCGCCGGTGTGCCGGTGCAGGATATGGAAATGTGGCAGTTCCACCCCACCGGGATTTACGGTGCCGGGACTCTGGTCACAGAAGGGTGTCGCGGTGAAGGCGGCTACCTGATCAATAAAGACGGTGAGCGCTTCATGGAGCGCTATGCCCCCAACGCCAAAGACCTGGCCGGGCGCGATGTGGTCGCCCGCTCCATGGTACTCGAGATTCTCGATGGTCGCGGTGCCGGTCCCAATGGCGACCACGTGTTCCTGAAGCTGGATCATCTGGGCGAAGAGTTGCTGCACAGCCGCCTGCCCGGTATCTGTGAGCTGGCGAAGACCTTCGCCCACGTAGACCCGGTTCACACCCCGATTCCGGTGGTGCCGACCTGTCACTACATGATGGGCGGGATTCCCACCAATGTGCACGGCCAGGCCCTGACCCAGGATGCGTCCGGCAATGACCAGGTCATCGATGGTCTGTACGCCTGCGGTGAAGTCGCCTGTGTATCGGTACACGGTGCCAACCGCCTGGGCGGCAATTCCCTGCTGGACCTGGTGGTATTCGGTCGCGCTTCCGGTCTGTTTATCGAGCAGTCCCTGCGTGAAGGTGTCGAGAATCGCGAAGCGTCCGAGTCCGATATCGAGTCGGCGATGTCGCGTCTGAACAGCCTGGAGACCACCAACAATGGTGAAGGTGCGGCAAAACTGCGTACCGAGCTGCAGAATGTGATGCAGAATCACTTCGGTGTATTCCGTCGCGGTGACTACATGGCCGAGGGCGTGAAGAAGCTGGAAGAGCTGCGCGAGCGCATTGGTAATGTGCGCCTGGACGACAAGTCCCGCGCCTTCAATACTGCGCGTATCGAGGCCCTGGAACTGCAGAACTTGCTGGAAGTGGCGGAAGCCACTGCAATCGCGGCAGAAGTGCGCACCGAGAGCCGCGGCGCTCATGCCCGTGAGGATTTCCAGGAGCGTGACGACGAGAACTGGCTGTGTCACTCCATGTTCTATCCGAGCGAGAAACGTGTCGGCAAGCGTGCGGTCAACTTCGCCCCCACGACTGTCGATACCTTCGAGCCGAAAACGCGTACTTATTAATTCGGGAGCGGAAGCAACATGTTGAAAGTAAGCATTTACCGTTACAACCCGGAAACCGATTCCGCACCTTACATGCAGGATTACGAGCTGGACACCGAAGGTAAGGACCTGATGGTGCTGGACGTACTGGAACTGCTCAAGGCTCAGGATCCGACTCTGGCGTACCGTCGCTCCTGTCGTGAAGGTGTGTGCGGCTCCGACGGCATGAACATTTCCGGCAAGAACGGTCTTGCCTGTATCATGCCGATCTCTGAAGCGGCGCCGAAGGGCAAGAAGCTGGTGCTGCGCCCGCTGCCGGGCCTGCCGGTGATCCGCGACCTGGTAGTGGATATGGAGCAGTTCTATACCCAGTACAAAAAGATTGAACCGTACCTGCAGAACGATACGCCCGCGCCGGCTATCGAGCGACTGCAGTCACCGGAAGACCGCGAGAAGCTGGACGGCCTGTACGAGTGTATTCTCTGTGCCTGTTGCTCTACCGCTTGTCCGTCCTTCTGGTGGAATCCGGACAAGTTCATCGGTCCGGCAGGCCTGCTGCAGGCCTACCGCTTCCTGGCAGACAGCCGTGATGAAGCGACTGATGAGCGACTCAGCAATCTGGATGACCCGTTCAGCGTCTTCCGCTGCCACGGTATTCAGAACTGCGTAAACGTATGTCCCAAAGGGTTGAACCCCACTCGGGCCATCGGGCATATCCGCAATATGCTGATAACTCGCGGCGTATAGCAAAAGGCCCAATGGGGCTCGCGGGTTTGCTACCAAAAAATAATCACAATTAAGCCGACAGCAGCGCAGGTGTCAGGCTTATACGAAAAAGGGGAGGTGTCTTTTCAGCGCCTCCCCTTTTGTGAGTGAAAGACAGGAAAGAGCGGCGTATCGGGTGAGCGCCGGTAATTGAGGTAGGCATTAAATGCACGAAAGCACAATGGAGGAGCTCTGGCGTACTTCGCATATCTCTGGCGGTAACGCCGGGTATGTTGAGGAGCTGTACGAGACTTATCTTCACGACCCCAGTGGTGTACCGGAAGAGTGGCGCAATTACTTTGACAGCTTGCCCCGTGTAAACGGAGGTGATGTTTCTCACGCGGCCATTCGCCAGCACTTTGAGTTGCTGGCCAAAAACCGCACCCGCCCCCTATCCGCCCCCGGCGCCGGCTCAGTCAATATTGAGCACGAGCGCAAACAAATCAAAGTTCTGCAACTGATCAGCTCCTATCGCCACCGCGGCCACAAAAAGGCCACGTTGGACCCGTTGGGCATCATGGCCCGTGAACAGGTGCCAGATCTGCAATTGAATTATCACGGCCTGACTGAAGGCGACTTCGACACCACGTTCCAGACCGGCGACCTGTTCTTCGGTAATGGCGAAGCCACCCTGCGTGAAATCGTACAAGGGTTGGAAAACACCTATTGCGGCAATCTCGGTGCGGAAATCATGCACTTGTCCAACCTGGATGAGCAGCAGTGGTTCCAGCAGCGCCTGGAGCGCAGCCAGTCCAAGCCCAGTTTTGGTAACGATGTCCGTACCGAGATCCTGCAGCGCTTGTCCGCGGCAGAAGGTCTTGAGCGTCATCTGGATTCCAAGTATCCGGGTACCAAACGTTTCGGTGTGGAAGGTGGCGAGAGCCTGATCCCGCTGATGGACTCTCTGATCCGTCGTTCCGGTACCTATAACGTCAAAGAAATCGTGATCGGCATGGCCCACCGTGGCCGTCTGAACACCCTGGTCAATATTCTGGGCAAGAATCCGTCGGATCTGTTCGAAGAGTTCGAAGGTAAGAAAACCCTGGATACCTCCGGTGACGTGAAGTACCACCAGGGCTTCTCATCCAACGTGATGACCCCGGGTGGTGAAGTGCACCTGGCGCTGGCCTTTAACCCTTCACACCTGGAAATCTGTGCGCCGGTGGTTGTGGGTTCCGTGCGCGCCCGTCAGGACCGTCGCGGCGACAGCGCCGGTGAAAAGGTGATGCCGATCAATATCCACGGTGACGCCGCCTTTGCCGGCCAGGGCGTGGTGCAGGAAACCCTGCAGATGTCCCAGACCCGCGGTTACTATACCGGTGGCAGCATCCACCTGGTACTGAACAACCAGGTGGGCTTTACCACCAGCAAGCAGGAAGATGCACGCTCCACCGAGTACTGTACCGATGTGGCGAAGATGATCGACGCTCCGGTATTGCACGTAAATGGGGACGATCCCGAAGCGGTGGTTCTTGCGGGCCTGCTGGCGGTGGATTACCGCTACGAATTCAAGAAGGACATCGTCATCGATCTGGTGTGCTACCGTCGTCGCGGTCACAACGAGACCGATGATCCTTCCGGCACCCAGCCGTTGATGTACAAAACCATCCGCAAGCACAAGACTACCCGTACCCTGTACGCGGAAAAGCTGGTTGCAGAAGGGGTGCTGGACAAGGCCGCGGCAGACAAGCTGGCGAACGACTATCGCGACAAACTGGATCGCGGCGAAGATGTGGCCACCGGCTTGGTACACGAGCCCGACGAGTCCATGTTTGTCGACTGGCGCCCGTATCTCAATCACGAGTGGACCGCCGAAGGCGATACCAGCTTCCCGCTGACCAAGCTGAAAGATGTGGCCAACCGTATGACGACCGTGCCCGACGGCATCGTCATGCAGCGCCAGGTGTCCAAAATCTATGATGACCGCCGTAAAATGGCCGGTGGCGCGCTGCCGCTGAACTGGGGCATGGCGGAGACCCTGGCCTACGGTACTTTGCTGGAACAGGGCTTTATGGTCCGCTTCACCGGTGAGGATGTTGGGCGCGGTACTTTCTCGCACCGCCACGCGGTTGTTCACAGCCAGAAAGACGGCCAGAGTTACGTACCGCTACAGCATATGTATGAGGGCCAGCCGCGTTTCGATATCTACGACTCGCTGCTGTCGGAAGAAGCAGTGCTGGCATTCGAATACGGTTACGCCACCACCACCCCGAAATCCCTGGTGGTGTGGGAAGCACAGTTCGGTGACTTCGCCAACGGCGCCCAGGTGGTGATCGACCAGTTCATCACTTCCGGTGAGCACAAGTGGGGCCGCATGTGTGGCCTGGTGATGCTGCTGCCGCACGGTTATGAAGGACAGGGACCGGAGCACTCCTCCGCGCGTCTCGAGCGTTTCATGCAGCTGTGTGCCGAGCACAATATCCAGGTGTGTAACGCCACCACCCCGGCACAGATTTTCCATCTGTTGCGCCGTCAGGCGATTCGCCCGATGCGCCGTCCGCTGGTGATCATGAGCCCGAAGTGGATCCTGCGTCACAAGCTGGCTACCTCCAGCCTGGACGAGCTGGCCAATGGCAAGTTCCACAATGTAATTCAGGACGAGGCTGTAGATCCCGCCAAGGTGAAGCGACTGATCCTGTGTTCCGGTAAGGTCTACTACCATCTGCTGGAAGCGCGTATGGAGCGCGAACAGGAAGATGTGGCACTGGTACGTATCGAACAGCTGTATCCGTTCCCGGACGACGAATTCCTGGCAGCGGTTTCTGCATTCAAGAACATCAAGAGTGTGGCCTGGTGTCAGGAAGAACCGATGAACCAGGGGGCCTGGTACTCCAGCCAGCACCACCTGCGTCGTCTGTTGAAAGAAGCACATCCAAAACTGGAGCTGGAATATGTCGGCCGCGCAGCCTCTGCTGCACCGGCGGCGGGTTATATGTCCACGCACCTGGAAGAACAGAACAAGTTCATCAATGAGGCGCTGACTGTCAAATAAGGCAGCAGTACAACGAAGAGCAGGGTGCTGTGAAATCCGGCACCCAAGAGCAATCTCAGGAAACAGGAACAATGACCATCGAGATTAAAGCGCCAACTTTCCCGGAATCCGTTCAGGATGGCTCCATCGCCACCTGGCACAAACAACCGGGTGAAGCCGTGTCCCGCGATGAACTGATCGTGGATATCGAAACCGACAAAGTCGTACTGGAAGTTGTAGCTCCGGCTGACGGCGCCCTCACTGAAATCATCAAGGGCGAGGGCGATACCGTTCTCTCCAATGAAGTTATCGCCAAATTTGAAGAAGGTGCCGGCGGCAGCGCTGACGCCTCTGGCGGCGACGAAGCCAAGGCGGAAGAGAAATCCGAAGCGCCGGCCCCGGCTGCAGGTGGTGACGAGAAAATCGCCATGCCGTCCGCCAAGAAAATGGCGGCGGAAAAGAACGTGGACCTCGGCGGCGTCGAAGGTTCCGGTAAAGGCGGTCGCGTACTGAAAGAAGACGTGATGAAAGCGGGCTCCGCGCCGGCAGCAGCGGCTGCGCCGGGTGCGGCGGCAGAAGTTGCGACGGCACCGGGCGAGCGCGTTGAAAAGCGTGTACCGATGACCCGTATGCGCAAGCGCATCGCCGAGCGTCTGCTGGACGCCTCCCAGTCCACCGCCATGCTCACTACTTTCAACGAAGTGAACATGAAGCCGATCATGGATCTGCGTAAAAACTACAAAGATCTGTTCGAGAAGACGCACAACGGCACTCGTCTGGGCTTCATGGGCTTCTTCGTAAAAGCTGCGGTAGAAGCGCTGAAGCGTTACACCGCAGTCAACGCATCCATCGACGGCAACGACATCGTCTACCACGGTTACCAGGACATTGGTGTTGCTGTTTCTTCCCCGAAAGGCCTGGTAGTTCCGATTCTGCGCAACGCAGAAAACATGGGCCTGGCGGACATGGAAAACAATATCCGTGATCTGGGCCTGCGCGCTCGTGACGGCAAACTGTCCATCGAGGAAATGACCGGCGGTACCTTCACCATCACCAACGGTGGTGTATTCGGTTCGCTGCTGTCCACCCCGATCCTGAACCCGCCGCAGACTGCGATCCTGGGTATGCACAAGATTCAGGAGCGCCCGATGGCGGTAGACGGCAAGGTTGAAATCCTGCCGATGATGTACCTGGCGCTGTCTTACGATCACCGCCTGATCGACGGTAAGGAAGCGGTTGGCTTCCTGGTTGCGATTAAGGAAATGATCGAAGATCCTGCGCGTATCCTGCTGGAAGTATAAGCAGATTGTATTTGGAGATACGGCGGCTGGGCCTTTAAGTGCTTTGCAGTACTTTCCAGCCGCCGGACAAATGAGCCAGCCGTTCGAGCTGGCGTCAACGGCGGTAAGACCGTTTCAGGGAAAGCCGGGATCGCCCGGCCATGCGGTAGATAATCCGCATGCGTTGAATCCACACAATTTTGGAACAGACCATGTCAGAAAAATTTGACGTAATCGTAATCGGCTCCGGCCCCGGTGGTTATGTAGCCGCAATCCGCGCAGCACAGCTGGGTCTGAAAACTGCCTGTGTCGAAAAATGGACCAGCAAAGAAGGCAAAGTTGTCAACGGTGGTACCTGCCTGAACGTGGGTTGTATCCCCTCCAAGGCACTGCTGGACAGCTCCTGGAAATTCCACGAAGCGCAGGATTCTCTCGACGTACACGGCATCGATACCGGCAAGGTAAAGATCGACGTCAAGAAAATGATCGAGCGTAAAGACGGTGTTGTGAAGCAGATGTCCGGCGGTATTGCCGGCCTGTTTATGGCCAACAAGGTCACCTCCATCGGAGGCACCGGCAAACTGCTGGCTGGTAAAAAGGTCGAAGTCACCGATCACGATGGCAAAACCACTACCTACGAAGCGGAAAACGTCATCCTGGCTTCTGGCTCCGTACCGGTAAACATTCCGCCGGCACCGGTGGACAACAAGGTGATCGTCGACTCCACCGGCGCTCTGGAATTTACCTCCGTACCCAAACGTCTGGGTGTGATTGGTGCCGGCGTTATCGGCCTGGAACTGGGCTCCGTCTGGAATCGCCTGGGGTCCGATGTTGTGGTACTGGAAGCGCTGGATAACTTCCTGTCCATCATGGATCAGCAGATCGCCAAAGAATCCCAGAAAATCCTCAAAAAGCAGGGTCTGGATATCCGCCTGTCCTGCCGCGTAACCGGCACCGAAGTGAAAGGCAAGGAAGTTGTCGTCACTTATGAAGACAAAGACGGAAAAGAGCATCAGGAAACTTACGACAAGCTGATCGTTTGTGTGGGCCGTCGTCCGTACACCGAAGGTCTGCTGTCTGAAGACGCTGGCGTGAAGCTGGATGAGCGTGGCTTTGTCTACGTCAACGACCTGTGTATGACTTCCGCTCCGGGCGTATGGGCAGTGGGTGACGTAGTACGCGGCCCGATGCTGGCACACAAGGCGTCTGAAGAAGGGGTTGTGGTTGCAGAGCGCATCGCAGGCCAGAAGCCGATGATGAACTATGACGTGATCCCGAACGTGATCTATACCCACCCGGAAATCGCCGCAGTCGGCCGTACCGAAGAGCAGGTGAAAGCCGATGGTGAGCCGTACAACGTGGGTGTATTCCCGTTCGTTGCTTCCGGTCGCGCCGTTGCTGCCAACGAGACCTCCGGTATGGTGAAGCTGATCGCGCACGCGGAAACCGATCGTGTACTGGGCGCCCACATTGTTGGCCCGTCCGCCGCGGATCTGGTGCAGCAGGTAGCGATTGCCATGGAATTCGGCTCCAGTGCAGAAGACATCGGCATGACCGTATTCGGTCACCCGACCCTGTCTGAAGCGGTGAAGGAAGCGGCGCTTGCAGCCAACGGGCACGCGATCCATATCGCCAACCGTAAAAAGCGTAAGTAATCGGGAGGCTTCAGCCTCCACGCAGGGCGGGCTCTAAGCCCGCCTATTCATTTCAAAATCCTGAGTTTGTAACGAAGCAGATGCAGGATTTTGTCTTTCGGTGCAGAGCAATCTGCAAATTGATAAACACATTTTTAATGTGAATTGGTATTTACTATGAACTTGCATGAGTATCAGGGCAAACAACTGTTTGCAGAATACGGATTGCCGGTTTCCAAAGGCATTGCAGCGGAAACCCCGGCAGCGGCAGCAGCGGCAGCAGACGAAATCGGCGGAGACAAGTGGGTTGTTAAGGCCCAGGTACACGCTGGTGGCCGCGGTAAAGCGGGCGGCGTAAAGCTGGTGGACTCCAAAGCGGAAATTGAAGAATTTGCCAAGAAATGGCTGGGTAACAACCTGGTAACTTACCAGACAGATGAAAACGGCCAGCCGGTTTCCCGCATCCTCGTGGAAAGCTGCACCGACATCGACCAGGAACTGTACCTGGGCGCGGTAGTTGACCGTTCCACCCGTCGCATCGTATTCATGGCCTCCACCGAAGGCGGTGTTGAGATCGAAAAAGTTGCGGAAGAAACTCCGGAAAAAATCCTGAAAGCCACTGTTGATCCGCTGGTAGGCGCGCAGCCTTACCAGGCGCGTGAGCTGGCGTTCAAGCTGGGCCTGAAAGGCGTTCAGATCAAGCAGTTCACCCAGATTTTCCTGGGTCTGGCCAAGATGTTCGAAGAGAAGGATCTGGCCCTGCTGGAAATCAACCCGCTGGTCATCACTCCGGAAGGCAACCTGCACTGCCTGGACGCCAAAGTAGTGATCGATGGCAACGCCCTGTACCGTCACCCGGACCTGCGTGAAATGCACGACCCGTCTCAGGAAGACGAGCGCGAAGCACACGCAGCCAAGTGGGACCTCAACTACGTAGCGCTCGATGGCAACATCGGCTGCATGGTAAACGGTGCCGGCCTGGCCATGGGTACCATGGACATCGTCAACCTGCACGGCGGCAGCCCGGCCAACTTCCTGGACGTTGGCGGCGGCGCGACCAAAGAGCGCGTGGTTGAAGCATTCAAGATCATCCTGTCTGACGACAACGTGAAGGCAGTTCTGATCAACATCTTTGGCGGCATCGTTCGTTGCGACATGATCGCAGAAGGCGTCATTGGCGCAGTGAAAGAAGTCGGCGTAAAAGTACCGGTTGTTGTTCGTCTGGAAGGTAACAACGCAGAGCTGGGCGCCAAGGTCCTGAGCGAAAGCGGCCTGAACATTATCGCTGCCACCAGCCTGACCGATGCGGCTCAGCAAGTGGTTAAAGCTGCGGAGGGTAAATAATCATGTCAGTACTGATTAACAAAGACACTAAAGTAATCTGTCAGGGCTTCACCGGCTCTCAGGGTACTTTCCACTCCGAGCAGGCGATCGAGTACGGTACAAAAATGGTCGGCGGTGTAACCCCGGGCAAAGGCGGCCAGACTCATCTCGGCCTGCCGGTATTCGACACCGTTAAAGAAGCGGTCGAAGCCACCGGTGCAGAAGCATCCGTTATCTACGTGCCGGCGCCTTTCTGTAAGGATTCCATCCTGGAAGCGGCCAACGGCGGCATCAAGCTGATCGTGTGCATCACCGAAGGCATTCCTACCATGGACATGCTGGACGCCAAGGTTAAGTGCGACGAGCTGGGTGTACGTCTGATCGGCCCGAACTGCCCGGGCGTGATCACTCCGGGTGAATGCAAAATCGGCATCATGCCGGGCCACATCCACAAGCCGGGCAAAGTGGGCATCGTTTCCCGCTCCGGTACTCTGACTTACGAAGCCGTAAAGCAGACTACCGACCACGGCTTCGGCCAGTCCACCTGTGTGGGCATTGGTGGTGACCCCATCCCGGGCTCCAACTTCATCGACATTCTGGAAATGTTCCAGAACGACCCGCAGACCGAAGCCATCGTAATGATCGGCGAAATCGGCGGTACCGCTGAAGAAGAAGCGGCGGCTTACATCAAGGAAAACGTCACCAAGCCGGTGGTTTCCTACATCGCTGGTGTAACCGCACCTCCCGGAAAGCGCATGGGCCACGCCGGTGCGATCATCTCCGGTGGTAAAGGCACTGCAGACGAGAAGTTCGCAGCACTGGAAGATGCCGGTGTTAAAACCGTCCGCTCCCTGGCGCAGATCGGTGATGCACTGAAGGAAGTAACTGGCTGGTAATCAGCGAGTACTTTCACGCATAAAAAAAGCTGCCCTCGGGCAGCTTTTTTTATGGCTGCCAGATATGGAAGGTATTTTCCAATCGGCTTCAGGGGACCAGCACAGGGGGCAGGAGAATACTCAAATAGTGCGCATGACTATAGTGACTTTAGGTTCAATCTTTCCACAAGGTTACCGAGATCAGAAGCCTATGGCTTGTGTGCAAGGTGTGAGATAGGCTAACTTATTGATTTTAAAATAAATTGATTGGATCAATCGAGCCATTCAGATTTAGTAAACAAAAGCCCCAGGCTTCTTTTGCCTAGGACTTCAATAGCGTTGCTGGCTGTAACACATTGATTTCAAATGGTTTTCTTTATGTCGGATGTTTTTTGCGCCGATAAACAAAAGCCAGAGCAACAGAAGCCCTAGGCGTATGAATAAAACTGTTATGCAATAAAGGTGTAGTTAATGAATACAGATCTAGGGCAATATTTGTACAGAAATAAAAGTAAGTGGGAACAGGTAAAGGATAAAAAAATAACTCTTACTTGGTCACAACAGCAGGTAGTGGTCAGCTATCCGCCTGAGGGGCCTGAATTAACGATTACATCGCCATTTCCAATTTTGAGTAAGTCGGGTAGTGAAGTGTTCTGTAGCACTTTAAGGTTTCCTGAGTCTTCCTCAAAGGAAGAAGTGGACTCAATTCTTAAAAGGGGCTTCGTAAACATCGTTCCTGCAAAACTTTGCAAAAGCTACAAAGCTCAAGGTGGCTCAGAAACTTATCGGCCAGTTCAAATACTACTCAGCACCGCGCCTGAAAATGCATAACAAGCCAGGCAGTTCGCTCCGGGCCTTCGGCCCTACGCGGGACAGCCTACCTTATGCACGTTTTGCGCGGTCGCTGCGCTCCCATTATTGCGCAAAACGCGCACAAGGTAGGCTGCCCCTGCTGGCGGCGTTATGTGTCCTACGGAAAAATGAAAAATAGAGCGGTACCGATCACAGTTTCAATTGTAGTTCTAGTTGCGCTGTCAGTTCTATTCGGTGTTGCTTATGAGGAGTGGGATGGTCTCTGTGTAGTGGTCAACTCTTTTTGGCCACCGAACTCTGAGCATTCCAATATTTCTCTTCCGCCACATTCGGCGGCATTCCATCATTTTTCTGATGGGGGCGTATTTGGCTGTAGTAGCCAATGATGTAACTCGTGATTCCCTGTTTAGCCGCAGGGAAGGACTTGTAGCCGGTTTCCGGAACCCACTCTGTTTTGAGACTCCGGAAAAAGCGCTCTGTCGGTGCGTTGTCCCAGCAGTTGCCGCGACGGCTCAGGCTCTGCGTCATTCTGTAGCGCCACAGTTGTTGTCGGAACGCGAGGCTTGTGTACTGACATCCCTGGTCCGAGTGGAACATGATGCCTTCCGGTTGCCCTCGTGATTCGTAGGCCATCGTAAGCGCCTTTTTAACCAGGGCGGTGTCAGGCGATAACGATAGCGCCCAACCAACCGGCTTACGCGCAAAGAAATCTATAACTACCGCCAGATACGCCCACCGGGCACCTGTCCAGATATACGTGATATCGCCGGCCCAAGCCTTGTTTGGTGCAGCAACGTTAAACTCCCGATCCAGATGATTCGGAACATCAACGTGTGGTTGCTCAGCCTTCTTGTACCGATGATTTGGAAGCTGGGTGCTCTCCAAACCGAGTAGCTTCATTCGCTTTGCAGCGCGGTACCGGCTGAGCGGTGTACCGCCCTGTGTTACGATCTTCGAGATGGTTCTTGCCCCTGCAGAACCGTTGCTAACTTTATGAGCTGCCTTCACTAACGCCTGTAGTCGCACCTCTTCTGGCTTTGGCTCGGACGACCTGTCACGCCAGCTCCGATAGCTGCTCCGGTGTACATCAAATACGTCGCACAACCGCTGAACGGCATAGCTCCCCTGCAATCGCTCGATTATTTTGAACTGTTCAGCGAGTCCGACATCAAGAGAGCTGTAGCCTTTTTTAGGATTTCTTTCTCCTCTTCGACTCGCTTAAGCTTCCGTTCTAGCTCTTGGATGCGGATCTGATCTGGAGTAATAGCCACGCCCTCCGGCGCCTTGCCGCCTCGCTCTGCCCGGAGCTTCCGTATCCACGACTCCATCGTGGATTTACTGACTCCCATGGCTTCGCAAGCCTCTTTCACGGTGTAGTTCTGGTCGACTACCAGCTGGGCTGCCTCGAGCCTGAACTCGGGGTCAAATCGCTTCTTTTTTGACTTGGTCATTAATTCACCTGATCTCGTTGAGCATGATAATATCACTCAAAGTCAGGTGGCCAAATTCAGTGTGCCACTACACTGTGGCCACAAGGAAGAGTTTGGTCTTTTTCCGTTCTATCGTATTGGCATTCCATCTGATCCATCTGGAGAATGTTCGACGGGTTTTATAGCTAAGGGAGTAGTTCAAACTAGTATCGCGGTTATATTCTTAGTGGTCTCCGTGGTTTTTTCATTGCGGAAACACGAAGGGAAGGTAAAGTGCCAGTAACTCCACATAACAAACAGCGGCAGAGCGACAGCCAACGCTACGCACCTTTTGTGTTACTCGCTGGCGCTCAAACATTAACACAAAAAGTGCTCCGCGCTGGCTGCGCCTGCGCTGGGCGTTAAAGCTCACAAGCACTGTGATTCATATTTATGGCAGAAATAACTGATTATATAGTCATTTCCGGAAACGGATCAGAGTTAAAAGCCGATCCATTCGGAGAGAGTCTGGCTTTCGCTTGTGGTGATTGTGGGTATCCCGTTGTAGCGGTGACTGAAAAAGGGCAGCGTGGCTCGTCTATTGAGAATGCTTCAGTTTGCAGAGGCTGTTGGCAACATTATGTTGTGGAAGTACGAAACTCCGTACAGAAAATCGTGGTGTATCGGGCCCATGAGCTTTAACAAAGCCAGGCAGGATGCTCCGGGCCTTCGGCCCTCCGCGGGACGTCCTACTTTGCGCACTTTGTTGCGCGAGTCGCTGCGCTCCCATTATCGCGCAACAAAGCGCGCAAAGTAGGCCGCCCCTGCTGGCGGCGTTATGTGTAGTAGAAAATTATGAGCAATGTACTTGTAATCGCAGCCAATATATTTCTTTATCTCGGTCTAATTATCATGTTCGTAGCCGGGATTTTTGCCGTTAAGAGGCTCCGGAATTCCGGGTCAATTTTTATACTCTTGGGCGCAATTATTACAGTCGTGGGATACACAATGATAAAGCTTGGCATCCCTAGCTTTCCTGGTGGAGTAGAGTTTGCAGAAGATAGTTTTCTTAAAATGAGAGCATTGCTATTTGGTGTCTTGCAAGCTAGCTTGGCCCTAGGTCATTTGAGTATTGCAATAGGGGTTTTTTTGCTGGTCCGTCAGAAAAACACATAACAAACGCAAGCAGTATGCTACGGCCCTTCGGGCCTCCGCGGGACGCCCAACGCTATGCACATTTTGTGCGGGTCGCTGCGCTCCCAGTTTCGCACAAGACGTGCATAGCATTGGTCGCCCCTGTTGCGGGCGTTATGGATCGTAAACACCATGGGTAGTAAGTTACCTCAAGATCAGCTGGAGCTATACAAGAGAATTGATGAAATTCTTTTCTATAAATGGGATCCGATTGGTATTTCTAATGGTGATTGGGCCAGAGATGAGTATCAATCATACTTGCCTAGAGTATTTAAAATGGCAATTGAAAATGGCTCAGCAAAGGAAATAGCTAATTATTTGACCAAAATTTCAACTGAGTATATGGGGTTGTCGGAAGCTAAAGAGCATGATTTAGCCGTTGCCAAACTCATACTTGAGGTAAAAAATTCCGTTGGTCTCAGTTAGTGCGAGGCAAGTAATCCATAACAATCGCAGGCAGTATGCTCCGGCCCTTCGGGCCTCCGCGGGACGCCCAACGCTATGCACATTTTGTGCGGGTCGCTGCGCTCCCAATTTCGCACAAAATGTGCATAGCATTGGTCGCCCCTGCTGCGGGCGTTATGGTGCCGGGCCGTAAAAATGGTTGTCTGTGCCAACGTGTAATTTACAGCTCTGTTTTGGCACGCAGCATCCGGTTTTCTGCCGTGATAAAATCAAGCAGTTTCGTTCCTGGTGCTTTCGTTCAAGTTCGTAGGAATCGCGGTAAATCCGCTACAGTGACGTGGAGTGCCAATAAGAGAATAATTGGTTGGGGAAAGCTGGAAGTTCTTTCCTCGTTTTTAAGGAGCTTCGGCGCATTCGGTGCCCGTAGGTATTTCGGAGCGCGTCAGCCATAACCAGTCGCTGCAACCGACATCTTACTTTGGGCACTTTGTTGCGCAGTCGCTACGCTCCTATTTTCGCGCAACAAAGCGCCCAAAGTAAGCTGCGGCTGAGCGCGGCGTTAAAAATCGGTCTATGAACACAGGATATCTCTTCAAAATTATTTGGCGCGGTTGGTTTACTAGCGTAAGTATTCTGGCTTTCATAGCTGTTTTACTTGGATACTTTTTTGGTCCAGAGCTAGGGAAACCTCTCATCTTGCTCTTGGCCCTGGTCCCCCTAATAGCCGCGCTCCAAGGGGTGCTTGTGGCAGCATTGGTATGTGTTGGAGTCAAAATATGGCCTTTGAAATAGCTCAGAAGATAATTATTTTTAACAAGGCCAGGCTGTACGCTCCGGCGCTGCGCGCCTCCGCGGGACGGCTTACGCTATGCGCTACGCGCATAAACAGCGCAGGCCGCCCCAGCTGGCAACGTTATGGTGCCGGGCCGTAAAATTAGTTGTCTGTGCCAGCGTGTAATTTTGAGCACTATTTTGGCACGCAGTATTTGGCTTTTTGCCATGATAAAATTCAACAGATTCGTTCCTAGTGCTTTCGTTTAAGTCCAAAGGAATCTCGGCAACTCCGCTGTAGTAACGTGGAGTGCCAGTAAGAGAATAATTGGTTGGGGAAAGTTCAGAGTTCTTTCCTCGATTTTAATGGGCTGCGGCACCGTAGCTGCCAGTAGGTACCTCGGAGAGCGTCAGCCATAACCAAGCGCTGCAGCCGACATCTTACTTTGGGCACTTTGTTGCGCGGTCGCTGCGCTCCTATTTTCGCGCAACAAAGCGCCCAAAGTAAGCTGCGGCTGAGCGCGGCGTTAGCGTTTTTTATGAGTGTCGCCGCTTTTAAAAAAGAAAATGAGCGGTCGGCAATGATCAGAAAGTTCAGCGCTTCAAAGTAAAATCGCTGAAACGCTGGTACAAAATGTGTTCGTTTAGAATTCGGTGGTATAGATTCTAAAAGCATTTTCTGGAAGCGGCTCTGAGAGTCATTGCCAGGTTCGGTGCGGCGGTTGCGGAAAGCTTGCATTCCAAGCTGGGCCCGCTGCGTAATTCGGTTGGGTTAAGTGGTTGCGGCCAGTTCGCACATGTAGCGAAGTTTGTCATTGCGTCATCGCGCTAACAAAGCGCTGCAGGGGACGTCTTACGCTGTGCACCTTTTGCGCGGTCGCTACGCTCCCATTTTCGCGCAAAATGCGCACAGCGTAAGCCGCCCCTGAGCGCGGCGTTAAGCGTCATGAATGAAGAACCAGTAATCGTCACAAATTTCGTTATCTACCAAGGCGAATACATAGTATGCCAATGTGGGTTTCAGGTTCTTGAGGTGGAAAAGCTTAATGTATTTCCCTCTACGGATGGAGGTGAGTTCGCAGTAGCCCATTCATACCAGGGCTCGGTCTGTAGTGTTGATCTTTCCTATCGCAAGGGCGGTAAATTAATACATTCTCTTAAACTGGAAATGCCAATAAATAAAACAAAAATAAAGTGGAAGGAAGCTAAATTTGGAGAAGAATTTCGGTTGTTTTATAGTAGCGGAGTTCAACCTTCGGTTAAAATTAGGCGGCCGATTTAGGGGTTTTGAACACGCACAGAGCGAGGGCAACGCTTAACAAAGTGCTGCAGAGGGACGGCTTACCTTATGCACCTTTTTGCGCAGTCGCTTCGCTCTATTTTGCGCAAAAATGCGCATAAGGTAAGCCGCCCCTGAGCGCGGCGTTAGTTGCTATCCATGAATGAGAATACGAGTGCACCATACATAGCATCCCTCACCGCCGGAGTGGTCGGCGGGTTGTATCTTGCATTGAATGAACTCATATTCTTCAGCGATGGGTTTTCATTCATGTTTGCGGGGTTGCTGGGTATTTTTCTATATGGCTTGTTGGGGCTGTTATTCGCGAGCATCCTTCTATTTCCACTAAAACCAATCTTCAAGAAATGTTCACTATCTATTTCCTGTATTAGTTTTCTAGTCGCCGGTATAGTAGTTCCGCTGTTATTGCAGCATGGCTTAAATCAAATACATGCTCATGGCATCGATCCATACTCACCCGAAGAGAAATGGGGCACAATTAGCCGCATGGCTATAATTTGTTCTATTGGGGCTGCTAGCTCTCTTAGCGCTTGGTTCACATTAAAAAGGGGGCTGCAAGCAAGTGGCAACTAACAAGGCCAAGCAGTTCGCTCCGGGCCTTCGGCCCTCCGCGGGACAGCTCACTTTGGGCACTTTATTGCGCGGTCGCTGCGCTCCCATTATTGCGCAATAAAGCGCCCAAAGTAAGCTGCCCCTGTTGGCGGCGTTATAAATCCAAGTTACCCATGAAAGCACTTTTTCCTCTGCTGTTACTCGTATTGCTCTCAGGCTGTATAACAGGAAACCCTTGGGAGCAGTTCATGACCAACGTTGAACACAACTATAAAGGTAAAGATTTTACCGAGGTAAAAGAATATCTGGCTCAGGGTGGTAGGTATGAAACTACTCCTGATACTGGATACAAGCTACCAAACGGCAATAGGCAGCATGAAATTGACTGGGGAACAAGAGATGGTGCTACATGCACACTCATTCTAGAAGTAGAAAATAGAACTGATAAGATTGTTTCAGTTGGTGGTAAGGGTGGGCTACATGCCTGCTATTGGGGTGGATGATTTATAACCAGGCCAGGCAGTACGCTCCGGCGCTGCGCGCCTCCGCAGGACGGCCTACGCTATGCGCTGCGCGCATAAACAGCGTAGGCCGCCTCTGCTGGCAACGTTATGGTGCCGGGCCGTAAAAATGGTTGTCTGTGCCAGCGTGTAATTTAGAGCACTAATTTGGCGCGCAGCATTTGGCTTTTTGCCATGGTAAAATTAAGCAGTTTCTTTCCTAGTGCTTTCGTTTAAGTTCATTGGGATAGCGGCAACTCCGCTGCAGTAACGTGGAGTGCCAATAAGAGAATAATTGGTTGGGGAAAGCTGGAAGTTATTTCCTCGTTTTTAAGGAGCTTCGGCGCATTCGGTGCCCGTAGGTACTTCGGAGTGCGTCAGCCATAACCAGGCGCTGCAACCGACATCTTAATTTGGGCACTTTGTTGCGCGGTCGCTACGCTCCTATTTTCGCGCAAAAAAGCGCCCAAAGTAAGCTGCGGCTGAGCGCGGCGTTATGCATCTAGATAAGGAGATCTCATGAAACCGAGTGAATACAACAAAGAAGCTAGAGAAGCTTTTGGCAAAACTCTCGTTGATATCGGCATGGCCGTTTTTAAGGGGATTATCCTACTGTTCACCATCATCCCGATTACAGCAATTCTTAAAAGTATCTTTGATGGCCCAGAATCTACAGATACTATGGTTCAAGCTTTCTTCACAATGGATAATGGTACGTACTTACTGCTCGTTGGTTTTATTGGGTTATCTTTCCTTATAGGTCATATTTTTAGGAAGGAAGGTCTCAAGCATATACATGCTGCAAACCAAGAAAATGCATAACAAACAGCGGCAGAGCGACAGCCAACGCTACGCACCTTTTGTGTTACTCGCTGGCGCTCAAACATTAACACAAAATGCGCTCCGCGCTGGCTGCGCCTGCGCTGGGCGTTATGTGTCCTACGGAAAAATGAAAAATAGAGCCGTACCGATCACAGTTTCAATTGTAGTTCTAGTTGCGCTGTCAGTTCTATTCGGTGTTGCTTATGAGGAGTGGGATGGTCTCTGTGGCCACAAGGAAGAGTTTGGTCTTTTTCCGTTCTATCGTATTGGCATTCCATCTGATCCATCTGGAGAATGTTCGACGGGTTTTATAGCTAAGGGAGTAGTTCAAACTAGTATCGCGGTTATATTCTTAGTGGTCTCCGTGGTTTTTTCATTGCGGAAACACGAAGGGAAGGTAAAGTGCCAGTAACTCCACATAACAAACAGCGGCAGAGCGACAGCCAACGCTACGCACCTTTTGTGTTACTCGCTGGCGCTCAAACATTAACACAAAAAGTGCTCCGCGCTGGCTGCGCCTGCGCTGGGCGTTATACGCAACCAACATGAAACATAGTGCCGACGAATACAATGTTCTGAGCTATCTCTTGAAGAAGAATGCTATTTCTTACGAGAAAGTTGTCGAATGGGCATACTCCCAATACACGGATGAGGGAGTTGATCCATTTGTTGAGAAAACATCTTTGGCATCTGATATTTCTGAGGTTCTAGAATTGATAAGCAACGGGTTCCGAGTGCACGGAGAGCCAAGCCAAGAATTTCTTGCTGGTGAAGTTGCCAGTGAATATTCAAAAGAAAAATTGTCATTGTATGATGCTGTAGCACGCATACTTTTCGATCTTGATTTGGATTTGTCCGAAGAAGAGCGCCAAGAGCTATACATCGCTGAAGATTACTTTGGCTGGCATAAGCAAGCAGAAAAAGAGGCTGTAAATCATGCGCTACCAATTTTTAGTAAATACAGGCCCATATATGAGCACGCTATTGCAAAGTTCAGCGTATAACAAGTAGCGGCAGAGCGACAGCCAACACTACGCGCCTTTTGTGTTACTCGCTGGCGCTCAAACATTAACACAAAAAGCGCTCCGCGCTGGCTGCGCCTGCGCTGGGCGTTAGCTGTAAGAGGAAGTATGAAGCATAAAGAGAAAGTTGAAGAAGTGGTGGATCTTCAAACAAATGATGAAAATAAATTGCTTCAACTTTCTAGTTTTGAGCTATTCGGCAATGGAGCTTTCAAGTGCCGAGTCACATTAAGTTCTCGCGGCTTCGCTTATACAGGGGACGCCTATTTTGATAATGGCGTTTCATTTATTAATGATCTTGAAATGGCCGCTACAGATTTTATCGGATCGGCTGAGCTGAAAGAAGATTACAATGATCACTTTATAAAACTTGAAGTAAATAGTATGGGGCATGTGATCGTTAGCGGTACTTTTATCGAGTATAGCGACCACTCGCAAAATATGTCATTTGAGTTCAAAACAGATCAAACTTGTCTTGGCGGGTTCATCAATGCATTCAAAAAGGTCGTGCTACGAAACAGCTAACAAACAGCGGCAGAGCGACAGCCAACGCTATGCACCTTTTGTGTTACTCGCTGGCGCTCAAACATTAACACAAAAGGCGCTCCGCGCTGGCTGCGCCTGCGCTGGGCGTTAGTGTTTTAAGAGTATTTGAGAAAAATCGGCTTCGTAGATAGTAATGTAAAAATTCCGGTGGTGGCTCGAAGTGTGGATTTCTCAAATTCATTGCTGAAAACGTGGTCCCACCATTTGGCTTTAGTTGTCAGGTAGAAACTTTCAGAAGTATTGTGTGTGCGGAAAGGCACTGTGGAAGGTATAAAGTTTTATAAAAGGAGTTTCCCGTTCGTTCTCTTGGGTGGTGGCATCAGATAATTTTCCAGGAAAACGCTCGGTAGAAACCCAAAACACTAACAAGGCGCTGCAGGCCGACGGTGATCTTCCCCCGCTTTAGCGGACACCAAAGTCAAACTGACGAGGTGTCTGATGCCGAAATGCAACAACCCCAAAAAAACCTGGAAGTATTCAAACGAATTCAAAGTAAAAGCAGTATTGCTCAGCTTAATTGACGGTGTTCGAGTAAAAGAGGTGGCCGCTACACTCGACATTCATCCGTTCATGCTGTCACGATGGCGAAAAGAGTATAGGGATGGAAAGATAGTGGCTGATAAAAGAAAGAAGTTGACCGGGGTAGTGTCCAAGCATGAGAAAGAGCTGTCGAAAGTAAAGCGCTTAGAAGCGGAGAATCGGAAGCTCAAACAGGAGGTCGATCTGCTAAAAAAGTGGCAACGGTTTCTTGCGGAGGAACATCAGCAAGGTATCGATTCATCCAGAGATTTGGACAAGAGCTAGGTATACGAAAAACATGTGAGTGGCTGGGCGTGTCACGCAGTGGCTACTATGACTGGGTGAAAAGGCCGCTATCAGGTAGAAAGTGCGAAGATGAAGACCTGAAAACACAGATTCAGCAAATATTTGATGAATCTGCAGGGCGCTATGGTAGTCCGCGAATCTGGAAAGCACTGCAGAACCAAGGTTATGAGGTTAGTCGTAAGCGTGTAGCCCGTTTGATGCAGGAGATGGGGCTAATAGGTAGGGTAACTCGCGTAACACGAAGAGCGCCGGGTGTGAAGCGTTTCCTGGCTTCTGGCGACAATCTTCGATCGGACGGAGCAGTGCCAAGTAGCATGAACCAGGTTTGGGTTGCTGACGTAACGTATCTAAAAGTTAAGGGCCAATGGCATTACTTATCAGCCATCATGGATTTACACTCTCGTCGAGTTGTCGGGTGGAGCTTAGATACGAAGAGAACAACCGAGCTTACTAGAAGAACGCTGGCAAATGCTGTAAGGAAAAGAGGTGCGCCACCAGGATTGATGCTGCATACAGATAGGGGCGTTGAGTACCGAGGGTCTGAATACCAAAAGGACCTGAAACGATACGGTATTCAGCATAGCTTGAGTCGGCCAGGTAAGTGTACTGACAATGCTCATATGGAGTCGTTCTTCCATAGCCTCAAAGCCGAGCTAATTCGAGGTACAATCTTCCACAAAGCGAGCGATTTAAAGTATGCTTTGGCTCGGTATATTAATGATTTCTATAACCGTAAGCGGCTGCATTCTGCGCTAGATTATCAATCTCCGATGGAATATGAACGAATAGCAGCATGAAAAATGGTGTGTCCGTTTTATCGGGGCAAGATCATTCGGATCGGGGCGTTCAATACCGGTCAGGAGAGTACCAAAGCTTGCTCCTCAATGAGGGTATTCAACCAAGCATGAGCCGAAAAGGTAACTGCTGGGACAATGCAGCAATGGAGTCATTCTTCGGCAGGATGAAGGTCGAGTCTATCTTCGCGGAAGAGCTGGCCAATAAGCAAGAAGCTCTTTCCTGTGTGTTTGAATATATAGAAATGTTTTATAACACGGTGCGTAGACATTCGGCTAATGATCAGGTCAGTCCGAACGAATTTGAGGGAGCATATTTTGAAAATTGCGCCTGAAAAACTGTCTACTTCTCGTGGGTAAGATCAGTCACACAAGCACGATTAATGAGGTGAATTTGAGCGATATAGGAAAATCTGAATGTGAGGAAAAACAGCGGCGCCTTCTAAAGGGAAAGCTTGGTGGCTCTATTTTCTTATTTGGACTGATTGTGGTGGCTATATTTGATCGCACAATTTACTTACCGGGTAGAGAGGGATTTATTCACGAGTCCGAGAACCCAACGTTATTTATGTTCATGTTTTTAGTCTTGGTGTTTTTAAGTGGCCTTTCTTTCTATCAGGGTTACACTGGGCTCTACACCAAGTCAAAGACTTAACAATCACGGGCAGTGAAGCTCCGGCCCTTCGGGCCTCCGCGGGACGGCTTACCTTATGCACGTTTTGCGCGGTCGCTACGCTCCCATTTTTGCGCAAATCGCGCATAAGGTAAGCCGCCCCTGCCGTGGGCGTTATGGTGCCGGGCCGTAAAATTTGTTGCTTGTGCCAGCGTGTAATTTTGAACACTGTTTTGGCCCGCAGCATGTGGCTATTTGCCATGATAAGATCAAGCAGTTTCGTTCCTAGTGCTTTCGTTTAAGTTCATAGGAATCGCGGAAAGTCCTCTGCAGTAATGTGGAGTGCCAGTAAGATAATGAGTAGATGCGGAAATTTTGCATTCTTTCCGTGTCTTTAATAAGCCGGGAGCCATCGGTGCCAGTAGGCATTACGGGGCGCGTCAGCCATAACCAGGCGCTGCAACCGACATCTTACTTTGGGCACTTTATTGCGCAGTCGCTACGCTCCTATTTTCGCGCAATAAAGCGCCCAAAGTAAGCTGCGGCTGAGCGCGGCGTTACATATAGGTAGGCAATGACCAAAGATCTCGGAGTTTTATTTTGTAGGGCCATCGCAGTAGTGCTGGTTGTCATAGCGATCCCGAACATTGCTTATGTCCTACATATGGCTATTACAGGAAACTATGATCCAGAAGTAGCCATTTTGACTCTTCTACTACAAGTTGTATTTCCGCTATTTTTGGCCGTGGTATTCTTTGCAAAGTCTCGCTTGCTAGCCCATCTGATTACTGGCGGAGTTGAGAATGACTTGTCCGCAAGTGAAATAGGTATCGTTAGAGCGGGTACTTTTTTACTCGGGTTATGGCTTTTGGTTAAATCTCTACCGGAGCTTAGTAATTTGTATTCAAAAACAAAATTTATGAGTAGGCTCGGTTACGACAAGCCAGAACTATGGTTGGAAAATAATGTAACCTTAATTTCTACCCTCTTTCTCGGGGTTTGCCTGATACTCGGCAGTAGAGTAGTGGGCAGTGCCTACACCAAACTACGAAATATGTAACAAACAGCGGCAGAGCGACAGCCAACGCTACGCACTTTTTGTGTTACTCGCTGGCGCTCAAACATTAACACAAAAAGTGCTCCGAGCTGGCTGCGCCTGCGCTGGGCGTTATGCATAGCTCAAAAATGAGACGCTTTTTACTAGCATCTGGAATATTTTTTTTATCACAGTTCTGTTTTGCTGAAGAAAATTTCAAGATAGCTATCATTCGAGACAGCATTTTCTTAAACGGGGTGGAGACTACATTAGAGTCAATTGAAAGAAAATTGGAAGTTCCATCAAGCCGCATGTATCTGTATTTCGAGAATGGCGATGAAGTTGCTTACGTTTCTGTGATCCTTTACGCAACTGAAAATGATCACGAAATATACTTGTCGGAGAATAAAGATTTCTCCGCTGTGTTTCCCCTGGAAGGCGAAAAAATAGAGAGTGCCAAGTAATGCATAACAATCAGCGGCAGAGCGACAGCCAACGCTACGCACCTTTTGTGTTACTCGCTGGCGCTCAAACATTAACACAAAAGGCGCTCCGCGCTGGCTGCGCCTGCGCTGGGCGTTATGTTTTTGGGAGCCGCTCTTGAGCACGGCAGAGTTTTTTAAGTGGTTTACACCAATAGTTGTAGGCCTGATATCGGCTTATTTTGCTTCATCGCTTGCCCTTAAAAAGTTCAAGAAAGAGAAGGTTTGGGATGAGCGGAGGGCCGCCTACAAAGAAGTCATCGAGTCAATCGAAGAAATTATTCACTGGTCAGAACAGGTGCGCGCATCTCACTGCTGCGAGCCTACCATTGGCAATGAAGGTGACCTAGATGGTTCGCTGAGAAGTCTCGCAAAATATAGCGCGACTGGTTCTCTTATTTTCTCAGAGAAATTCCATGAAGTTTTGAAGAACGCCAATTCTAAGGTCCACAGGGTCATGTTCCAGATCGACGATGATAGTAAGCCGGACTTAGACTCTGAACGAGAAATGGCTGAATGGCGTTTTGTGCTGGCAAATGAAATAAGGGCAGTGCTGGAGGAATGCCTTCCAGAATTAATCCGTGTTGCAAAGGCTGAACAGCCGTGAACATAACCAGTGCAGGCACAACGACGCCCTTTCCATTGCGCCTTCGGCTCCATTCCAAGGGCGCGTGTGCTGCAAGCGTTATGTGTAGTAGCAAATTATGAGCAATGTACTTGTAATCGCAGCCAATATATCTCTGTATCTCGGTCTAATTATTATGTTCGTAGCCGGGATTTTTGCCGTTAAGAGGTTTGGAAATGCTGGATCAATTTTTATACTCTCGGGCGCAATTATTACAGTCGTGGGGTACACAATGATTAAGTTTGGTATTCCTAGCTTTCCTGCTGGAGCAGAGTTTGCAGAAGAGAGTTTTCTGAAAATGAGAGCATTGCTATTTGGCGTCTTGCAAGCTAGCTTGGCCATAGGTCATTTGAGTACTGCAATAGGGGTTTTTTTGCTGGTCCGTCAGAAAAACACATAACAAGCGACTGTGGTTCAACCTCAGTGTAAAAAATTCCTAGTGCGCCCAGGCTTGCCCTTCTCGAACCATTGCATTCAGGATGGTGAGGAGCTTCCTCATTGCGGCTGTCAGCGCCACTTTCTTGTGCTTTCCCTGACCTACCAGGTGTTTATAGAACCCGCCAATGACAGGGTTGCACTGGGTTGCGCTCAATGTGGCCATATACAGAGTTGTGCGGACATTGTGGCGCCCTCCCAGTATACGCCGCTTACCTTTGGTTTTACCGCTATCACGGTTAATGGGAGCTAGGCCGGCTAACGCTGCTATCTCTTTGTTGTTGAGCGTTCCGAGCTCCGGCATCTCGCTTAGTAGCGTCCACACGAGTGCATTACCAACACCTGGTACGCTGTCTAGAAGTTGCTTTCGCTCGCTCCATGCCGGTTCATCATTTACTGCTTTGGCCAGTTTTTTCTCTGTCCATTCAATGTCTTTGTTGATTGCCTTTATCAGGCGGTTACAGGATCGAGCGACCTCTTTGCCGGAGACTTTTTCTCGATTACTTTCCTGCGTTCTCATATTAATTAACTGTCTTCGGCGTGTCACTAAGTCCTTGATTAACTGAAGATTTTTGCTTCTTTGTGCAGTCAACCGCGGTTGCATTACCGCGGAGAAGCGAGCAATTATTTTTGCATCAATCTTGTCTGTTTTAGCCAGCTGATCGGCAGCTTTGGCAAACTGGCGGGCAAGGATTGGCCTGACGATTGCGACAGGTATGCCCATTTCAAATGCCAGATATGCGAACGCCATTTCATAGCGGCCTGTCGCCTCCATGGTAATACGCTCGATACGATAACGCTTAAGGATCTTCAGCGCCTCACGGATACCAGCCTCATCATTCTCAACTGTAAAGTGTCTATCTCTTTCCCAGATGTGGATATCTAGCTGAAACTTACCTACATCTATACCGACGTTAACACCCGTGTTCTCATTATTGATTGTCATAATAGCCCTTACTTGCTAAATTCGGGCTCGGAGCCCATTCGACTGTTCGAGTTTAATTCGGGTCGGAAAGGCGTCCAGGCTTGTTAACGGTATCGAGTACCTGGCATGCATCGGACTGCCTTTCCGGTAACTGGTTGCAGCCAGATTACGGGCTCCAACTTATCTCTTTTCAGTCGCATGGAATAGCGGTTGACATGAATATTTAACCATACAAGGCCAGGCTATACGCTCCGGCGCTCCGCGCATAAACAGCGTAGGCCGCCCCAGCTGGCAACGTTATGCTCTTTTTGAGCCATCGAGTAAATATGAAAAATTTCTTTGAAAAATTCTTCAATAAGGCGCCGTCGATAGAGGATTCTGTCTCAGGTTACTTCCAAGCTATAAGGAGCTGGCTTGAGAAGAACGCTAGTTCTATTAAGAAAAATCTCAACGACGCTGCAAGTGAAGCTGACATTTCACGCATCGAATCAGAATTGAAAATAGTAATACCTGAAAAAGTCAGAGAAGCCTACCTAATTCATAACGGCGAAAAAACAGATTCTGATGGCCTATTTGGGCTTTGGCGGTGGCTTTCACTCGGCGAAATGAAAGTAGAATTTCATAAGCTCCAAGATGATTCTGATTCAAATGTTGCCCGCATACCTCTACTGTTATCTCCTGGCGGCGATATTCTATATGTAGAGTCCGGTAGTAGTGGCGAAATCGTAGAATGGTGGCATGAACGTCCGTCACGTGATGTTAAGCATTCAGATTTTCAAGCATATCTCAAGTGGTTCGTGGCCAAACTATATGAGGGTGGGTATGTATATTTACCCGGAGAAATGGCAGGTCTCGTAGACAAATCGGAACTATGAGCATAACCAGGCGCTGCTGAGGGACAGTTTACTTTATGAGCCCAGGTTACTCATGCGAATAGTTGTTCTATGCTTCTTGCTAAACTCTGCATTTGCATCAGCTTCTTGGCCATCTGCGCCTAATAAGCCATTGAAAGAAATGTTTTCTGATTCTTCATTTGTGGCTTACGCTGAGGCTGTTGGAAATTTTCCCTCTAAAAATCCCAAAGAAACATTAACAAAATACAAAATCATAGATGTCCTTAAAGGAGTCGAGTCGCCCTATATCATTTTAAGGAAAGAGATTTATCCTGGTAGCGAAAGTCATACTCCATCATCTGAGGTCTATAAAACCCTTTTGTTTTTGCGTGAAGTGCAGGGTCGGAAACACTATTTTGAAGAAAATAGCAAAGGAAAACCCACAGTAGTCTATGAAGGCACAGTAGTTTTCTTTCCTAAAAAATGGAATCCGGATATCGGCAATGATTAATGTATACAATCACTATGCTAAGGTCACGGAGTTTCAAGCGGTTCTGAAAGCTATAACAATTCGAGGCAGTTCTTTCCGGCCCTGCGGGGCTCCACCGGACTGCTTACTTTGGGCACTGCTCGTGGGTAAGATCAATGGCGAGGCCAGCATGGAAAATATAAACGAGATCCATTGGCATGACTCAGAGATTGAGTCAGTCATAGAGACCCCGGCTACGGATGAGCTGGTCTATAACGTCCGGTATCCTGAAGACTGGAGCCAGAACATTTTCACTGCCAAGGCAATTACATTTTGCGGTTATCATTCACACGTGGTTGAGGAAATGCCATTTGAGGGCAGCCCAACTATATTGGCTGTTTCGGTGGTGAAAAGGGAAGGCGGCTACACTACCGTCAAACTTGAAACCAATTCCGGTAATCGCTTTGTCACGGCCAAAAGCGTTCATATCGGGTTACGGCGTGCCAGTATTTAAATCGAATCGTGGACCGCTACCATGAATAAACGGCGCCAGATGGATCAAACTTCCGCTTGTTATGCATGGAGAATACAGAATGCATGAGATCCACTTAGCCATTCTAATCCTTGGCACGCTGATGGCCGGCGGTTTGACTGCGCTCTACTACTGGAGCACCGATAACCTCTCTCATGGCACTTGGCTATCTTCCACTGGTCTGGCACTTGTCCTGGGTTATTCTGCCGTAGCCGCACTTGGCATTAGCTATCTTTTGTTTGCAATAATTATTGGTAGCTATGTTGTTTATTTCGTATATCTCAAAGACTATCAACAATTTACGCCTACTACTGAAAGCAGTATGGCGTCCCTCGTGTGCGGGTCGGTAATAGGAATTTCTGGTTTAATAGGGTGTATCCTGTGTGCATAACCAGACTCAACCATTCGCTGTCGCGAGCAGCGGCAGGGCGCTTGTAAACTCGCGCCTCTGTGCTTTGTGTTGTACAAATGAGCAAGCCCCCGGCATTACCGTCGCTCCAGCTGTTCAGTTTTGCCTAAGGGTACCATTCACAACCACCGCTTCGGATACTGCTGCCCGGAAATAAGCCGGTGGTATAGCACCCCGAACGCGACAATCAGAGCGGCTCCTGCCGCCACCGGCATCAACAGGAAATCCCAGTGTTCACCAGCGAGCATAACCACTAGAGGATTGGCTCCTGCTGGTGGGTGAGTGGTGTTGGTCAACAGCATCAAGCTTACCGCTAATCCGACTGCCAACCCCATAGACCAGGGGGTAACACCTGCGAAAGCTGCCACAGAAAGGCCGATGGCGGTCGTTAACATGTGTCCCACGATGATGTTCCTGGGCTGTGCAAGCGGGCTTTCCGGCAATCCGAAAAGGATTACCATGGTCGCGCCAAAGGGAGCCATCAACCAGATGGAGGACTGAACTGCGCTACCCAGGCTGCTCAGCGTGGTGATACACAGCATGGCTCCCAGGCCCGCTAGCAAACAGACAAAATAGCGTGAAGTGGTCAGACGATGGCGCATAGGTAAAACCTCAAAAGTAGACAGATCGGTCTACGTAGGGTAGACAGGCTTGTCTACTAATGTCAAGATTCGAGTATCTGATCTGATGTGGGTATAGCGATGGATAAGCAAGAGTTGCTGGTTCGTACCGCCTTTAAATTGTTCTACACACGCGGCATCCACGCCGTGGGTGTGAATCTGGTGTTAGCAGAGTCCGGCATAGCTAAAAAAACGCTTTATCACCATTTCCCCAGCAAGGAGCATCTTGTAGAGGCGGCGATCCGTTATCGTGACTGTAGTTACCGGGCGTGGCTTATTTCGAGACTGGAGCATGTTCCTGCTGGCAGGCCCGCATTGCTGGAACTGTTTAATGCCTTAAGTGACTGGTTTCACAGTCGGGTACCGGATATTGGCCATTTCAATGGCTGCTTTTTTATCAATGCCAGCGCTGAGTTTGGTGACCGAGACAATGCTATCCATCGGGCCTGTGCCGAGCACAAGGCGGGTATGATGGCATTGATTCGAAGGCATGTTGACGAATTGTCGCTGTCAGAGGGCAGAACAGAAGAGATCACAAACCTGACGGTGCTGCTTAAGGAAGGGGCTATCTCAATGGCTCATGTTCAGGGAAATCTTAATGCGGCGTTTGAAGCCAAGGGAATACTGGAAAATATTCTAAATGGTTATGCTGACGAATAAGCTGGGAGTTTTTGAAGGTAAAGAACTCCCGTTGAGAGGAAGATGCATAACCAAGTAATACACGTGACAAGCGCGGTCAGATCAGTTTTGTGAAAGGTCGATCGGTTGGCTTAAGTTTTTAATTGGATTTAGTGATGATTATTGAGGTCGTAGAAAAAGCAGACCACCTTAAGCTGATAGAAATTTGGGAAGCCTCGGTCAGGGCAACCCATGATTTTCTGGCGGAGGATGATCTGCAAGAATTGAAACCGTTAATTCTGGAGCAGTATTTTGACGCCGTTGATCTAAGGTGTGCTAAGAATGGCCATGGTGAAATACTGGGTTTCTGTGGCGTTCATGACGGTAATATTGAAATGCTGTTCATTGCACCTGATGCGCGAGGAAAAGGGGTTGGTGCCATGTTAGCTGCTCATGCTATTGATGAGCAGGGTGCGTTAAAGGTTGATGTCAATGAGCAGAATGTGCAAGCGCTTGGTTTTTACCAGCATATTGGTTTTCAGGTGACAGGTCGCTCACCAGTCGATGGGCAGGGTAAGGCTTATCCGTTGTTGCATATGGCCCTGTAAAAATTTAACAAGGCCGCCTCGGCGGCGTTAGGATCCGGCTAGGGGGCACGATGAGCCTACTTGAAATAGTTGTTCTCTTTGTCGTAATGGCGGTTTTGGCGCTCGTGCCGAGTGCTAGCGTAGCCTTGGTTGTCGCTCGATCTTCGGCAGGTGGGTTCCTGAACGGTGCGGCTGTTGCAGCCGGTGTCGTAATTGGTGACCTCGTTTTTGTGTTTCTAGCCGTTCTGGGAATGGCCGCGTTGGCCGAAGCGATGAGCGGCTTTTTTCTGATTTTCAGGTATGTGGCGGGAGTGTATCTGATCTGGTTCGGGATAAGCCTTTTGAGGTCGAAGGCCGCTGTGCGAGTTCCGGCTGGCCGCTCAGTATCAACCTTATCTACAAGTCTCCTTTCTGGCTTGGTTGTTACCCTTGGTGATGTGAAAGCCATTTTATTCTATGCAAGCTTGTTTCCTGCTTTTGTCGATCTGGCCACCATCAAGACTTCGGACGTTGCAACGATTATGCTTTTGACCGTGGTTTCCGTCGGCGGCGTTAAATTGGGTTATGCATATTCCGCGAGCAGAATCATATCTTTGGCTAGAGGGTTCAAGGCACAAGGCGCTGTTAAAGTCACTGCTGGTGGGTTTATGGTTGGCGCAGGTTCGTATCTCATAGCAAAGACTTAGTATCAAGTTTGAAGTACAGCGTTGTTGATTAGGGGGGCACGGATTTTGCCCCTGCCTACTCACCACTCTTCGGCAGTGGTACACTTCGCCGCCGGTTATGTCAGTTGCCGGAATATCTATCCCGACTAGCTGTTACCCTCTTAATTGTTGTAGCCCTCTTCACCATATTTCAGTGTGGCCGCGGTAACGCCATAGCCTGTAACAAATCAGTCAACTCTCCGCAACGCCCTGTATCGTGTCACCACAGCACTTCGCGAACAGAGTGAGGCCGTGGCTTCCGGCGTTTGAGCAAAAGACAGGGACTTCCATGAAAAGCTGTAGCTACTTATTTTCCGGCATACTGGCCGCCATTGTTCTCCTCACTGCCTGCTCTCGGGAACCCGACGCTCCTCCGGGCGCGATTGTATTCTCTCCATCGGCGGGCGAGGTGCGCAGTTATCAGGTTAACAGTCATACTCATATTCGCGTGGGCGATTCCTCTCGCGAACGCTCCATGCGGATGGAGAACGATGCCGTGCTGCGCTATGAAGTGCTCGATACCGGCCACACACTGAAGCTGGGGATAGAGGTCCCCTACACCCGGTTTTCCCTCGACGGCCGCAAGAGCTTTTCCAGTACCAACTCCGACGGTCAACGCGGCACCACGGTGCTGCGTGAACTGATGTCCGCCGGCTTCGAGGTCGATATCGATTCTGACACCGGCAGCATTGAGCGCTTCGTCAACCGCAACGAAGATCTCTGGCAGACAGTACTGGAAGACGGCCCCGATCCAGTGGTAGATAACCTGAAAAAGCAGATGACTCCGCCGGGGTTCCCACAGCCGGCCATTCCTCTGAACGAGGGGGAAACGGTCACACTGCCGGACTTCCGCGGTATCGGCAAACTGCAGTTGACTACCGAGCGGGTGACGGACGAGGAAGTGGTCACCACACTGGAGGCGCAGGGGGATAAGGTTCGCCTGCAGGGTACCATGGTGCTGGAGCGGGGCAACGGCTGGTTGAAGCGCTTGGCACTGGTCAGTGAAACCGAAATTGAACGGCATGGCATCAAAGGGACCAGCCACCAGAAGCTGGTAATGCTGCCGGAGGGGGCGCCCTCTTCACTGGGCGACTGGCTGTTGGATATAAACCTCGGCGGGGACGAAGGCCGTCCCTTCCCGCCAGCTCCGGCACCGGGCGAACTGGTCGATACCACCGCAGAAGAGCAGGTAGTCTCTTCCCCCGTGGGCAGCTTCACTGCCTTTGGCGACCAGTTGCACCTGAGCATCGCCCTCGGTCTCGACAACAACGCTCTGTCTGGCGACTTCGAACTGAAAGACTTGACGCTGCGGGACGCCGCCGGCAACCCTCTGCCCCTCAATTTCTTCCGCTCGTCGCGCTACACCTACATCAACCCCGAGACCGAACAGCACCACACCATAGCGCAGTTCATTCCGCTGGGGTGGGACGACACGCGTGAACAATTACACAAGGTCCAGCAGATCACCGCGACCGGGCACTACCGGCCACTGAAGGCCGAAGCCCTGACCCTGCCGCTGAATCCGGAAAAGGCGACGGCGGTAGCATCGCGCGGTGCTCGCGCCGAGGTTATACCGACGGGCAATCCACGTGAGTTCCGGCTTCGTTTTCACAACACCGAAACACACCGCTTCAGTCCCCGGATTCACGACCTGACCGGCGCCCGCGGGTACGTGTCCGACGGCGAATGGCTCAGTGCAGAAGAGCGGGAGATACTGCGGCTGGTGGCGTTGGGCCGCTACGCCGCCGGGGATACCCGCCTGGTTTTCGAACGCGAGATACCGGAGGCCCTGACGCTCTATCTCCTCAGCGATACCGACAGCGAACCCTTCGACTATCAACTGCGCTTTGTTACCGAGGAGGCCCTGCGTAACGATCTGAACCTCCCACCGACCGGCGAGGTCCTGCTCTACGGCGATGGATCCGGCAATACCGCCGGCGAGGTGGCGTTGGACGAACTGGAACTACCACAGCCGCAGCGCAACCAACTGTCCCTGGAGCTGCCCGGCTCCCTGGCGGAAGCCTGTAAACCCGTCGTGCTCGAAGCGCCGCAGATCAACGGCCATCAGCTTGTCTGGCTCCGGCAAACCGCGGAGGCTACGGACAATACCCGACTCAGCACTACCCAGTACTGGCAAATCGGCACCGAGGATGGAGTGCGCAGTTACTTCTACGACATCCAGGTTGAAAACGCCGTGCGTTGTGAGGGGCAGGCAAAATGGCAGGCGGTTCCTGGCTCCCTGGGAGACCGGCCCTGGCTGGTCGATCTGGCGCAGCTGCCGGGAGAGATCGACCCGGAGCAATCCATTGCCGGTTTCCTGCGGCGCTATCGCTTTATCGGCGAGCAGGGGCGGGCGCTGGCCCCCGTTCCTCCGAACAGCGGGGTCTCCCTCAATACCGCCACGGTCGGCGACTATTTAACACAGGGCGGCCGGCTGAGACTGGCCGGCAAAGTACAGCGGATCGAACAGCTGGTATTTACCGGCGAGCCCGAAGAACGAAGCTGGTCCGCAAGCTTCCAACCGCTGCCATAAGGAGATGAAAAAATGAAAGCACTCTGGATTTTACTGGCGCTCCTGCCTTCGGCCTTGTGGGCGGCGGAGCAACCGCGGCAATGGCTGGACTACAACCTGCAGCCGGTGGAGGCCGGCAGCGATAAGGCCGTCTACTACCATGCACCGGCAGTGCGCGACGGCGATCGCTGGAAGCTCACGCTCTATTACAAGGACAGCAGCGACGGCGAGGCCGTACCGGCGCTCAAAACACAGCTGGATGGCCCGGACCTCGCCAGCGCACATATGGTCGGCGAGGAGATCCACTACTACGAAGACGGCAGTGTAAAACTTCGCGGTACCCGCAACGAAAATGGCAAGTGGCACGGCGAGTTCACCCGCTACCGGAAGAACGGCCACTACACCGTCACCCAACTGCGCAACGGCGTGCGTCACGGCAGCGAACGACACTTCTACGCCAATGGCCAGCTGGAAAGCGAGCAGCACTATGTCGACGGGGAGAAAGCCGACGGCGAGCGCATCCGCTACGACAAAAACGGGGCGGTGAAAGAGCGCTACACGATCGTGGACGGCGAGAAGCACGGTGTGCACGAGCACTCCCGCGATGGTGTTGTGTTCAAGCGCACGCACTACAAGCACGGCCAGATGGACGGTCTGTTTCAGCGCTTCACCAGCGATGGCGAAAAAGTGCTCGAGGCCCCCTACGTCGATGGCGAGAGACACGGTCTGGTCAAGGCGTGGCGAAAAGGAAAGCTCAGCGAGGAAACACACTACCGGGCAGGGAAGCGGCACGGCGTGGCCAAGCGCTGGAGAAATGGGGTACTGGAGGAGGAAGTCCACTATGTCGACGGCCGTAAGCGCGGGGATGCCCGCTACTTCTATCGGGATGGCTCGCGCGAAAGTTACGAGCACCGCGACGATAACGGCAAGTTGACCGAGCGGCGCAGCTACGACCGGAAGGGCGCTCTGACCAGGCTCCTTGTCGTCGAGGATAGTGCCTACGGCCCGGCGGAGCGCAAAGAGCAGTATAACGACGACGGCAGTCTGTCCCGGCGCACTATCTACAGCGATGACCGTCGCTGGATTATGGAAGAGAGATACGCAGACGACGGCGAAGAGGTTATCTATCGTCGCGAAACCGTTGATCACGAGCCACACGGCCTCCAGATCCGCCCCTCCTACGTGCGGGCTGATGCCACCGAGATTACCCGCTACGAGCACGGCGTACCAGTCGGTGATTACCGAGAGATCGACAAGGATGGCAATGTGCTGTCCAACGGTCAGTACCGGAATGGTGAAAAAGTCGGCGACTGGGTAATCAGTGAGTACGGCCGCACTGTCTATGAATCCTACGACAACGAAGGACGCCTGCAGGGGGAACGGCGCGAAGAGGCCACTGACGGCGGATCGCTACGAGAGCACTACGTCGCCGGCGAGCTGCACGGAGAGCAGGTCAAGAGGAAAAAGGACGGCAGCCTGGTCAGTCGTGGCGAATATCGCCACGGCGAGAAAACCGGCCGCTGGCGCGAATACGACGAATTCGTTAAAGGTCTCTTCGAGGGTGAATACGTCGACGGAAAAAGACACGGCCCCTGGCTCGCCTATTCCGACGAGGGCTATGAAATGGCCCGATTTCGCTTCGAGCACGGCGACCCCGTCGGCAAAAGCTACGTCTTCGCCCGCAATGGCTCACTGCGGGAAGTCATTCCCTACAAGGACGGTAAGAAACACGGAAAGCGTGAAGCGTACAGCAACGGTGCGCTGGTGGAGGTCGAACGCTTCCGCAATGGCAAGCGCCACGGACTCTCAGAGTACTTCCTTTCCTACGGAGAGCGCTATATGGCCGAAGAATATGATAACGGCACCTACGTGCGCTCGATCGATGACAGCGAAGAGATAAAAAAACGATGATGGCGCACTTCAGGTACGGCGCCCGCCTGGCGGCAATGGTGTTCGCAATCGCGGGCTGCGGGCCGGCGGCGAACGACAGCCCGGCAGTGGTATACCGCGGCAATGCCGAGCGCACCGGGCTGTTTGCGGGCGAAGGGCCGGCTGAAAAGCCGCAAGAGTTGTGGCGCTTTCTCACCCTCGGCGTCCTCACCGAAACACCGGTGATCGCTGGCGATACCCTGTTTGTCGGCACCACCGATGAGTCCGTCTACGCACTGGACCTGCACACGGGAAAGCGGCGCTGGCGCTTCAAGGCCTTTGGCAATATCCGTGACAGCGTCGCCGTGGATCGAGACCGGGTCTATGTGGCCAGCGAAGACAATAACTTTTATACCCTGGATCGCGCCACCGGCGAAAAGCTCTGGAGCTCGCGTTTCGATAAGACTCCGCAGGGAGCGGCCGCTGTCAGAAACGGGCGAGTGTACTTCGGTGGTTTCGATAAAAAGGTACGCGCCCTGGACGCGGCTACCGGCACACCGGTATGGGAGTTCGCGGCCAAGCAGTCGGTAGGGGCTGGTGTCACCCTCGTGGACGACACCGTTTATGTCGCCGCCTTCGATGGCCGCCTTTACGCCCTGCACCGGGAAACCGGAAAAGTACTGTGGCAGGTTCCCGCAGGCGGGGGCCAGTGGCTGACCACCGCCCCGGCGGTACACGACGGCCAGGTCTTCGTGGGCGGCTGGGGGCAGAAACTGTCGGCCATCGACACCACGAGCGGCGAGATCAACTGGTCCTTCGATGCCGGTATGCGGGTTGATCACCCGCCCGCCGTGGCCCACAGCCAGGTCTATATCAGCGGCCTTGGGCCGCTGCATGTGGTGGACGAGAAAAGTGGCGAACTTCGCTGGACCTTTGGCGAGCGGATCTTCCGCTCCGTCGCCGCCACCGCCGAGCGGATCTACGCCGCCTGCGGCAAACAGATCTGTGCACTGCAACCGGACAGCGGCGAGCTACTCTGGCGGTCCGAGACACTGAGCGATACGGTCACCAGTATTACCGTGTACGCCGACCGCCTGTATGTCGGCACGATCGATGGCTATATCTACGCACTGCAGTAGAAGCGCCGTTTCCCAATCTCAATCAGAAGCCTCATGTTCGGGGCTTCGAAAACACCAGTCCCACTCTATTGCGTTAAACCTGCTGGAAATCCACGTAAAACAAACGGCGATTGACGGATTGTCGGAAGAGTCTGATTAAATTACTTTGCCTGTGCCCGAAGGTACTCGATGACTTCCTGTTGGTTGCCGCGAAATACAATACGCACTGCTTTCTTTTCAGCTTGGTGGGCATACATGGGGTCATAGTAATCCCGTATCAGCGCGGCAATCCAATCTCGGTGCCGTTCTACCGTACCGTCTGCAATTTGTTGCTGCAAAGCGTCCTGCATGATGATATCCAGCTCTGTGTGGCGTTGACCACCGAGACGCTTTCGGATGTTGGCCAGGTTTTGTCGTAGTGCCTGCGCAAATGCCATCGGGCCTTTTTCAGCACCGTGCAGCGCGACAAACTCTGCACACAGGTCGACTACATAATCTCTCAAAATCCGCTCGACACGACTGTCCAGAGTATCCTCCAGCCATACCAACGGGTAGTCGCGCATTCCCTGATGGAGCGATAGCGGAACGGAACAGCGGCCGATCAGGCGGCTCTCATCTTCCAGCACGAATCGGGATTGACCGGCGGCGCGGCGTTTGAGGAAGTCGATGGCCAGGGCATTTTCAAATGTGATTTGTGTTGGTTGTGCCGTTGCCCGCTTGCCGAAGCTGGAGCCTCGATGGTTGGCGTGGCCCTCGAGATCCACGGCGTTGTCCAGTTGAATCAGCACTTCCGTTTTGCCGGTACCGGTCATGCCGCCGACCAGGGTAAAGCCGCAGTCGCGCACTGCGCTTTCAGTTTCTTCGATCAGGAAAGTGCGCATTGCCTTGTAACCGCCGGTAATCCGCGGGTAGCGAACTCCGGCTTCTGCCAGCCACTGTTGGCTGATCTGTGAACGTAGGCCGCCACGAAAACAGAACAGGTAGCCTTCCGGGTGCGTGTGAGCGAATTCCGCCCAGGCGGTTACTCGGGCTTCTTTGGTAGCACCGCTGACCAAGTCGTGGCCCAGGGCGATGGCTGCCTGCTGTCCGTGTTGTTTGTAGCAGGTACCCACTTTCTGACGTTCGTCATCCGTCATCAGCGGCAGATTGACGGCGGTGGGGAAAGAGCCTCTGTTGAACTCCACCGGTGCGCGCGTATCGATCATCGGTACATCGTGCAGAAAAATTTCCCGATAGTCCGCGCTGTCGGTGCATGCGGGTGTATCCGAGCTCATCGAACGATCACCGCAACCCGGTGATCGGTGTCGTCTCTGGCGATCAGTTCACCGATGGGCGCGAGTTGCAGCCCCTGCTCTTTCGTCACCGCAAGGAAATCTGCTTCGCCTTCCGGGGTTACCGCGACCAGCAGTCCGCCGCTGGTCTGGGGGTCGCAAAGTAGCTGGTGTTGGCTATCCGCGCTCAGGCGAACACGGTGGCCATAGCTCTCAAAGTTACGTCCAGTGCCGCCGGGGATACACCCCTGTTCGAGGTAGTGGGGCACGCTGGCAATACGGGGTACGGCGCCATAGTCCAGTTCGGCGCAGAGGCCGCTGCCATCCGCCATTTCCACCAGATGCCCGAGCAGTCCGAAACCGGTGACATCGGTCATCGCGGTGACACCGGCAAGCCGGGCAAACTGGCTGCCGGGTCGGTTGAGAGTACACATTAGATCCCGTGCCACGCCGATATCTTCCTCGCGCAGTCTGTTCTGTTTTTCTGCCGTGGTGAGCACCCCAATACCGAGGGGTTTGGTCAGGTAGAGTTTGCTGCCGGCGGTGGCGGTGTCATTGCGTTTCAGCAGGCTTTTTTCCACGACGCCGGTCACTGCCAGACCGAAGATGGGTTCCGGGGCATCGATGGAGTGGCCGCCCGCCAGCGGGATTCCCGCCGCTGCACACACCGCGCGGCCGCCGCGAATGACTTCCCGCGCCACTTCCGGGGGCAGCACATTCACCGGCCAGCCAAGAATGGCAATTGCCATCAGCGGGTCCGCGCCCATGGCGTAGATGTCGCTGATGGCATTGGTAGCGGCGATACGGCCGAAGTCGTACGGATCATCCACGATCGGCATAAAGAAATCGGTGGTCGACACCACGCCGCGCTTTTCGTCCAGTGCATACACTGCGGCATCGTCGCGGGAGGCGTTCCCCACCCACAGGTCCGGATCGGGGAGTGGGGCACCACTGTCCGCAAGGATTCTGTCGAGCACCGCCGGCGCAATCTTACAGCCACAACCGGCGCCATGGCTGTACTGGGTGAGGCGAACGGGCTGGGCGGAGGCTGTGGGGGCATTAGTGGACATGGCGGCCTTATGGATTTGAGCGAGAGTGGCGGGATTTGAGACCTGAATATTATCAGTGGTTGGCGGGGAATTTAATCCACGGGGGGGAACTCTGCACTATGTTTTCTACTGTTTATACCCGGTTGATCCGGGAGGCGTTTCAGACCACATGAAGAGGAATCCCGAACGTGAGTAAGGATAAAACCCACCGCACTACGACAGATGGCGGTATTCCGGTTGCCAGCGACGAATACTCTCTGACAGTAGGCCCGGATGGCCCCATCATCCTGCAGGATCACTACCTGATTGAGCAGATGGCGAACTTCAACCGCGAACATATCCCCGAGCGGCAGCCCCATGCCAAGGGCTCGGGCGCCTTCGGTTATTTTGAAGTGACCAACGACATGAGTGCCTACACCAAGGCAGCAGTGTTCCAGCCCGGCACCAAAACCGACACTCTGATTCGCTTTTCCACGGTGGCGGGGGAAAAGGGCAGCCCGGATACCTGGCGTGACCCGCGCGGCTTTGCGCTCAAGTTCTATACCAGTGAAGGGAATTACGATCTGGTGGGAAATAATACCCCGGTATTCTTCATTCGCGACCCGATGAAATTTCAGCATTTTATCCGCTCGCAGAAGCGCCGTGCGGATTCGGGGCTGCGCGATCACGATATGCAGTGGGATTTCTGGACCCTGTCACCGGAGTCTGCGCACCAGGTGACCTGGCTGATGGGAGACCGGGGTATACCCAAGACCTATCGCCATATGAATGGCTATTCGAGCCACACCTATATGTGGGTGAACGCCAAGGGAGAGCGTTTCTGGGTGAAGTACCATTTCAAGTCTGATCAGGGCGTGGAAAGCCTGACCCAGGAAGAAGCGGACCGTATTGCAGGGGAGGATTCCGACGCGCACCGCCGGGATCTGTTTAACGCGATCGCCAATGGGGATTATCCCAGCTGGACTCTGAACGTACAGATCATGCCCTATGAGGAGGCGAAGAATTATCGCTTCAATCCCTTCGACCTGACCAAGGTCTGGCCGCACGGTGACTACCCATTGCAGGAAGTGGGCAAGCTGGTGCTGGATCGCAACCCCACCGATTTCCACAGCGAAATCGAGCAGGCGGCGTTCGAGCCGAACAATCTGGTACCGGGCATCGGTTTCAGCCCGGACAAGATGTTACAGGCGCGAGTATTCTCTTACGCCGACGCCCACCGCGCACGTATGGGCGTGAACTACAAACAGATTCCGGTAAATCGTCCCAAGTGTCCGGTGCACAGTTACAGCAAAGACGGCGCCATGCGGGTAGAGAATGTGTCTGACCCGGTGTATGCCCCGAATTCCAAAGGTGGTCCCAAAGCAGATCACTCGTTCACCGAAAAGTGGGAAGCCAGCGGTGAGTTTGTGCACGCAGCCTATACATCGCACAAGGAAGATGGCGACTTCGTGCAACCGGGCATACTGGTACGCGAGGTGATGGACGATGCAGAGCGGGAGCGATTGGTATCCAATGTGGTTGGGCACCTCAAGGCGGGCGTATCGGATGAAGTTCTGAAGCGCGCCTTTGAGTACTGGCGCAATGTAGACAAGGATATTGGCGACCGTATCGAAAAGGGTGTGAAAGGCAGCTGAAGACGAAGGCGCGGGGGCCGATCATTTACCGCCCTGCGCCTTCCCATCGAACACCTGACCAACCTCGGGATGTTGCCTACCTGTTCACGGTAAAGCCCGATGCCTCTAGCAATTACGTTGCCGCTGCGCTGGATGCTTCTTTGTCCGGCGCCGCCGTTTCTGTCTCCAATGGTCGTGTTTTCTACAGACTACCTTCCTACGCTTACCTTTATCCTCTCCGCTGAAAGTTGGTGGTCAACCGGTTTACATTTGTGGTCAGGCCAAATATATTGATCGACCGATGAATGAGCTGAATAGCCTGACAATATTGTCAATTTGACAATATGGCCCGGTACACGTCGACCGATTTACTGCAGTGGAACCGGCAACAGGCAGTCCTCAGAGAAATCCCGTTGGATCAAAAAAATAAAGGTAAGGCGCAGAAGTATGATTAAAAATGTAAACGTTTTCATTTTGACCATAAGGGCCATGGCGGCAGCACCGGTGAGTGCTGTGGCAAGAGGAGTGGGAAGCAGAGCGGGAAGAGGAGTCGTAAGCACAATGTCAGGTGCGGTGCTCGCCCTGGCTGCGTTCAGTGCTTCCGCAATCGTTCCCTCCGACACCAGCTGGGCAGAGCGTATGGCGCTGTCGGATATGCAGCGCAATCCGGAGCCGTGGCAAATCGATTTCCGTACGACGCCAAAGTGGAATTACACCCACGGCTTGATGATGACCGCCTACCAGCGGCTGTATGAAGAGACCGGCGACAAGCGCTACGCCGATCATATTCAGGACTACGCGGATACCATGATCGATGCCGACGGCAGCATCGACACCTACAAGCTCAGTAACTACAACATCGATCACCTGACCCCAGGGCGGATGCTGCTGTTTCTCGAGCAGTACAGCCCAAAACCCCGCTACCAAAAAGCGCTGCAGACCCTGACCACCCAGTTGGAAGGCCAACCCCGTACCAGCGACGGCGGCTTCTGGCACAAGAAGCGCTATCCGCACCAGATGTGGCTGGACGGCCTGTATATGGGGGCGCCTTTCTATGCCCAGTACCTGAACCGCACCGGCGCAGAAGCGTCCGCGTTTGACGACGTGCAGCATCAGTTTGATCTGGTGATGCAGCACCAGATCGACCCGCAAACCGGTCTCCCTTACCACGCCTGGGACGAGAGTCGCGAGCAGAAATGGGCCGACCCGGAGAGTGGCGTTTCGCCGAACTTCTGGTCCCGCTCCATCGGCTGGTATGTGATGGCCCTGGTCGATGCGATCGAGTATTTCCCCGAAGACCACGCAGGCCGAGAGGTACTCTCCGGGTACCTGCAACAGGTGCTGGATGCGACGCTCAGGTACCGGGATGCAGAGTCCAACCTCTGGTACCAGGTCACCGATCAGGGCGGTCGTGAGGGCAATTATCTGGAGGCTACCGGCAGCGTGATGTTCGTGTATGCCATGGCCAAGGGGGCCAACCGTGGATACCTGCCGCCGCGCTATCGGGAACTGGCAGAACAAAGCTTTACCGGCCTGGTGGATCAGCTGGTACGGATAGATGCGGACGATCATGAAGTACACCTGATGAAGAACTGCGCCGTTGCCGGTCTTGGAGGTAACCCATACCGGGATGGCTCCTTCGAGTACTACATCAGTGAACCGGTGCGGGATAACGACCCGAAAGGTGTGGGGCCTTTTATCCTCGCCAGCCTGGAGCTGGAAAAATAAAACCAAAAGAAACGGAGAGAGACGGATGAAAAATCTAAGGAATACCCCATTCAAGTGGTGTGCAAGCCTCATGGCATTGGGCGTCAGTGCCAGTATGACCGGGTGCGAACAGCCGGTGGCCGAAAGTCATCAGCTGGAAAAGGTAGCGAAAGATCCGGCAAAAAATACTGCCCTGTGGCGGGCGGACCTGGGCAATGGCCACTACCAGAACCCGATCCTGTACGCAGATTATTCCGATCCGGACGTGGTTGCGGTGGGCGATGATTTTTACATGACCGCATCCAGCTTCAACGCCTCCCCGGGCCTGCCGCTGCTGCACTCCACTGACCTGGTGAACTGGGAACTGATCGATTACGTGGTGGATAAAAATGTACCCGAGGAGCGGTTTGCCAAGCCCCAGCACGGCAATGGCATCTGGGCGCCGAATATCCGCTATCACGACGACAAACTGTGGATCTTCTTTCCCGATCCCGACCACGGCATCTACATGACCAACACCGCCGACCCCAAACAGGGTTGGAGCGAACCGAAATTGATTCTGCCGGGTGAAGGGATTATCGATCCCACACCGATGTGGGATGACGACGGCCAGGCCTACCTGTTGCACGGCTGGGCAAAAAGCCGCGCAGGTAAAAACAATATCCTGACTTTACGCAAAATGTCTGCGGATGGTACCGAAGTGGAAGCGGAAGGCGAGGTGATCATCAACGGCCACGAGCTGGAAGGCTACCGCACTTTGGAAGGGCCGAAGTTTTACAAGCGCGGTGAATATTATTACGTGTTCGCCCCCGCCGGTGGCGTGCCCGTGGGCTGGCAGTCGGTATTCCGCTCCAAAAACATCTACGGCCCTTATGAAGACCGTATCGTGATGGAGCAGGGCGACAGCATCACCAACGGCCCGCATCAGGGCTCCTGGGTGCACACCGCGGCCGGTGAAGACTGGTTTATCCATTTCCAGGCGCGCGGTCCCTACGGCCGTATCGTGCATATGCAGCCCATGCAGTGGAAAGATGGTTGGCCGGTAATCGGGGTGGACGAAGACGGCGATGGGGTGGGCAATCCGGTGACCAGTTACCGTAAGCCGGAAGTCAGCAAACCGAGCCCGGTGAAAACCCTACCGTTCGCCGACGATTTCTCTGGCAACGAGCTGGCGCTACAGTGGCAGTGGAATGCCAATTTTGATGAAGACTGGTATAGCCTGGACGCGCGTGAAGGCTACCTGCGTCTGTTCGCGCAACAGAACGTAGACCCGCAAAGCGATAACCTGTGGTTGCAGCCTTCACTGTTGTTGCAGAAACTGCCGGCGCCGGAATTTATCGTGCAGACCACGCTGGAGATTCCCGAAACGCTCGGTGAAGCGGAAGGCGGGCTGCTGATGTTTGGTGAAGACTACGCCTGGATCGGTTTCCGCAACCTGCCGGGCACCGGTGAGGTGGAAGTCGGCGAGGTCAGTTGTCGCGATGTACGCAAGGACTGCACCGAAAACTTCGAGCCGCACACCCGAGTCAAAGCCGGTGAACTGACTTTGCGTATGACAGTCAGTCAAGGCGGGCAGACGGTACTCAGTTACCAGAAAGAAAATGGCCGCTTCCGCGCTTTGGGCGAACTGTTCCAGTCCCGTCGCGGACGCTGGGTCGGTGCCAAGGTTGGCTTGTTTGTTCGCACCGATAATTCCGAACTGGTGAATGCGGAAAACTATATCGATGTAAAAGATTTCAGGTTTATCCCGCCGAAGGGTTGAGGGTAGATATCCATCGTTCAACAAAACCTGGCGTCGACTTCGTCGCCAGCTTCTGTAGGGAGGATAAGCGCAGCGCTTATCCACCCTACAGCTGCTTTCACTTACCTGGCTTCGGGACTGCAGTTGGAAGTGATTCCTTTGTCGACATTGAGGGCGGTGAACGAGCAGATGTAGGTTTTTCCCTGACAGTCGGCCTTCCAGACTCCCATGTTGCGCGAGCTAGACTACTTGCACTTCAATGTCCGTAGGGAGACATCCCGTCGCGCCTGCACTCATATTTTTCAGGGTTTTCAGGCTGCTTTCGGAGTTCGCAGCTTCAACGGGGTCTATGAAAGGGAAATCAAGACAGCCTGACAATGCCGGCAAGCACAGTATTGTCAGGAGTTGAATGCCTCTTCGTTGATTCTTCGACACAATACTTCCTCCTTAAAACCCTTTAATCTGCGACACAATCGGGAGTCACAAACTGGCCACCGTGTGACCCCTGCAATCCGAAGCTGGCACTTGCCCCGGGCTGCAGACTGTCGTTCCACTCCAGGTTACGCACGGTTACCTGTTGACCGTCATCAGACGCGGAAAATACGCCTCCCCAGCCGCTGTCGAAAGTGTTGTCGGCGCTGAAGTTCAGTTCTACTTCCCAGTCATTTACTGCGCTGTCACCAGTGTTGGTGACAGTGATGGTGTTGAGCACAAACCCATCCGACCAGGTGTCTGCCTCCCCCGGTTCACAGCTGATTGTTGACTCGGGTTCGGGGTCCGGAATCACTTCTTCAACCACCTGAATGCCGACGGTATCTGTGGCCGGGAGTTCGATGCTGTCGCTGTCCAGGGCGATCAGTTGCAGTTGATAGCTACCGATTTCTGCCGGTGCGGTGATGGTTGTGGGGCTACTGCTTGCACTGGTAACCAGGCCGCCATCGATATAGATATTGGCGCCACTGCTTTTACGTTGATTGAATGTGATGGTGATGGTTTCTTCCGGCAGGTACTCGCTGCCTTGTGATGGCGTGACGATATCCAGTACCGGGCTGTCTGTACCATAGAACTCACTCACGGTGATACCGGTGCGGCTGTTGCCGAGGGGTACCTGGTGATCAAGACCTACGAATTTGCCATCGGTATCCCGCCATAACGCGCTTTTCAGCAGTGCGTACTTGTCTTCGTCCCAGGTTTTCCAGTCGTATCCCCACAGGCCGCCGGTGTCGCCGGAGTTGGGGTTCAGGCACCAGAAAGTGTGATGCAGCTTGTGCTCGACGATCAGATCCCGCGCATAGCCCATCCATTTTTCGTTCTGGCCGCCGTCCATATGACCACCCCATTCACCAAACAGCAGCGGTGAGGTTCCCTCTTCGTATAAATAGAACCAGTTGTCCCGCCAAGCATCTTCAATCAGGGATTCATAAGTAAAATCCGGCTCGAACCAGGGTTGCTGGTATACCGAGGGACCGTAAATATGGGGGGAGTACACCAGCTGGTCCTGGTCTGGACCGAGATCAATCGGGTGATCGGAGACACCGCGCAGGTTGCCGCCCCACCAGTAGTTGTGGAAGTCTTTGCTGGAATCACTGTTCCAGGTCACCCCGTCTTTGGGGTAAGACTCGATACCTTCACACAGCACCAGCAGGTTGGGGTTGATGGCGAGGACCCGTTTTGATGCGGTCTCACAGGCGTGCTTCCAGTTGCTCTCGTCGGTGGAGCTGTCCCATTTGGCAAAGGGGGAGTCTGCCCAGGGTTTGCCGTGGGGTTCGTTTTCGATATCGAAAGCGAGGATAGTGTCGTCGTACTTGTAGCGTTCCGCCATCCACTCCCAGGTCTGGTAGAAAATTTCGGATGTCAGTTCCTCGTTGTACCACATTGGCTCGAAGTGGCCTGAGTTGTCTGCTTTGGCACTGTGCACATCGATCAGAATTTTGACCCCGTACTTTTTCGCCTGGGCGACCACTGCATCGAATATCTCCAGGGACGTTTTGCCTTCCAGTTCCGGATTTACATAATCATTGATGCTCGGCACGGCGGCGAGCCCGCTTTGCCATTCATAAATCAGCTCGGTGGAGATGGGGATCCGCAGAATATTGATGCCACGGCCGGAAAGGTCTGCCATGGCCTCTTCGAGATTCACTGCCCACAGGCCGTGGAATACCCGTTCACTGGTATTGAAGCCAAACCAGTTGGCGCCAGTGAGCCATACCGGATTGCCCTGTTGGTCGACAATCTGGTTGCCTTCCACGTGCAGCCAGTCGTCATCTGAAGGTGGCAGGGATGGTGACTGTGATGATGACGGGGATTGTGCCGGTGCATTGGTGCTAATGGCGAGTGCCAACGCGCTGGTGAGCGCGAGTACTGTCAATTTCTTCATGGATTCCTCATTATTCTTATCAATATATTTTGCGAATTGAAGCGAGATCCCCGGCCTAAGCCGGGGATTTATCAGAAGTGAAAAAGATTAATTGGCACTGCAAGTGGGCAGGCTGAAGTTGCCGCTATAGCCGCCCTGGAACCCGAACACCGTAGAACCACCGGGCTGCAGTCCGCCATTCCATTCGACGTTGGATACGGTGAGTGCGCGGCCATCGCTCGACAGGCTGAACTCGCCGCTCCAGCCGTTGACCAGCGTAATCGGTTCGGCAAAGGTGAGGGTGATTTCCCAGCTCTGTACCGCGTCACTGCCGTCGTTGGTCACGGTGACATTGTTGAAGACAAAGCCGTTGTTCCAGGTGTCCGCACTCAGGGCCTCGCAGGTGATGCCATCGCCACCGGTGGATTCGGCTTCCACAGTAACCGATACACTGTCTGTGGCAGCAAGCTCCGCGCCGTCATCTACCGCGCGCACCTCGATCTGGTGGTCACCCACTGCCGGTGCCGGGATCACCAGATCCGTTGTGCCGCTGGCGCTGTCGGTGAGCAGGCCGTCGAAGTACAGGTTGACCCCGTCCGCATACTGCAGGGTGTACTGCACGGTAATGTCGTCGCCTTCGGTGAAGGTGCTGCCATTGGACGGCGAGGTGATGCTCACTGCGGGTACCGGTGGAGACTCCACGTCGATGGTGACCGTGGCCGGTGAGGATATGGCACCGCCGTTGTCGGTGACGCTGTAGGTGAAGCTGTCGCTGCCGAAGAAGCCTGCATCCGGTGTGTACAGCAGTTCCGCACCCGTGCCGCTCAGACTGCCATTGGCGGGATCACTTTCCACGGTATAGGCGGTGATGCTGCCGTCGGCGTCGGTGCCGCTGAGGGTGACCATTACCTGGGATTCAAAACCGGTCTGTACACTCACATCGTTTGCGGTGGGCGCGCAATTGATACCGGAATCGCCACCGCAGCCTTCACCGGGTTCCTGGCCCCAGATCAGTGCACCGTCGTCATACAGTGCGATCAGTGGCGCCTGTTCGCGGCTGCTGCCGTAGTTGTCCCAGGACGGGTCGTTGTTTGGATCCCAGGGTAACCCTTCAGGTACCGCCACGCGGAACTGGGTTTCCTTTTTGCTCTCGGACTGGCCGCCGGGATAGATGTCGACACCGGCAAATGAGACTTCTACGTAGTAGAGATTGTCCGCGGGATCCCCCCACGGGTGCGGGCCGCTGAAGCCACTGGCCTGACTGTAGGCGCTGGAGAGTTGCAGGTCACTGGCGGAATAACCCGCGTCCACCAGCTCGGAGATGTCGATCCAGTAACGCAGGCTCAGGTTGTCGGTCAGTCGCGCCGGCCAGGCGCTGCGGTTGTGGGGGCGTGCGCTGATTTCCGTGTGGCGGGGGCCACTGGAATTCAGTTTGGCGTCGATAAAGAACTCTGTATCGCGCTGTTCAGGCGCGGGGAAATTCGCTTCCGGAATCGGATTGCCACCGAAGTCTAGCCACAGGCGCGCCAGTGCGCCGGTAAAGCCGGCGTTATAGTCGGTGGCCACTTCATTCAGCACGTAATCGCCGCGGTCATTCTCAAAGTTGTCACTGGTATCCGGGCCGCCGACCAGTGCGCCAACCAGAGTGTGACGGTTGTCCACCGGGTCGGAAAGACTGTCGTTCCAGGAGCCGTGCGCGGTGCGGTGGTGGGGGGAGGTGGGATAAACCGGACCGTAGCCGATCTGGTAACTCATGTTCATGGGGTTGTCCCCCAGCAGATATTCCATCTGGCTCACGGCGAAGTCGTAATAGGTCTGCGCGCGCGGGTTGCCCGGATCGGCACTGTTCAGATAGTCCGCGTACACCAGCGCGATAAACGAGGTGTTGGAGGTGTAGCGGGCCGCGCCCCACTGGTCCAGATGTGCGAGACCGCCGGGGGTGTAGGAAACCCGGTCGCCGTTGTGGCCGCTGGTCCAGAAATCCAGCCAGCGCTCCGCATCCGAGCGGTACTGGGGATTGTCGGTGAGCTGTGACATCAGCACATAACTGCCGTAGCTTTTGTCATCCCAGGCGTGGGTCCACTTGTAGGATTTGATGGTGGACTGGGGCTCGGTAGACAGATTGGCGTAATAGCTGTTGGCCTTGTCGAGATAAGACTGGTCGCCGGTGGCGCGATACAGCCACGCGGCCCCCCATACCAGCTCATCGTTGTAGCCGCTCCAGGAGTTGTAATAACTGGTGGCATCGGTAATGCAGTCGCTGTAGGCGCCGCGGTAATTGTCGGCAAAGCTGTACAGTTGCTCTGCGTGGCTCAACAGATTGTTCGCATAGGCCGCGTCGGTGGATTCAAACACCATCGCAATCGACGCCAGTGCCGCCGCGGTTTCACCGGCCAGGTCCGATCCCGGGCAGCTGGCATCCACCTTGTAGGAGGGCCGCGCCATTGGCATCACTTCCGCTGAGCCCCACCAGGCATGGTCGGCACCGCCATTGCCTACCTGACCCCAGAGCTCGTTGGGCGCGGTGTGCGCTTTGACAAAGTAATCCGCTACAAAGCGCAGATTGTTCTGGATATGTTCCAGCTGCCCGGTCTGCGCGTAGGCCTCGCGGTTTTCCACCACACCCCAGGCCAGCATGGTGGCACTGGCGGCCATCGGGAAGCCGAATTTCACATGGTCACCGGCGTCGTACCAGCCCCCGGTGAGATCCACATTCTGATCCGCACCATCCGTCATGCCGGAGTCACCGCGCCACTCATTGCGGTTCCAGCCGGGGATTGGGCCTGATTGCTGGGCCTCGTAGAAATAAATGGACTTCTGCAGCGCTTCGCCATAGTTGGCAGCGAGGGTGGCGGTAGAGAATAGGGCGGAACCAGTCAGCACCGCCGCGATGGCGGCACTGAGCGTCTTTTTGGCTCTGATCAATCGCATTGTGGGAATTCCTTCTTGTGAATTATTGTTCTCGGGCAGATGGATTGCCCGGCGAGCCTGTGAACCCGCACAAGAAGGACGTATTGCGATTTAGTTATGGAAAGGTTTTTCCGCCAGTGTTTACATTTTGTGATGTATTACGACATTCAAAGCGTGGAAAGCGTTTCGTTCATGGCACTTGTCAGATTTGTCAGATCTGATGGGGCGATTATATAGGGGGGCATGGTGTAAACCAGCTTGCCAAATGGACGCAGCCATACACCGCGTTCGATCAGGCTTTCCTGCAGTGTGCGGTTGTCCACGGGTTGTTGCATTTCGACGACGCCGATGGCGCCAAGTACGCGAACATCCGCCACGCCAGCGGCATTTTTTAGTAGTGCCAGTTCTTCTTTCATCTGCGCTTCAATGCTCTGTACCTGCCGCTGCCAGTCCCGCTGCAGTAATAATTCGATACTCGCATTTGCTACCGCGCATGCCATCGGGTTGCCCATAAATGTGGGGCCGTGCATGAATACACCGGCTTCGCCGTTACAGATTCCGTTGGCGACCTTGTCCGTACACAGGGTGGCCGCCATAGTCATGGTGCCGCCGGTCAGGGCTTTCCCCACAGAGAGAATATCCGGAGAAATGCCCGCGTGTTCACAGGCAAACATTTTGCCGCTGCGGCCGAAGCCGGTGGCGATCTCGTCGGCGATCAGCAGCAGGTCGTATTGGTCGCATAGTGTGCGCACTTTGCGTAAATATTCCGGGGAATAAAAACGCATGCCGCCGGCGCCCTGGACGATGGGTTCCAGGATAACGGCGGCGAGCTGTTGATGGTTCTGTTCGATGATTTGTTGCAGTTCGGCGATGTCGTGGTCGGTGCACGGTTCATCGAATGAGGGCTGTGGTGCGGGCGCGAACAGGTGCTGGGTGAGCTGGCTGGCGAACAGGTGGTGCATGCCATTCACGGGGTCGCAGGTGGCCATGGCGCCGAAGGTGTCGCCGTGGTAGCCGTTGCGCAGGGCCAGCAGGCGGTTTTTTTCCGGTTTGCTCTGGGATTGCCAGTATTGCAGGGCCATTTTGATGGCGACTTCAACGGAGACGGAGCCGGAGTCGGCGAGGAAGACTTTCTGTAGTGGCTCGGGGGTTAATGCGACGAGTTTTTTGCTGAGTTCGATGGCGGGTTCGTGGGTGAGGCCGCCGAACATGACGTGGCTCATTTTTTCCATCTGCGCTTGCATGGCGGCGTTCAGTTCGGGAACGTTGTAGCCGTGCAGGGTACTCCACCAGGAGCTCATACCGTCGATCAGTCCGCGGCCGTCTTCCAGATAAATGCGTACGCCCTCTGCTCTTTCGATGGGATAAACCGGGGGCGGATTGATCAGGGAGGAGTAGGGGTGCCAGATATGGTTTTTGTCGAACTCTAAATCCATCATGCTTCGTGGTTCTGTGGGTGTGTTTTTTAGCAGGTTAGGTGGCGGCGAAGCACCGGGTATCTGTTTTCAAAACCGCTGTATATACATCCCTGTACGCTGCGGCGGCGACGTCCCTGTCGCCGACGCTTTTGAAAACAGATCCCCGGTACTTCACCTTCGCGTTGGGCTTTGCTACTTCGTAAGAAGGTTTTATACCGTCATTCCGGCGAAGGCCGTAATCCAGCGCTACGAAGTCGGGAACTAAGCCATAAACTAAGCCAGCTCTCGCAAAACTTTCAATGGCGGCTGACTGACCGCACTGCGGCAAGCCAGGGTGCCGGCAGTGCCGACCAGCAACGCGCCCACCAGCGGGCCGAGTATCCACAGCCCGGGGTGGAAGTTGAATGGCAATTCAAACACCCGCTGTGAGAGCACCGCCAGTGTCGCTTCGGTACCAAAAGCAGCGAGCAATCCGGCGGCGATGCCCAGCAATCCAAACTCGATCATCAGGCTGCGGATGAGCAGTTGCCGGCGGCCGCCCAGTGTGCGGATGACAGCGGCTTCCTGCAAGCGTTCGGCGATGCTGGCGCGCACGCCGGCGATCAGGACCAGGACCCCGGCGATGAGCATGAGGGCGAGGACGGATTCGATGGCGATGGCGACCTGACCGATGGTTTCGCGGATGTTTTCCAGGATTTTATCCAGTTCGATGATGCTGACACTGGGGAAGTTTTTTACCAGTTCGTTGACGAAGAGTTTGTCTTCCGGTGGCAGGTAGAAGCTCTGGATGTAGGTGGCCGGGAAGTCGTCGAGGCTGCCGGGGGCGAACAGCATGAAGAAGTTGGGGCGCATGCTGTTCCAGTCGAGGGTGCGCAGGCTGGTGACGGTGGATTCGGTCTCTAAACCGCCGATGGAGAAGCGCAATACGTCGCCCAGTTTGAGGCCCAGGCGGGCGGCGACTTCGACTTCTACAGAAACGCCTTGGGAAGAGTCGCCTTCCTGAAGGTCGTTGCTCCACCATTCACCGGCGACGATTTTGTTGTCGGCGGGGAGGGTGTCGGTCCAGCTTAAGTTGAGTTCGCGGCGGATGGCGCCATCTTTGTTTTCACGCTCGGTAACCGGGGTGCCGTTTACTGCGATGAGGCGGCCGCGCACCATGGGATAGAACTCGGTGCCTTCGAGGTTTTTGCCTTCAATTTTCTGTTTTACGCCGTCCAGTTCATAGGGGGCGATGTTGACGAGGAAGTGGTTGGGGGCGTTTTCCGGTAGCTGCATTTTCCACTCGTCGATCAACGCGGTACGCGCGTAGAACATGGCGAGCATGGCCAGAAGGCCGGTGCCGAAGGCGGCGATCAGCAGGGTGTTGAAGCCGGCGCGGCGCTGCAGGCTGCCCAGCGCGATGCGCCAGCTGCCACCGAGTGCGGCGAGCTTGCCGCGCACCAGTACGCGGTTGATCAGTGCGGCGCCGGCCACCAATAGGCCGAGGCCGGCAAGCAGCGCGACGGTGGTGGCGAGGCTGCCGGAGAGCCACCAGATCAGCAGCAGCATGGACAGCGGGCCGGGGATCAGGCCGAACCACTCCCGTTTATCCGGGTTGCTCCAGTCCTGACGTAGGGTCTGCATCGGGTCTGTCTGGGCGAGGCGGAACAGCGGTGGCAGGGCGAAGCCGATCACACAGGCGAGGCCGGTGGCGATGCCCACCAGCAATGGCTGCCAGCCGCTGGGCGGGGGCGTGACCGGGAAGAAGCCGGAGAGCAGGTTCACGGCCTGGGATTGCACGAAGGAGCCAATGGCGAGGCCGGCAACGGTGGCGATGATCGCGAGCGCGGCCATCTGGCCGATGTAGATGCCGAGGATTTTGTTTTTGCCCGCGCCGAGGCTTTTCATGACCGCCACATAGTTGGCGTGGCGCAGGCCGTAGCGACGGGCGGCGAGACCGACGGCGACGCTGGCGAGCAGCACCGCGAGGCTGGCGGCCAGATAGAGAAAGCTTTCGGCGCGATCCAGTGCCTTGGCGACACGGGGCTGGCCTTCTTTCAGATCGGTAATGTGTTCGTGCAGGGTCAATTTTGGCCGCAGCCATTTGAGGTAGTTATCCAGCGCAGCGTCGTCGCCGGCCAGCAGGTAGCGGTAGTTCACGCGGCTGCCGGGCTGCAGGATGTTGGTGGCGGCGAGGTCGTCGGTGTGCATCATCACCCGCGCCCCCATCGAGAACAGGTTGGCGCCGCGGTCCGGTTCGTGGTCGATGATACCGCTTATGTTGAAGCTGCGATCACCCAGTTGCAGCTGTTCGCCAATATCCAGTTGCATCAATGGCAGCAGGCGCGCTTCCAGCCACACATTGCCCGGTTCAGGGCCCTGCTGGACGGTTTTTGACGGGGCGTCAGCCTGAGCGCGCATTTCCAGGTGGCCCACCAGGGGGTAGCCGTCGCTGACGGCCTTGACGGAGGCAAACTGGAATTCATCACCGGCGGAGAGCATCGAGGCAAAGGTGACGGTTTTGGCCCGTTGCAAGCCCAGGGCGTCGGCTTTGTCCAGCCATTCCTGGGGGACTTCCTTGCTGCTTTTCAGCACGCGCTCTGCGGCCAGAAAGCTCTGGGATTGGATATGCATGGCGCGGGTGAGGCGGTCGGAGAAGTGGGCGATGGCGGTGACGCAGCTCACCGCTAGTACCAGGGCGGTGGCGATCAGGGCCAGCTCGCCGCCGCGCCAGTCACGGCTCAATAATCGCAGCGGCAGCATCAGGCAGATACCTCCGCTTCACCATCGAAAGAGGATCCGGGGTTTTCGGCGCTGGAGATTTCTCCGGCAGCCATGCGCAGGTGGGCGCCGCAGCGCTCGGCAAGGCGTTGTTCGTGGGTGACCAACACCAGGGTGGTGCCGGTTTCCGCGTTGAGGCTGAACAGCAGGTCGATGACTTTGTCGCCGTTGTTGGCATCGAGGCTGCCGGTGGGTTCGTCGGCGAACAGAATGCCGCTGTCGGTGGTCGAACCGTTGTTGGCTATGCTGCAGAACGCCCGTGCGATGGCGACACGCTGTTGCTCGCCACCGGACAACTGGCGCGGGTAGTGGTGCAGTCGGTGGCCGAGGCCGACCCGCTCGAGAAACTCTTCAGCCCGTTTGCCGGCACTGCGTTCGCCGCGGAGTTCGCTTGGCAGCATCACGTTTTCCTGTGCGGTGAGGCCGGGGAGCAACTGGAAGGTCTGGAATACAAAGCCCACACAGCGGGCGCGCAGTGCGGCGCGCTGTTCTTCGTCCATGGCGGTGATATCTTCACCGGCGAGCCAGATCTTGCCTTCGGTAGGACGGTCGAGACCGGCGAGGAGGCCCAGCAGGGTGGATTTGCCGGAGCCGGAGGCGCCGGTAATGGCCAGGCTCTGGCCGTGGGGGAGTTGCAGGGAGATGTCGTTGAGCAGGGTAAGTGGACCTTCACTGGTGCTGACGCCGTGGTGAAGGTGTTCGGCTTTTAGCATTATCGACATGGCAAGTCCCTGGTTTTCCTGCAAAATGCGTAACAAGTTTGAAGTGGAGAGTATGACATGGCGGCAGTTTTTTTCCGGTCTTTCGGTGGCGATTCTGTCCCGCGCTGGCTGCTTTTCGTCGCGCTGGTCACGTCTTTGTACGCCGGTTCTCTGCGGGCGGATGGGCAAGTGGATACTCAGGCCGAGGGAGATACAGCGTCAGAGAAGCAGAAGACGTTGCTGGTGCTGGGGGATAGTATCAGTGCGGCCTACGGCCTGGATGAGCGCGAGGGTTGGGTGCAGTTGCTGCGTAAGCGTTTGGCGGAGAACGGCCTTCGAGTGCAGGTGGTCAATGCGAGTGTGAGTGGGGAGACGTCTTCCGGCGGTGTGGCGCGGTTGCCGCGGCTGTTGTCGGAGCATTCGCCGAGTTGGCTGGTGCTGGAACTTGGCGGCAACGACGGCCTGCGGGGGTATCCGCCGCGGGCGTTGCAGCAGAATCTGCAGCGGATGGTGAAGTTGGCCCGGGCCGGTGGCGCTGAGGTGTTGTTGCTGGGGATGCAGATGCCGCCGAATTACGGCAAGGCGTATACGAAGGCGTTTGCGGCGGTGTATCCGAAGGTGGCGGCGGCGGAGCAGGTGCCGTTGATTCCGTTTTTCCTGGAGCCGGTGGCGCTGGAGGAGGGGGCGATGCAGACCGATGGGATTCATCCGACGGCGAAGGCGCAGCCGGCGCTGCTGGAGCACGTGTGGCCCTGCCTCGAAACCATACTGAAAGGCAATGAGAACACCCGGTCCGATAGCCTGTGCACTTCCTGATCGGAAAGCGTACAATCGCGCCCTGATTTTTCTGGCCCTCTGTGTGACGTCGTAGCTCGGGCCTGTGGCGGCCCTGCCACCGGTGAAGCCATCGCGGGACACGCTACGAGTTCATCCATGAACGCTCGGCTGTGGCCATCCATGGCCACAGACGGTCCCGCGATGGCTTCCCCGGTGTCAGCGCCTTCGCATCTGCGATTGGCGTTCATTCAACGTAAGGTGGGGAAGGCCTAAGATGCGCCCAACTTCGGGCCCAACAAATTGCTGTTTTGTATTTGAGATTTACCCATGTCTGATCTGGAAAACCGCCGCGGGCGGCTGGAATTCAACAAGCTGCAAAAGCGCCTGCGCCGCAATGTGGGCAAGGCGATCGCTGACTTCAATATGATTGAAGAGGGCGACAAGGTGATGGTGTGCCTGTCTGGCGGTAAGGATTCCTATGCGATGCTGGAAATCCTGATGAACCTGCAGAAGACGGCACCGGTGCACTTTGAGCTGGTGGCGGTGAATATGGATCAGAAGCAGCCGGGCTTCCCGGAGCACATTCTGCCGGAGTATCTGCAGTCGGTGGGGGTGCCTTATCACATTGTGAATAAAGACACGTACAGTGTGGTGAAGGAGGTGGTGCCGGAGGGGAAGACGACTTGTGGCCTCTGCTCGCGCCTGCGTCGTGGGACTCTGTACGGGTTTGCGGAGGAGATCGGGGCGACCAAGGTGGCGCTGGGGCATCACAAGGACGATATCGTCGAGACGCTGTTCCTGAATATGTTTTACGGTGGTCGCCTGAAGGCGATGCCGCCCAAGTTGCGGGCAGATGACGGGCGCAATATTGTGATTCGCCCGCTGGCATATTGCCGCGAGTCGGATCTGGTGGCGTTTGCCGAGCACAAGAATTTTCCGATCATTCCGTGCAATCTGTGCGGCAGTCAGGAAAACCTGCAGCGGCAGGCGATCAAGCAGATGCTGGTGGATTGGGACAAGAAGACCCCGGGGCGCAGCGATAATATTTTCGCGGCGCTGACGCGGGTGTCCCCGTCACAGCTGGCGGATCGGGATCTGTATGATTTTGAGAGCCTGGAGCTGGATCGCTCTAAACCCGCGCCTGAGGTGGACGCGCGTTCGATCGAGCAGTCTGTGGATTCCTGGGTTCCCGAAGATGCCCGCGAGGAGTCGGTTGAGTCGACGCAGCCGATGTATATTGAGGCGCGCAACCTTTAGTCCGATCAACTTCAGCCTGATCGATTTCGTCGCTCTCGATCAGTAGGGTATCCGTTTTTTTCACAACCTCGGCGTCCGCCGCGGCTGTTCTGTTTTGGGGGGACGGTGGTTTGATCAGGCGGCAATAGCTGTCGACAAAGTCGCGCAGTTTGGCGCTGGGCCCGTGGTGGAAGTGTTTTTTCCACAGCTTGGCCATTCTCGGCAGATCTTCGCTTTCCACTTTCTCCACACCTGCGGCGCGATAGATCAGCCAGGCAATCGCTGTGGCGTAACGCAGGTTGGTGGTGAGTTCGGCGTGGGGGTGCTGCAGGAAGTCGCGCTGGCTGGCGAGCCCGCGCACTTTGGAGGCCAGGGCGGGGAAGTTGATCAGGTATTTATCCCAGATCTGTCGGTGAGTGCTGGGGAGGATTTGAAAAATCCCCATGCCGTGGCGACGGCCCAGTTTGAGGTGGAAGCCGAGCTCGGATTCCTGCGCAGCTGTGCCGAGCAACAGGGCTTCCATCCCCGGCGACCAGGCACGCAGTTGCTTCAAGGTGGGACGAACTACCAGTAACCGCAGTTCGTCTAAACAAATACCCATAGTGTGTTAGGTGATCCCTCACCGCTCCGTTTGAAGTGCCATTCCGTGGTCATTTTCAGTAGTGTTGGTAAACGCAGTACTCTTCCCTTGGTTTAGTTTGCGGATTGAGCAAACGCCAGCAAATGGGTAGATTTACGCGCAATAAAGACCGATAACGACGGATTCAGCCTATTCTTTCGCCAGAAAGGGCTTTATCTGCCAATTCTGACGGGGAGTCCCTTATGTCCGGACAGTGGCTTGTAGCCCTCACATTTATTGCCTACCTGGCATTGATTCTGGTAATCGGTGTCTACGCGTACCAGCGTACAAAAAACGCCAGTGATTATTTTCTCGGTGGCCGCTCTCTGCCGCCGGCGGTGGCGGCGCTGAGTGCGGGTGCTTCGGATATGAGTGGCTGGCTGCTGCTCGGCCTACCTGGTGCAGCCTATGCCACAGGCCTATCATCGGCCTGGATTGCGATTGGTTTATTCAGCGGTATTGTGCTGAGCTGGACCACCATGGCTCGCCGGCTGCGCATCTACAGCTACGATCTTGAGGATTCGTTGACCTTGCCGGCGTATCTACATCGCCGATTCAATATGGGGCACCCCTACCTGCGCACCATCTGCGCGATTTTTATTCTGCTGTTCTTCCTGTTTTATGTGGCCTCGGGGCTGATTGCCGGGGGGAAACTTTTTGAGACCGTATTCGGGTGGGACTACCAGTGGGCGGTGGTGATTGGCGCGATTGCGGTCATTTCCTACACGCTGTTCGGCGGTTTTCTGGCGGTGTCCTGGACGGATGTGTTTCAGGGCTTGTTGATGAGTCTGGCACTGGTCATTGTTCCGGTGATCATTATTTCCGATGAGGGAGGATGGGGCAGTGCCTGGGGGGCCATGCAACAACAGCATCCCGAGCTGATGCACTGGATGACGGATAACACCGGTGCCTCATTGGGCATGGCTGCAATTTTGAGTTCCCTGGCCTGGGGACTCGGGTATTTCGGGCAACCGCATATTCTGGCGCGTTTCAAAGCATTGCGGCATCCGGATGATATGCCGGCGGCGGCTACGGTAGCGGCGGTGTGGTCACTGGCGGGCTTCCTGGGGGCCATGTGTGTGGGGCTGTTCGGCCACCTGGAGTTAAGTCAGACCCTGCCGGATGGCGAGAGGATTTTCATGGCACTGGTGGAGGCGCTGTTCCATCCACTGGTCGCGGGAATTTTACTGGCCGCGATTCTGTCGGCGATCATGAGTACGGCAGACTCGCAACTGCTGGTGTCATCTGCGGCGCTTGCGGAAGATCTTTATCACGTGTGGTTTGGCAAGCAAGCGACGTCTGAAAGTGTTGTGAAAGTAGGCCGTTGGGCGGTGGTCGCGCTGTCGTTGATCGCTGTCGGTGTCGCCATGGATCCCGACTCGAAGGTGTTGGATGTGGTGGCCTACGCCTGGGCGGGCCTCGGCGCGGCCTTTGGGCCGACGATTCTGATCAGCCTCTACTGGTCACGGATGAGTGGTGCCGGAGCCATTGCCGGCGTGGTGGTGGGCGGTATCACCGTAGTGATCTGGAAGCAGCTTTCCGGTGGCGTGTTCGACCTATACGAGCTGTTACCAGGCTTTGTACTGTCATCAGCTGCTATTGTTTTAGTTAGTGCTGTGACGCATTGCCCCGAAGAAATATCAACGCGCCATCGTCAGTTACTAGGGCAAAAGCGGTAACCTGATCACAGTACCACGCGTTTATTCGCGCCAGTAGCCGATGGTGCCTGTGGTTGGAGTATAGGGAGTGATCGAAGTACACCTCGGTGATATCACTCGGTTGCACGTGGATGTAATCGTGAATGCAGCCAACCAGAGGCTTCTCGGCGGCGGCGGCGTCGATGGAGCCATTCACCGCGCGGCGGGCCCTGAATTACTGGAAGCCTGCCGCCAGATCGGCGGATGCCCCGTTGGCGATGTGCGAACTACCCCGGGATTCCGCCTGCCGGTAAAACGAATCTACCACACCGTGGGCCCAGTCTGGCGGGGTGGCAACCTCGGCGAACCCGAGTTGCTCGCCGCCTGCTACCGTCAGTGTCTGGCAATGGCCCGTCGCGATAATGTCCACTCAATCGCGTTCCCGGCGATCAGTTGTGGCATTTACGATTACCCTCGGGACCAGGCCGTGGAAATTGCTGTTGAAGAAGTGCAACAGCACCTCGACCGGGAGGGCAGCCCGCGCCATGTGGTTTTCTGTTGCTTTGATGACGACATGGCGGAGCTGTACCGGTTGCAGCTGGATGCAGTTGTGCGCCGCTGAGGATTGCTTGTCCAGTTTGAGCCCCGGCAACTGGCTGTAATGTGCCAGATGCCGGGGTTTTTATTTACCCGCCGGAAGCCCTGCGGGCCCTGGTAGCCCTTCAGGTTGTGACCGTTTGGTCTCGTCTGGTTCTGCTGTACCATGAATCTTTGCCAAAAACCCAATAACAATCGAAGGCGAGGATGAAATATGCGCACTGCAGAGCAATGGTTCAGCGAATACGGCGAGAGTCACCAGAACCCCACCAACAAGGCTATTCACTGGGTGGCTGTTCCCCTGATCTACGCGACGGTCGTGGGACTTTTCTGGTCTATTCCCCAACCCGACTGGATGGCACAGATTACATGGTTGAACTGGGCGGTAGTGGCTCTGATTCCCACGATGCTGTTCTACCTGTTGATGTCTCTGCCCCTTGCTCTCGGCATGGTCGGGTTGGCGGCGCTGTGTCTTTGGGCCTGTAGTGCGCTGGAGGCGGCCGGGCAGAGTGTGCTCTGGTGGTCCGTTGGCCTGTTTGTGGTGATGTGGATTTTCCAGTTTGTGGGGCACCATATCGAAGGCAAGAAGCCATCTTTCTTCAAAGACCTGCAATTCCTGCTGATCGGCCCTGCGTGGGTGATTGGCTTCCTGTACCGCAAGCTGGGCATCAAATACTGATCGCTCCGGAAAGACCCCGGGATCCTCCCGGGGTTTTCATCTCTGCCTACCGGTTGTAGTGCACCGGTACTTCCAGCGTTTCTTTTACCTGTTCCATGACCACGTAGCTGGTGCACTCCTGCACTTCCGGCAGGGTGAGCAGGGTCTCGCCGTAGAATTTCCGGTAGGCGCTCATATCGGCGACCCGCGCCTTGATCAGGTAATCGAAATTACCAGAGACGAGATAGCATTCCTGTACTTCCGGTAGTGCGGATACCGCCGTGCGGAAGTCCTCAAATGCATCCTGGGCCGAGCGGTTCAGGCGGATCTGCACAAACACCACCAGTGCCGCATCCAGATACTCCGGGTTGATCAGGGTGGTGTAGCCCTGAATCACACCGTCGGACTCCATCTTTTTCACCCTCTCCACACACGGTGTGGCGGTCAGGCCTACCTGGCGCGCCAGCTCCGCATAACTGGTGCGGCCGTTCTTCTGTAGTACCCGCAGGATGTTGCGGTCGATGGTGCTGAGTTCGCTGGCGCGTCTTTTCACTCTGATCTCCTGATTTGATTCCCGTTTGTTCTGCACTTGTGACCGGGTGGGAGGTGGTCTCGGAGAGCAGCGTGAAATACGGGGACTTGACTTGTCTGTGGCGCAAGTAATGGTCTCGTTTGGCTAAAAAGCGTCCTTCCCGCCTCTTAAGCAGTGGATTCCACTAATGATATTGAAAAGTTTACAGAAATCCACTCAAAGAGCATGCCTATACTGCGGGAATCCAACAAAAGAAGGGGCGCACACACGTGCGCTCACACTGTGCTTACCGAGTACTGACAAACAAGTACTGACAAACAGAGTACCGACAGAGTATTGAGGAGAAGACGTTATGTTGATCGGTGTCCCAAAAGAGATTAAGAACCACGAGTACCGCATTGGCCTGACTCCGGCCAGTGTCCGCGAGCTGATCGGCCACGGTCACGAAGTAATCGTGCAAAAAGATGGCGGTTCTGCGATTGGCTTTACTGACGAAATGTACGAACAGGCTGGCGCCAAGATTATCGACAGTGCGGAAGAAATCTTCGCTACTGCCGATATGATCGTGAAGGTGAAAGAGCCGCAGCCGCACGAGTGCGAAATGCTGCGCCCGGGTCAGCTGCTGTACACCTACCTGCACCTGGCGCCCGATCCCAAGCAGACTGAACTGCTGGTGAAATCCGGTGCGACCTGTATTGCTTATGAAACCGTCACCGACCGCCTCGGTGGCCTGCCGCTGCTGGCGCCCATGTCTGAAGTTGCCGGCCGTATGTCCGTACAGTGCGGTGCGCACCACCTGGAAAAAGCCCAGGGTGGCCTCGGCGTATTGCTCGGCGGTGTGCCCGGTGTCGCTCCGGCCAAAGTATTGATTATCGGTGGCGGTGTGGTTGGTACCAACGCAGCCAAGATGGCGCTGGGTATGGGTGCTGATGTGACCATCCTGGATCGCTCTCTGCCGCGCCTGCGTCAGCTGGACGATATCTTCGGCGGCGCTGTGCGCACCGAGTACTCCACCAACGATGCGATTGAATCTCACGCGCTGGAAGCGGACCTGGTTGTCGGTGCGGTACTGATTCCGGGTGCTGCGGCACCGAAGCTCCTGACCCGCGACATTATCAGCCGCATGAAGAAAGGCGCGGTGGTTGCAGACGTGGCCATTGACCAGGGCGGTTGTTTCGAGACCTCCAAAGCCACTACCCACCAGGAACCCACTTATGTGGTAGACGGCGTGGTGCACTACTGTGTCGCCAATATGCCCGGCGGTGTTGCGCGTACCTCTACCATGGCGCTGAACAATGCGACCCTGCCGTTTGCGGTGGCGCTCGCCAACAAGGGTGCCAAACAGGCGCTGCTGGACGACGCCAACCTGATGGAAGGCCTGAACGTGCACGCCGGTATGGTGACTTACAAGGCGGTGGCCGATGTACTGGGTTACGAATACGTCGACCCGAAACTGGCCCTGCAGAAATCCGCGGTGGATTCCGGCGTAGCCGCCTGATTTCCGCCAGGCCGCACATAAGCGGCCGTTGAGAGTTGGAAGAGTTTTCTTCTCGGGGCGCCCCCACGCCCCGCTCTGTGAGACCCGGCAGTGTCTTAAACTGTCACTTTGGCCGCGCTTTTTAGCGCGGCTTTTTTATGGGAAAAATTTGTTGAACAGGTGTGCCGCTTAGGGCTTTGGTAGGGGATGCTTGGGCGGTTAGTTGCTTGGAAAAAGCCGGCTCAGAAGCACGGGCAGCGCAGTCTCCACGCGCAATATACGCGGCCCCAGGTGTACCGATTCGAAACCGGCCTCCTGTAGCTTTTCCACTTCATAGGGAATAAAGCCGCCCTCTGGGCCAATGGCGAGGGTGGTCTGCTGGCGGATATCCACCGGGCAGGGCTGTTCGGTAACGGGATGCGCCACCAGTTTGCGCGAGTCCGCGGCAATGGTTGGCAACTCGTCTTCCACGAAGGGTTTGAAGCGTTTGCGCAACTGGATCTCTGGCATCTGGGTATCGACTGCCTGCTCCAGCCCGAGTACGCATTGCTCGCGCAATTTGCTGGCGGCGAGCCACGGACTTTGCCAGTAGGATTTCTCCACCCGGTAGGCGTTGATCAGGTAGATCTTCTTCGCCCCCAGCGCAGTTGCGTTCTGCAGTGTGCGTTTCAGCATCTTTGGCCGGGGCAGGGCGAGAATCAGGGTCAGAGGCAGCGGTGCGGGGGATTCCCGCTTCAGGGATACCTGCAGAGCGATATGCCCCTCGCGGTGTTCGATCACTTCCCCGTCGCCGATGAGGCCGTTGAGCAGTCCCACCCTGAGGGTGTCGCCGACCTCGGCGCGGTGCACTTCAATAATATGCTGATAGCGGCGGCCGCTGATGCGTACTGTATCCGGTGCGATGTCCGGTGCGCTGTCCGATGATAGAAAGTCGCCGGGCTCGAGCAATATAAGGTTCACGGGTTCAGCGCCGTGACTGGGCCACAGCGCCCTTACCGATACCCTCGTAGGCGCGTACCGTCAGTGTGTCCCCCGGGGATTGTTCGGCGAGGGTATCGGCGATGTACTGCGCCAGTTGCTCTACGGTGGTATCGCAGTGCAGTAGCTCGCAACGATCGCTGGGGATCGAGAGGGCGAAGTCGCCCTGGCGGGCGCGGTAGGCGAAATGAAGTTGGCCGTCTTCTTCCTTTTGCAAGTCTTCCCGCGTGCCCAGGTAAATGTCTGCCCAGCGCTGGCTCCACAGGTGTTCCAGTTCGGCGCTGCGTTCGCCATTGCGGTCAATGCGAATCCGCGAGCGGTGACCGTGGGCAATGCGTTGACAATTGCCGTCGTGTTTTTTCAGGCCGTGACTGTAGTGATAGAAGGGCGAGGGAATTTCTTCGCAAGTAAAGCTCAGGTTGAGCTGATCCACGCTGGTGGGAAATACGCCGGCCAGCTGCTGTACGCACCAGGTGGCCACGGATTCTGCCGTGATACTTTCCGCTTCTACCAGAGCAAACGCCTGCTCCGGGCCGCTGACCGTGATTTTTCTCTCTGCGGGCAGGCGCCATGTCAGGGTTAGGCGACCGGCTTCCTGTTGCAGGGACAGGTGCGCAGAGCGGGTCGGTACCAGCAGCCGGTGGTCCAGCTCGTCGTCCAGCCAGTTGCGCAGGGTTTTCTTGACGATACCGAAGTCGACCACCATGCCCTGGTGGTCCAGCGCACCGTCCAGAGCGGCGTTGGCGAGCCAGGTTTCACCGACCACGCCCCGGTGATGATCCAGGTAGCTGAAATCCACATTGGTGAGATTGTCGACGAACAGGTGCATAAAACTTCCGCTGCAATTGGGGGTGGAGCCCGACGGTGGGCGCGGCACAGTATAGCTTTTTGCTTGCTGGATTTGTCGCCCGCGCGGTTTCGATTTGCCGTGAATACTGCGGTAGCGGGGATCTATGAAGATTGAGTCAGGATTGTTGGCGATCGGGGGTAGCACCCGGCGCTTTGAATCTCTATAATCGCGCCCTCTTCAAGCGAAGGCAGTCCAATTCCAGGGTGTGCCGGTGGCTTGAAAGCGTGATGGCGGCCCTTCCGGTCTCCTCGCGATGATCAGCTGTGAACTCCGCCAGGCCCGGAAGGGAGCAACGGTAGCAGTGACATCATGTGCCGAGGGTGTGCTGGTTGGGCTGCCTCCAATTTTTTTCCCCTCTCTTGTCTTCTCCTCTTACTCATCCCTGTTGCTTCTCCCCAGTTCCCCTGCAATCGGTGCTCACTACGCAATTGCCCGTATTTTCTCCAGCGCGGTGCCGAGCATATTTTTCCTGTTTCTCTCAAATCGAGATATAACTCCATTCAGAACCTGAAAAAGGGAATTTTGTGCCGATCTGCGGGCTGGAATTGAGACGGCATCCCGCGCTGCCTGAGCCCTGTGCTATAAAACGGCGACAGATTCCGTTTTCCTTCCGATAAATAAGTCGAACAACCGAGGATGCCGATGAAAAAGTTAGCGTTGGTAATTGCCGCTGCCATGGCCGTTTCCGCCTGTGACAACCGAACGCCGGAGCAGGAGGAGTCGCAGACCGTTCCGAATTCTGCCAGCCAGGTGTCCTACGGTGCCGATCAGACCGAGACCGGCACCGTTGCCAAAGGTGATGACGGCGATACCATGACTGAGGCGGACGCCGAGCAGTTCCTCGAAGATGCCCAGGCGCGCATGGCAAAGATGTCAGAGGAGGTCAGTCACGCCAGTTGGCTTGCATCCACCTACATCAATGTCGACTCCCAGTTCACGGAGGCGCTGGCGGTGGAGCGGTTTACCTCGTTGGCTGTGGAGCTGGCCCAGGAAGCCGCGAAGTTTGACGATGCGGATCTCACACCCGAAACCCGCCGTATGCTCACCATGCTGAAGCAGGGCCTGGTATTCCCCGCGCCGAAAGATCCCAAGCTGACCGCCGAGCTCGCCCAGATTGGCTCCAAATTGCAGGGCATGTACGGTGCCGGCAAATACTGCCCGGACCAGGAGCCGGGAGAAGAAAGCAGTGGCGCGGATGACGACAAGGGCAAGTGCTACACCCTGACCGAAATGGGGCAGATGATGGCCAAGAACCGCGACCCCAAATTGCTCAAAGAGCTCTGGGTGGGGTGGCGTAAGGTGTCTCCGCCAATGAAGCCCTTGTATGAGCGTCAAGTCGAGATTGGCAACGCCGGTGCCCAGGAACTGGGGTACGACAACCTGAGCGTCATGTGGCGGTCCAAATACGATATGGGTGCCGACGACTTTGCTGCGGACATGGACAAACAATGGAACAAGGTCAAGCCGCTGTACGAGGCGCTGCATTGCCATGTGCGGGCGAAACTGAACGATCACTACGGCGATGACGTTGTGCCGGCAAGCGGCAAAATCCCTGCACACCTGCTGGGGAATATGTGGGCGCAGGAGTGGGGCAATATCTACGATGTCGTCAAAGATGATGACATGCAGGCGCCCTATGACCTCACTCAGCTGGTGGTGGACTCCGGCATGAGTGAGAAAGAGATGGTCAAGGCGGGAGAGAAATTTTTCACCTCGCTCGGATTTAAACCGCTGCCGAAAACCTTCTGGGAGCGCTCACAGTTTACCCAGCCTCAGGATCGAGATGTTGTCTGCCATGCCAGTGCCTGGAACCTGGACGGCAAAGACGATATCCGTATCAAGATGTGTATCAACAAGACCGGAGAAGATCTGGTAACCATTCATCATGAGCTGGGGCACAACTTCTATCAGCGTATCTACAACGATCAGCCGTTCCTTTACAAAGAGGGGGCCAATGACGGTTTCCATGAAGCAGTCGGCGATACCATTGCGCTGTCAATCACACCGAAATATCTGAAGCAGATCGGCTTGCTGGACGAGGTGCCCGGAACCGACAAGGATATCGGTTTTCTGATGCAGCAGGCACTGGATAAGATTGCCTTCCTGCCGTTTGGCCTGCTGGTAGACAAGTGGCGCTGGCAGGTATTCAACGGTGAAGTGGAGCCGGGTGATTACAATAAGGCGTGGTGGAAGCTGCGGGAAGAGTATCAGGGTATTGAGGCCCCGGTAGAGCGCAGTGAAGCTAACTTTGACCCCGGTGCCAAATATCATATTCCGGGAAATACGCCCTATGCGCGTTATTTCCTCGCGCGTATTCAGCAATTCCAGTTCCATCGCGCGTTGTGTGAGGCAGCCGGTGAAACCGGTCCGCTGCACCGCTGCTCTATTTTCAATAACAAGGCCGCGGGCAAAAAGTTGCGCAATATGCTTGCCATGGGCGCGAGTAAGCCGTGGCCTGATGCCATGGAGGCGCTGACGGGGCAGCGTGAACTGGATGCCACTGCCATCGTCGACTACTTTCAACCGCTGATGGAATACCTGCAGGAGCAGAATAAAGGTCGTCAGTGTGGTTGGTAACCCGTTATCTCGATTGAGCATGGCTATAGACCGTATATCCACGATTAATGGAGTTTAGGGTTTGAAAAACTGCGTTTGACCTTAGTATTAGGTCTGAAAGCTAAAGAATTGAACCTTAGTGGGCCGTGCGTAAAGTTCTGAAACCATTCGCTGCGCCAAAACGCCCGGCTCCGCGTTGAGAAGGCTTGAAATGGAGCCAAATTCCATCGCGTTCTCGCCTTGATCAGAACGTTTTGGCTGTGCTCCTTGGTTGCAAAACTTCATGCACGGCCCACTAGCCAAAAAAAGAGGTTGCGAATGAGCAATATTGATATCGGTATTGGTGAAAAAGATCGCGAACAGGTCGCAGAAGGGTTGAAGCGCCTGCTCGCAGACTCCTACACACTGTATCTGCAGACCCACAACTTCCACTGGAATGTTACCGGCCGTCTGTTTCGCGAGCTGCACCTGATGTTCGAAGAGCATTACACCGAGTTGGCCACTGCTGTGGATGATATCGCGGAGCGTATTCGTACTCTGGACGTTGTTGCTCCGGGCACCTACAAGGCGTTTGCCGAACTGAGCTCCATCAAGGAGGTTCAGGATGTGCCCGCCGCTGAAGAAATGGTGCGCATCCTGACTCAGGGGCACGAGCAGGTGGTGAAGACCTGTCGCGAAGTGTTGAAAGCTGCACAGGACGCCGATGATGAGTCTACCGCCGCGCTGGTGTCTGACCGCATGCGTGTTCACGAAAAGACCGCCTGGATGTTGCGTGCCACAGCGCAATAAGTCGCGACCTGAGCCGTTCCAAGTGGCCCGCGGATGCGGGCCATTTTTTTATCTGGAAAATTGTCCCGAGTAACTCACTCTCAATCTCTCCGAGCCTGCTCTCCAAATCTACTCCCCAGACCTGTTCAGCCCGCTGAATGGTTTTCCTGCAAAGGTCGGGTTAATTTCAAAAGTAAAATTTACAGTTCAAACAATATGTCACGCTGGATTGGCCCATGGTTTGGTTGTTAAATGATCAAATTTATCCTCTTTTGGCGTCTAAGGTTTATCTTTTTGCCGCATATCGCTAGAATTTCCCCGCAATTCGGCGTCCGGTTCCGGTATTTTTTGCGGCACCGCCCTCTATAGCACTGCTGAAGACCGATGTATCTGAGCCTGTCTGGCAGCTTTAGCTACTCATAATAATTACACCACTAAATTAATAGCGAGATGATGCATGCATTCCTGCGGGCAGCGATGTGCTGCCATGCCGCGGCGTGCTGTGGTGGGTTCTCTGCGTCGAAATCACACAAAAAATTTAGAGAGAGGAGATCTCTGTGTTCAAAACCAACAAGCTGCACAGCGCGATTCTGGCGGCTACTGCCGCTGTACTGGGGAGTCAGCCGGCACTGGCCCAGCCGCGCCAGATTGAAGAAGTGACGGTCACTGCCACCAAACGTGCGGCAAGCACCCAGGATATTCCGGTGACAGTACAGGCGCTGGGGGAGCAGAACCTGGAAAACCTCAACGTCGCCAACTTTGACGACTACATTCGCCATATGCCCAATGTGACCTCCGGTGGTCGCGGCCCGGGTCAGTCCTCCATTTACATCCGCGGCATGGCGACCGAAACCATCTCCACCCAGCTGTCCCAGGCCAACGGCACGGCACCGAACGTGGCCCTGTACGTGGACGAAGCGCCGGTGAGCATCGGTGGGCGCAACCTGGATGTGTACGTGACCGATGTTGAGCGTGTGGAAGTATTGAAAGGTCCGCAGGGCACTCTGTTCGGTGCCAGCTCTCAGGCCGGTACCGTGCGCCTGATCACCAATAAGCCGCGCTTGAATGAGTTCGAACTCGGCATCGACGCCGGCCTCGCCACCACCAAAAACGGCGAGATGTCCGACACTCTGGAAACCGTGGTCAACCTGCCGTTGATCGATGACAAGCTGGCGGTGCGAGTAGCTGCCTACCAGTCCAACGAGGGTGGTTACATCGACAACGTTGCCGGTACCTACACGCCGGATCCAGAGCTGAATCCGGTATGGGAAGGCTATCCGGTGGAGAGCACCAGTAACGAAGATCTGGTGGAAAAAGACTTCAACGATGCCAGCTACCAGGGCGCGCGCGTGGGGGTTAAATGGGCTATCAATGACGATTGGGAAGCCCTGGTACAGCACACCCATCAGGATCTGGAAGCGGACGGCGTGTTCGATCACGATCCGGAAAATGTCGGCGACCTGGAAGTACGTCGTTACTTTGAGGATTCCCTGGAAGACAGCTTCGATCTCACCAGTTGGACTCTGGAAGGCCGCCTGGCGGCACTGGATGTGGTCTACACCGGCGCCTACCTGGATCGTGAAGTCGAGCAGTCCATGGACTACACCGGCTACAACGATGTGGGCGGCTATGTGGACTACTACACTTGTGATACCGCGACACGCGATGTCTGCTATGACCCCACCAAGGCCTACGTTGGAGAAGTAGACAACACCCGAATTTCCCACGAGCTGCGTTTCTCCACTTCTGAAGAACATGCACTGCGCTTTACCGGTGGCGTCTTCTACGAAGACGTGGAGATTCTCGACAACGGTAATTTCCTCTATCCGTCCGTGGCCGATCTCGGCAACAGTGAGAACTATCCCCGCGGTTGGGCGCCCGGTAGTAATGATGAAATTCCGGCAACTGTGATCGATCCGAGTGCGCGTCCGGCGGAAGTAGCGTTTTTCAACGACATTACCCGTACCGAAGAGCAGCTGGCGTTCTTTGGTGAATTGACCTACGACATCACCGACAAGCTCGCCGCTACCGTTGGTCTGCGTCACTACGATATCGATGTGGAACTGAAGGGCTCCGCCAACTCTTCCTTCGATACCCTGTTCACTGACACGGATCAGGATTCCTCCGGCGATAACCTGGACCTGAAATGGGTTGAAGAGGGCATCGACACGCCGCTGAACGAAAGTGACACTATCACCAAGTTCACCCTGAGCTACACGCCCAACGACGATGTGCTGCTGTATGCAACCTACTCCGAAGGGTTCCGTCCGCCGGCCTATAACCGCGGCGGTGGCAACGGCAACGACACCACCACCGTGCCTTTCACCGTAAGCACAGATACCGTCGACAACTACGAAGCCGGTTGGAAAACCAGCCTGGCGGACAACAGCCTGCAGTTCAACGGCAGCGTCTACCGCGTGGACTGGAAAGATATCCAGACTGCGGTCTTTGATCCCAGCGTTTACTTCCTGTTCTACCTCGACAACGCACTGGATGCGCAGATCAACGGTATCGAAGCGGATGTGACCTGGCTGCCCACGGACAACCTGCAGATCATCGGTGCCTTCTCCTACAACGACACCGAGATCACCAATGTGCCGGGCAGTGCGGTCAATGTTGCGCCGGAAGGCAGCGAACTGGCCCTGTCTCCGCCTCTGCAGATGAACCTGCGTGCGCGCTACGAGTGGACCGTGTCCCAGTTTGACGCCTACTGGCAGGCGGGTGTGCAGTACAGCGATGAGTCCTGGAGCTCTATCGTGGTTCAGCCCAACGACCGTTTCAAGCAGGATGCCTACACCACGGCCGACGCGTCTGTGGGCCTGCGTGAGATGAACTGGGGTGCCGAGTTGTATGCGGAAAACCTCACCGACGAGCGTGCCGAACTGTTCATCAACACCCTGGATGCTTCCAAGCGCATCACCACCAACCGTCCGCGTACCCTGGGTGTGCGGGTGACCTACGATTTCTGATCTGACGATTGGAAATCCCGTCGGGGCACGGATGGATCTTCCATTGAGTCCGTGACCCCGGCACTGTGATCCGAAAATCGTCGTCATGTCGGCCGATACCGGCATGACGATCCCTATTCTTAATGCATCTTCCTCAATAACCGCGAGCGATTGACCGTGTCTTCCTCTCCATCGTCCCCTTCCGGTCCTGCCGATTCCAATCATCAGGCATCCCTCATAGAAATCCGCGGCGCGATAAAAAAGCGCGACTTTTCCGGTGCCCGTGATCAGGCGCTGGCTTTACTGGAGGAACAGCCCGAGGACACGGAGTTACTCTACCTGCTTGCGGCCAGCCAGCGCTATCTCGGCGAGCACGCCGCGGCACAGCAGACCCTGGAAACCCTTTTAACGGTGGACAGTGAGAATGCCCGCGGCCATCAAGAGCGCGGACACAATGCGGCACAGTTGCAGGATACCGATACGGCATTGGCGGCTTACCGCCGTGCCACGGAACTGAATCCGGCGCTGCATGCCAGTTGGCGCGGGCTGGCTTTGACGTTGCGGGCACAAGACGACAGCGAGGCTGCAGAACACGCCCTGCGCCAGTTCCAGCACCTGCAAAAGCTGCCCCCGGAACTGTTGAGCGCCGCCAGCCTGTTATACGAGCGCAAGCTGCACAAAGCGGAACAGCTCTGCCGGACCTTTCTGCAAAAGCACCGCCATCACCCGGAGGGGATGCGCCTGCTGGCGGTAATCGGTGCCGAGCTGGGGATTCTCGACGATGCGGATTTTCTGCTGGAGAGTTGTCTCGCCCTGTGTCCGGATTTTCATCAGGCGCGTTTTGACTATATCGGCGTGTTGCGCAAACGGCAGAAGTTTGCTGTGGCACTGGAGCAGGCGCGGATTTTGACGGATCAGCTGAAAGAGCAGCAGGGTGCCCGTCAGGCCGAGATACTGTTTGCCACCCAGAGTGCCATGGTGGGGGATTACGATACGGCGCTTGCCACTTATGATCGGATTGCTAGCGAGGCGCCCGAGTTACATGGCGTACATCTGCAGCGCGGCCATGTTCTGAAAACCATCGGCGACGCGGATGCGGCCAATCGCGCCTATCACGATGCCTGCCGGGCCAAACCGGATTTTGGCGATGCCTACTGGAGCCTCGCCAATATGAAAACCTACCGGTTTGAAGACGCGGAAATTACGCGGATGCGCGAACTCGAAGCGGCGCCTTCGACCGCGCGCGATGATCGCTACCACCTCTGTTTTGCCCTGGGTAAAGCGTTGGAGGACAGAAAGAATTTTGCCGAGGCATTCCAGTGGTATGAGAAAGGCAATGCCCTGAAGCAAGAAGAGTGTCGTTACAGTATCGAGTACAACCGTCGCGACACGGATCTGCAGATTGCCCACTGTACCCGGGCGCTGTTGGACCGGCATGCGGGAGCTGGTTGTGATGCGCCGGATCCGATTTTTATTGTCGGTCTGCCGCGCGCCGGTTCCACCCTGCTGGAGCAGATTCTTGCCTCCCATTCACAGGTAGACGGCACCCTGGAACTGCACAATATCCTCGCTACCGCGCGCCGTCTCGACGGCCGTCGCCGCGCCAGCGAAGAGCCCCGTTACCCGGCGCTGTTGCACGAGCTGGAAGCGGAAAAACTGGTGCAGCTCGGGCAGCGCTATCTCGACGAGACCCGTATCCACCGTGCGGGAGCACCGCTGTTTATCGACAAGATGCCGAACAATTTTCGCCATATCGGCCTGATCCAGCTGATGCTGCCCAATGCCAAAATCATCGATGCCCGCCGCCATCCGCTGTCCTGTTGTTTCAGTGGTTTCAAGCAGCTGTTTGCCGAGGGGCAGGAATTTACCTACGGCCTGCAGCAGATCGGTGAATACTACCGGGACTATGTGCGACTGATGGACCACTGGGACAGGGTGCTGCCCGGTAAGGTACTGCGGGTGCACTATGAAGACGTGGTGTCCGATCTGGAGGGGCAGGTCAGGCGGATTCTGGACTACTGCGGCCTGCCATTTGAAGAAGCCTGTATCGACTTCCACAAAACCGAACGCGCGGTGCGGACCCCCAGCGCCGAGCAGGTACGTCAGCCGATCTATCGCAGTGGCGTGGAGCAGTGGAAGCATTTTGAAGCGCAGCTTGAACCACTGAAAGCGCTTTTAGCGGCGGAAATTGCCGGCTATCCGGCCGAGTCCTGAAGTAATTTTAGAAAAGCCTGTGCCGGTGCGGACAGTCCACCGAGACTGCGGAATATGACCCCCAACTGTGGTGTGACCGCCGGCGCAGTCAGCGGAATGCTGCGCAAACCGAACTCTTCCATCTGCGGTGCGCATAGACTCGGCATGGCGCTGACTCCCATGCCCACCTTAACCAGCTGGCCGATAGTGCTGAGCTGGTAGGCTTCACACAGTAACCGCACTTCGCCGCCACTGTCCGCAAACGCCTGATCGGTCCAGCGCCGCACCGCCGAGCCGTGGTTCATGGCCACAAATGGCTGTGTCGCCAGATCGGCCCACTGCAGTTGCCTGCGTTTGGCCAGAGGATGGTCCGACGGCAACACCGCGTGAAACTCTCCCTTTTCCAGCGGCGTGAATTCCAGCCCCGCGAGATCGTCCGGTCGGAAGGTGAGCCCGATCTCTGCGCGCCCATTGCGCACCGCCTGTATTACCTGTTCCATCACGATATCTTCCAGTGCCAGGTCCACCTGGGGGTGGCGGTGGTGGAATTCCGCTAATAGTGGCGGCAGGCGGTTGAGTGCGAAGGCGGGGATGGCCGCGAGGGTCAGGTGTCCGCGCTCGAGAGTGAAGTGCCGCTGCATCTCTTCGATGGATCTGTCCCAGTTGCGCAGCAGCTGCGTGGCGCGGGCGGCAAAGCGCTCTCCCTCCGGCGTCAGCGTCAGTTGACGCCCCTCGCGATTGAACAGCGGGCCGCCCACGATTTCTTCCAGATTGCGGATGGCAATGGACAGCGCCGGTTGCGAGATATGCAGCTCGGCACTGGCGTCGGCGAGACTGCGGGTGGCGGCTACGGTCACGAAGGCCCGCAGTTGTTTGATGGTGGCGCTCATAGCTATATATCTGTTAAATAAATCTTAATATTTATGAATAAGTTTAAATTAGTTTTAAGTGTCGGGTCGAGGCATCATAGCGGTATACACAGGCGGTCTTCGCAATTCGGCCGATTGTGTCCTAGAAGAGAAATAATGAATTCCCCGAGGTCCGCGAGATGAACAACCCAGTCCAGCCCCTGTGGCAACCCAGTGCCGATGCCATCGCCAAAACCCAGATGGATCAGTTCCGTCAGTTTGTTAACCGCCAGCACCAGCTGTCGCTTGCGGATTACCACGCCCTGTACCAGTGGTCCGTGGAGCAGCGGGAACAGTTCTGGTCCGCCCTGTGGGCGTTCTCCGAGGTGATCGCCAGTGAGCGCGGTGACTCGGTACTGGGGGCAGATACCATGCCCGGTGCCGAGTGGTTTCCCGGGGCAAAGCTGAATTTTGCCGAAAACCTGCTGCGCTATCGCGATGACCGCGCTGCACTGGTGGAACGGCTGGAAAACGGCGCCCGCCGCGAGCTCAGCTACCGCGAACTGTACGACCGTGTGGAGCAGCTGGCGTCCGCGCTGGTTGAAGCCGGTGTGGGTAAAGGGGACCGGGTGGCGGGCTTTATGCCCAACATCATCGATACCGTAGTGGCGATGCTGGCCACCACCAGCCTGGGCGCGGTGTGGACCTCCTGCTCGCCGGACTTCGGTATCAACGGGGTGCTGGACCGTTTCGGTCAGGTGGCGCCGAAGGTGCTGTTCGCCTGTGAGGGCTACTTCTATAACGGCAAGACCCTGGATTCTCTGCCGCGCCTTGAAGAGATCGTCGCCCGTATCGATTCCATCGAGAAGCTGGTGGTGGTGCCGGTGGCGCGCAGTGCCGAGGAGACCGGGCAGGCCATTGCCGGTCTGGACAAGGCCGTCAGCCTCCATGACTTCGCCGGGGCAGCGCCGGCACGAGCGCTTACCTTCGAGCAGACCGAATTCAACCACCCGCTGTACATCATGTACTCCTCCGGCACCACCGGGGTGCCCAAGTGCATTGTGCACGGTGTGGGCGGCACGCTGCTGCAGCACATCAAAGAGCATCGCCTGCACACGGACATCAACCGTGACGATACCCTGTTCTACTTCACCACCTGCGGCTGGATGATGTGGAACTGGCTGGTGAGCGGTCTCGCCTGCGGCGCCACCCTGGTGTTGTTCGACGGTTCGCCGTTCTACCCCGCGGCGGAGGGCCTGTGGGATATGGCGGATGCAGAGGGGATCAGTGTCTTTGGCACCAGTGCCAAATATATTGCGGCGCTGGAAAAGGCCGAGGTCAAACCCCGCGAGAGCCATAGACTGGAAAAGCTGCGTGCGGTCCTCTCCACTGGCTCGCCGCTGGCCCACGAGGGTTTTCGCTACGTCTACCGGGATATCAAGTCGGATGTGTGTCTGTCGTCGATCTCCGGCGGTACCGATATCGTGTCCTGTTTCGCGCTCGGCAATCCGACCCTGCCGGTGTACCCCGGCGAGCTGCAGTGCCGTGGCCTGGGGATGGCGGTGGAAGTCTGGGACGATGACGGTAAGCCGGTACAGGGAGAGAAGGGCGAGCTGGTATGCGCCAAGTCCTTCCCCTGTATGCCCATCGGTTTCTGGAATGATCCAGAAGGTAGCAAGTACCACAGCGCCTATTTTGAAAACTGGCCCGGGGTCTGGGCTCACGGTGACTATGCGGAAATCACCGAGCACGGTGGTGTGATTATTTACGGCCGCTCCGATGCGGTGCTGAATCCCGGCGGCGTGCGTATCGGTACCGCGGAAATCTACCGCCAGGTGGAGAAGGTGGAAGAGGTGCTGGACAGCATCTGTATCGGTCAGGAGTGGCGCGATGATGTGCGCGTAGTGCTGTTTGTGGTGCTGCGGGAGGGCGTGACGATGGACGACGAGCTGGTGCAGAAGATCCGCACCACCATCCGCGCCAATACCACGCCGCGCCATGTGCCGGCAAAAGTGATCCAGGTGGCCGATATTCCCCGTACCATCAGTGGCAAGATCGTGGAGCTGGCGGTGCGCAATGTGGTGCACGGCAAGCCGGTGAAGAATCAGGAGGCACTGGCCAATCCGGAAGCGCTAAAGCTGTTTGAGGGTTTACCCGAACTTTCCCGCTAGTTGTACACTGAGATCAGGGCGACTGCCCGGTCGCCCTGATCTCAGTGTCTGGCTGCTTTCACATGATGGTCTGTATACCGCGCGCATGGCTTTCAGGAGCCGGGGCGGCCGGAGAATTCATCCCACCACGGCAGGCAGTCGGGCAGTTTTTCGCAGGACCTACATTTTGCCCATGCGGGCTCTGGTTTCGGCGGCGACTGTGCCACCGATTGCCGCAACACTTTAGAAAGCATGTAGCAGCAGAACAGACACACGGCGACGATGCCGAGTGCAATCACGATGTTCAATTCGAACATATGTACAGTTGTGAACGGATTCATTCTACCTGTGTCCTTCCTGTATGTGGTGGCGTGTTTTCGGCACGGTGAATTGGGAGGTGGATATTACTCCTTGGTCTGGAGCAAGGGAATCAAAAAGTTGGTTATTTTTTGACCAGCCGTTCCCCGTGCTACCTTGCCGTTTCTGCGCTACCCTTGTGTCAGTTCTGGTTTGCAGGTCGAGTGCTGTTTATTCCGTTTGGGAATATAAAATGCAGTCGGGATTGGCACTCCACCGCAATGACCTGATCAATCAATAAGTCCAATAACTTCATGGAAGAGTCACATGATTACCTATCTCTACTGGGCCGCGGTGATTTCACTGGTGGTTCTCTGTCTGTTTGCTGGCAGTCGGTTCGGGAGTCTGGGCAAGGGCGCAATTGTGGCGCTTATAGTGTTCCTGATCGGTTGGCTGGCTTACTACTTCCACTTTGAACAGGTGTTCGTGAAACGCTTTGGCGGTGTCATGCGTATCAGTGTGCCCGAGGGGCAGCGTCACCTTGGCTCGACCTGGAAAGACGACAACCTCTGGATTGAGAATTACGATCCCCGCACCAATGAATGCATTTTCAGTGAGTACTCCAAGGGCAACCTGCTGGAGGGGCGGGTAGTGATCCAGGATTGCAATCCGCTAATGGAACGTTCCGGACCAGCGCCCGGTGTACCGGCTCCCTGAGCCCAGTCGGGCTCGGCGATAGGGCAGCGGAGGGCGCCACGGCAATCTGCGTTTGTGGTGGCTCTTTTCGTGGTTCCCGGAATTAATCTCCCCGGCCGGCGTCACAGTTGTGATCATTGACCATCGGTTTTCAGCGTTGCGCATTTCCCCCGTTTTTTTACTGCACGTTTTGCTGCTTGCCTTGCTGGCACTGCCGGCGTCTGATGCCTGTGGATTGCCGTTTTTCGACAGCCTGCCCAAGTTCAAAATTCGCGTTTCCGAAGATCGCAAACTGCAGGACTGGCTGCGGGAGCAGCTTGAAGAGCAGCGCAAAGGGAATAGTGCCCTGAAGGCCTACCACGATCCCCTGGACGTGGCCCGGTACGAGCGGGGAACACTGGAGAAGTTGCTGCGTTCCCGGGGTTACTACGATGGCCGTGTGCGCCAGACCGTCAACGACGGTGAAATCCTCTACCGGGTAGTGCCGGGCCCGGTATACCGGATCAAATCCCTCAGCATCAGCATGCCCGAGCATCTCCGTGCGGGATTCCCCGGGGTAGGCCTGCAGGTGGGAGACCCACTGGAGGCGCAGAAGGTGCAGGACGATGTAAGTACCATCGAGACCTATCTCGGCGAGCACGCCTGCCTGCTGAATGTGGAAGTGGATTACAAGGCTACAGTGATCCACAGCGAGCACGCCGCGCGCCTGGAGTACCGTGTGGCGCCGAGCCCGGAAGTACATATCGGCGAGATTTACATGGAGGGACTGGAAACGGTCCGGGAAAGCTATCTGCGCAAGCGACTGAATATAGAGCCGGGAGACTGCTTCAGCCGCCGCAAGCTGGATGCGGCGCGTCTGCGGTTGTTGCGCACCAATCTCATTGCCGGTATCAACAGCGAGGTGTCCGAACCGGACAATGGCATCGTCAATGTCACTTTCCTGTTGATCGAGCGCAATCACCGCACCATTCGCCTGGGGGTGGGATACACCTCCGATGAAGGCGCAGGGTTGTCTGCGGGCTGGGAGCATCGCAATGTACTCGGGCGCGGAGAGAAGATTGAGGTGGAAACCCGGTTTAACGAAGTGAAGCAGTTGCTCAAGGGCGCGCTCATCGTTCCGCGTTTCTTTCGTGACGATCAGGATTTCTCGTTTACTGCGGAAGCCTCCAATGAAGAGCGCGACTCCTATGCGGCGGAATCCATCACCGTCGGCGGCCTGGTTTCCCGGCGCCATACCCGCAACCGCACCTTCAGCGTGGGCACGGAACTGAAGTTCAGTGAAGTGCAGGAAGAAGGCGAGCAGAAAGAAAACTACAGCCTGCTGTCTTTTCCGCTGGGGGTGAAGATTGACACCACGGATAACCTGCTCGACGCCCGCCGCGGCGCTACCGCGGCGCTGGAAGTCAAACCCTATCTCGATCTGAAAGGATCGGGCACCCGTTTCGTGAAAAATACCCTGGTGATGACCGGCTATCTGACTGCGGAGGAGTGGCGCTTTGATCCCACCCTGGCCGTGCGGGTCAAGGCCGGGTCCATCAGCGGCATCGACAACCTGGACATTCCCGCGGATGAGCGCTTTTACGCCGGTGGTGGCGGTTCCGTGCGCGGCTATGCCTATCAGGCCCTGGGACCTCGTCGGTTGCTGGAGCCCAAAAAACCCGGCGATCCGCCGAGGCTCTCGGACCCCATCGGCGGGCGCGGACTCAGCGAAATTTCACTGGAAGGGCGGTTTCGCTTTACCGAAACCTGGGGTGGGGTTTTCTTTTTAGATGGTGGCAATGCCTACGAAGAGCCCCGCCCATCATTTGATGACCTGTATTGGGGGGCCGGTTTCGGTGTGCGCTACATGACATCCTTCGCACCGCTGCGTTTCGATATCGCCTTCCCGCTGGAAAAGCGCAAGGGGCTGGACGACAGCGATTATCAGGTTTATGTCAGCTTGGGGCAGGCGTTCTGATATGGCCAGTACACCGGACCACAGCAGTCGCGGCACGGATAGGCGCAATGGCGTGCGAGGGTTCTGGCGACGTGTGTGGCGTCGGCGACCGCGGCTGTTGTGGCTGGTGGTGGCGCTCTCCATTCCGTTCCTGTTGGCGGTCTGGCTCCTGGGCTCTGAAGGTGGGCGCCTGGCCCTGACCCGGGGAGGCATTGCCGTGGCGGAACGGTTTGTGCCCGATCTGAGTTTCAGCGCGGAGGGGCTTGCCAGTCGCGAACTGGGGCACTGGTATTTTGATCGGCTGCAGGTTCACTACGGCGAAAGAACACTGGCTTCTGCCGAGTCGCTGACGCTGCATATCGACCTGCACGCGCTGATGAAGAAACAAATTCACCTGCCGGAAGTGAGTGTCGGCCAGTTGTTGTTCGATAACACTGTGTTGGCCGATTATAGCGAGGCCCATCCGGCGCCAAACGTACCGGAATCAATACCGGAGAATCAGGAAGCGCGATTGTCGGTACCTGCCATCTGGGTGGAAAAACTCTCGATCGGCAAACTGACGATCATCGATCCGCAACTGGACGGGTTGCCAGTGGTTTCCGTCAAGGGTGAGGCGAGCTACCGCTGGCCCGGGCGCGCCTCGGCCCTGCAGCTGAAAATTGACGAGCTGGATGGCAAAGCGCTTTCCATCCGTCTCGATGGCGAAATGCAGCGGGAAGATCTGTACGTGCTGGATTTCGCCGCGGAGGAACACGCGGGTGGATTTCTGTCGCGCAGACTGCAGTTGCCAGAAGGTCAGGCGCTGGACGCCGACGGCAAGTTGCTGCTGAAGCTTGAAGATGACAATCACCTTCAGGCCACCATTGAGCGCTTCAATCTGCCGCTGGTTGCCCATCAGTTCGGTCTTTCCGGCAGTGCCGATATCGAGTTCTCCCCCTGGTCCGTCAATACTGAAGGGCTGGCCCTGACCGTCGACGATACCGAGCATCGCATCAGCGGCACGGCAGATGGAGAAAGCCTGAACCTGAAAGCCAACTTTGATCGACTGCCCATTGCCATTTCCCAGCCGTGGCAGGATTACCTGCAGGGCGGGTGGCTGAGTGCCGACCTGGAAATCGTTGGACCATTGACGCTGCCAGCGGTGTCCGGCGCCCTGGAGGTCCGCACCCGTTACCAACAGCAACCACTGCACCTCACTGCCAAGGTACGCAGCGAAGACAAGCAGATCCGGATTGATACTGCGCACCTCGAGGTCGCGGAGGCCGCGCTGGACCTGGCAGGGCGTGTGGACATTGGCGCCGAATCCATCGATCTGAACGCGCGTATTGAGCAATTGCCGGTGGCGAAAATCCGCGCGCTGCTGGCGGGGTTTGAGCAGACCCGGGAGGTGGAAATCCCGCCGGATCTGGATGGCACCGTGGCCGCACTCGTCGCCACTGCCAGCGGCCCGTGGAAAAACCCCCAGATGACTTTGCAATTGGATGGCGATTTCTTCTATCGCGACTTTGTCGCCGAGCTGCATGGCGCCGTCGAAGGCAACCTGGAGCAACTGACCATCGGTGAGTTGCTGGTTGAAGGCGAGGGACTGCGTGTCAGCGGCACCGGTGATGTCAATATCGAGCGGGAATCTCTGCAACTGCAGCTGGATCTGGCCGCGCGGGATTTTCAACCTGCAGAGCGCCTGGGGTTACCGGTGGACGAAGGCACCCGGGTGGATATGGATGCGGTAGTGGGGGTCACCGGGCCGTGGAAGAACCCGGAGATGTCCGCACAGATCTCTTCTGATGGCAGCTACCGGGATTATCGCTACCGCCTGCGTGGTGGCGCTGCGGGCAACGCCGAGGAGATTACCCTCGACCGGTTGCGCCTGGACCTGTTTCGGGGCTCTGAACCCGCCCAGCCCCGCCCGCGACAGTCCCTGGTGGCGGAAGCGGTACCGCAGCCGCAACAGGATTACCCACTGCGCAGCGAAAACAGCGAAACTCCCGATGGCGTGGCCGCGCTGGCTGCCGACGCAGAGGCAGAAGCGCAACGGGGTAATGCCTGGCTGGAGCTCAATGGCGTGATTGCACCCAAGGCGCAAACGGCAAACGGCAGCGTTGCCGGTCGCAATATTCCCCTTTCTCTGGCGGAGCTGGCCGGGGTCAGTCTGCCGCCGTCATTGAATGGTGAGTTGAGTCTGGATGGGCAATTCTCCGGTCCGTTTAGCGCGCCGGAGGCCAGTGTCAACCTGATCGGCCTTGGGTCCTTTCGCGGCGAGCCCTGGCATATCCAGGGGGATGCCAGTTACCGCAAAGGGCAGGTGGATCTGGCGGATGTGAAATTGTTGTGGGCAGCGCGCAACCAGTTGACCGCCAGTGGCAGCCTGAGCGAGCAATCACTGGACTTGGATCTGCGCGCACAGGCGAACCTTGCGGACTTCGATGAATGGGTGAATATGGGGATCAGCGAGCGCGGAGAGTTGAGCCTCTGGGCCACTGCCGCTGGCACCCCACGGGAACCACAACTGGCCGGTGAATTGAAAATGACCGGTCGCGCCCCGGGGTTGCAGGATGATGCACTGGTGTACTCGCCACTCAATCTGCTGTTGAAATGGCAGACGCAGGCCAGTGACTTGACTGTTGACCTGAACGCCAGTCATGGCAGCCGTCAGGCGGCGCAGGCATCGGCTAGCCTCGCCATCGGGCCAATCCTGGAGCGCCTGTTTGCCGGAGCTCGCGACGACGCCCCGCTGCCCCTGCGTCTCAATGCCGAGGGCAATGCAGATCTTGCCGCGGTGGGCGCATTTATCGATCCGGAAATTCATACCATGCGCGGGCGTCTGGATTTCAACTTCAACGCCGACGGCAATACCCGCGCACCGAATATGCGTGGCAAGATCAACCTGCGGGACGGTTACTACGAGCACCGTCCCACCAATACCCGCCTGCGCAGCCTGGTTTTTGTGGCGGATCTGTCTCCGGAGCAGTGGCGCATAGTCGAGGCCGGTGCCCGGGATAAAGACAAGGGGCGGATTGACCTGACGGGCGCGGTTACCTTCAGTGCACCCGCGCCTCCGCAACTGGATTTTGTGCTGCGTGCGAAGGGCGCTCATCTGCTCAACATGCCCGCTGCCCGCGGCGCTTTTACCGGTGAACTTACGCTTGATGGCTCTACGGAAGACGCGCGTCTGGCGGGCAAGATGGCGTTGCGGCCGTTGGCGGTTCAGATTGAACATTTCTTTGGTAGCAGTGTGCCGGAAATCGATGTGGTGGAAGTCGAGGTGGAATCTGACGACGGAACGGAAGAGAGCGGTCCGTCACTGCTGGAAAATATTGAATTGGCATTGGAAATCGTGCTCGATCAGCAGTCCTATGTCCGCGGCCTGGGATTGGACTCGGAGCTGCAGGGAGCGGTGAGTGTGGGCGGGACTGCGGCGGATCCCCAGGCGTCTGGTACGCTCACCATCGTGCGTGGTAAGTTTGACCTGCTGGGCAAAAAATTCGAGCTGCAGGATGGTGAGATCCAGTTCCAGAACAATGTGGCTGCAATCTATATCAAGGGCGTCTATACCCACGCGGAGGGGGAGATTACCGCCGAGATCAGCGGTACTTCCGACGACCCCCAGGTGAAATTCAGTTCCGAGCCGGCTGCGGCACAGGACGAAATTTTTGCCCAACTGCTTTTCGGCAAATCCCTCACGGATATCTCTCCGTTGCAGGCGATTCGCCTCGTCACCGTTGCGCGGGCCCTGCAAGGTGGTGGCGGAGGGTTCGACCCGATGGCAAAAACCCGCGACCTGATCGGACTGGATACCCTTGATGTGGAGTCTGAGGAAACCGACACCGGGGAAGATCAATACGCTCTCAGCCTCGGTAAATACATCACCAGTCGGATTTACCTCGAATTGCAGCGCAGCACGGATCCGCTCAATCCGTGGCAGGCGGAAATGCAGGTTGAGTTGCGCAAGAACCTGCGCCTGGATATCAAATCATCGGACAGCGACGAAAGCAGCGCCGGAAGTATCGAGCTACAGTGGAAGAAGGATTACTGAACAGCTATAACAATCAACCGCTATTAAAAAACGCTGGAGAAAACGTTATGGAATATGCAATCGTTGTATTGGCCGCCGGATATTCCCATCGTTTTGGTAGTGATAAGCGCCTCGCCAATATCAAGGGTGAGCCGATGTTGGTGCAGACTGTGCAGCACGCCCTGGCCGCTGCGGAATCGATTCCCGAGACCCGGGTTCAGGTAGTTCTCCGCGCCAGAGACCCTATCATATCCCCGCTGTTTACCCACTTGCCCGTTCAACTGGTGCACGCGCCTGTCTGGCCGGTTGGAATCTCCGCCAGCCTGGTGGCGGCGGTGGAGCGCTTCCGACGGCAGGGGGCCAACCCCCGTGCGGTACTGGTCTGCCTCGGTGATATGCCTTTTGTGGAGCCCCAAACCCTGCAGAAACTGCTGGAAAATGCCGCGGAGGACCGCATTCTGGTGCCCGTCTGTGCGGGTACGCGAGGCTATCCAATTGTGATTGGTCGGCGCTATTTCAGCGCCCTGGCCCGATTGCGCCGCGCTACAGTAGAGAAAGTGCTGCGCCTGTATTGCGACTGTGTGCAGGATATCGAGGTCGCCGACCCGGCCATCAATTGCGATATCAACCGTCCGCAAGATTTCCACGAAGCAGCGCGGCAGGATCTGTTCGGTAAAACTTTTGCAGTTCCCGATACAGTGCCGGGTGCGCTGCTTGCATCGCCGTCGGAATGACAAAATAGGCCTCTGTGGCGACAGCAAAAAACTCGGCGGGCGACTGGGCGCCGTAGGTGTCCAGCACCGACGGTGGATCGTCCTTCTCTTCGCTGACCTCTCTTTCTCCTTCATCAGGCTGACTTTCTGTGCCCTGGATTTCTGTATGCAGGGCATGCAGCCGTTGGCGCAGGGCAGCAAATGCGTCGCGCATTACCGGCGCCCAGTCCTTGCCCGCCTCGACAGAGTCAAATAGCGGGCGGCCATCCACGTAGCCATCTTCTTCATCGAGCTTGTGGGCAAACTCGTGAATCGCCACATTGTGCCCCTGTTGCGGTTGCGCCAGCCCCTGCTGGAGATCGGCCCAGGAGAGCACTACCGGCCCCCGGTAGTGCGCCTCGCCCGCTCGAGCGCTCAGATGCGCGGATTCCACGTAGCCATCGCGATGGGTTTCCTCTGCAAGATAGGCGTCCGGGTAGAGCAGAATCGTACGCAGGTTCGGGTAGCAGTTGTTGGCTCTCTGCAGCAATAACAGGCAGGCGTGGGCGGCAACGGTTACCCGCATTTCCTCGGTGACTTTCAGGCCGTTGCAGCCCACAAACGCTTTATCGCGTAGAAACAGACTGATATGGCTGCGCAACTCCTGCTGCTGGTCGTCGGGCAGCCGTGGGTAGAGGGCAAGATTCTGCTCGAGCCAGGACTGCTGTTCGGTGCTGAGTGGCTGCGCCATCAGGTGCTGTCTGCGCCAGCGTCGCCAGAAGTAGGGGATCAGCCACACGGCGGCGGCGAACAGTATCAGTAGTAAAAAAGCTTCCACGGCTTTGGCACCTGCTTGATCTAGTGGAAATTTCTGCGAACATGCACGGTTTAACCCCTGCCGTGACAATAATACAACCGGATACCAGCATGGATCGCGCCCCAGATCACGCAAGCCCGCCGTCGGGAAATTTTATCGTGTCACCACACCGCTATTTGCCGGGGGGGCGGGTACAGATATGGGTGGGCAGTTTCAGTGCTGACATTTCGTCATTGTTTCTTTGCTGGGAAACCGACTGCCTGCAAGCTCCCGAAGCCCCGGGCGAGTGCCCGCTCTCCCTCGAGCGCGAAGCGCCCGGCCTGTGTTACACCTTGCTGGAACTCGACCTGATACCGGGAGCCCACTACCAGGTGCGCCTGGTGCGGCGGGCCGGTGACGGTGACACCCCACTGGCTGCCGCGAGCCTGCGTGCATGTCCGTCGGATCTCTCTCGCGGTTTCACAGCCTGGTACGGCACCTGTTTTTATCGCCGTGAGGATCAACAGGCGTTGCGGGGCGCATTTCGTGCACTCCCGTTGGATCACCGTCCGGATGTCACGTTTCTCGGCGGTGATCAGGTGTATCTGGATACGGCATTTTCCAACCTCGCACCGTCGCCCATTGCCGGTTTCAGCGCGATGAACTTCCGCACCTTTAAAAAGCGTGGACAAGAATTCATCCGACGATTGTTGGGCTCGGTGTTTTCCAATGAGTATCGTAAGAACTGGCGCGGTGGTTTGCGGGAAGTATTGCGCACAGGTGCCAGCTACTTTCTCGCCGGGGATCATGAATTCTGGAACGATTATCCCAATCGGCCGGGTTTTCTGCGCAGTCTCCGTAACCCGGTACTGCACGATACCTGGCAGCGGTTGGCGAGAGAGCTGTTTCGCGCCTACCAGCAGCCGGATGGAGTCCCCTCGGCGCAATTTGATGTGGGGAATGAATTGAGCTTCTTTGCTCTGGATACCCGCCTCAGCCGGGGGGCAGGGCGCGATAGTGGCATGACCGACGATCGGTCTCTTGCGGACTGCAAAGCCTGGCTGGCGGGGTTGCAGAGCCCCGGTGTGCTGGTCTTGCCGGCACCGCTGGTAACACCCTGGCAATTTCGGCGCCGCTGGAGTCTGAGGGCGTTGAAAGTGAAGTACGGCTGGGGGGACCACGCACTGACCGATACCGGCCAGTACGCGGAGTTGGTTCAGGCACTGAACGACTGTGCTCAGGATGTGATGATTCTGGCAGGAGACGTGCACTTTAGTCGTCTCGCGACAATGCATCTCAATGGCAAATCGTTGGTGGAGGTGGTCTCCTCTCCCCTGGCCTGTCTACCAAGCGCCACCACCGGGCCGAAGCAGCCGGTGACACATTTCCCGCCCCGACCGGTGGGAAACATCAGCACTCCGGTGCAGTATGCCGAGGCGGGAAGGCTGGCACGAGATTTCCCATGCAAGGCGACCGTGCATAATTTCGTGACTGTCCGTTTTGCCCGGGCGAAAAACGCCGTGGAGGCGCAGGTGACCTGCTGGGACCTCAGCGATCGCAGCGCCGAGGCTTCGCCGGCGGTTGACTGGCAGCGGACAATCGAATTGCGGCGTCGCGGGATGAATGTGGCTTCCGGTGTACCCGCTGCCAGTCCGGAAGAAGAGTCTGCGTGAGCGCCTGACGGCCATTGACGGTTTTGTTAGGCTGGCCGGCTGCGGGACCTCGGCCATGATTATGCTTTCGTATAGGGAATTGAAGAAAGTGCAGAAAGGTACACAAGCGGGAGAGCGTCTGTGAGTGATGACATGTTGGCGTTGGCGGAGCGTCTCGGCGCCGCCCTGCAGCAATGCAAGTGGCAGGTGACAGCCGCCGAGTCCTGTACCGGCGGCGCCGTTGCCGCGGCAATCACCGCTGTTCCGGGTGCTTCGGCCTGGTTTGAGGGCTCCGTGGTGAGCTACTCCAATCGAATCAAGCATGAAGTGCTGGGTGTCGACTCCACAGATCTGTCGCGCCTGGGCGCCGTCAGCGAACCGGTGGTGCGACAGATGGCGGTGGGGGTCCTCAACCGCTTCGATGCCAACCTGGCAGTAGCGGTCAGCGGTATCGCCGGCCCCGATGGGGGCACTGAAGACAAACCTGTGGGCACGGTATGGATCGCCTGGGCCCACGGTGAGGGGCAGGAACCGGTAACGGTGGATGCCCGCTGTATACAGTTCAGCGGCGATCGCCACGAGGTTCAGTCGCAGACGGTGGCGGAGGCATTGCGGGGATTGCTCTCCATCGCCGAGAGTCACCTGTAACGGGAGGCTGCCTGTAAGCGGTTCCTCCGTGCCAGCTGGGACACCGGTGACGACGAATCCCGGATTACTGGTTGCTTATACAGTGATTTTTCTCTAAGCTTCCCCGCAATCAACAATATTTACCCAGTCAATTTCAAGTACACGGGAAGGGTCATGGATTCCAACAAAGACAAGGCTTTAAACGCGGCGCTGTCTCAGATCGAGCGCCAGTTCGGTAAAGGCACCGTCATGCGCATGGGGGACAAGGAGCGCGTGCGTATCCCTGCGATCTCCACCGGCTCCCTGGGGCTGGATGTCGCTCTCGGCATTGGCGGCCTGCCCCGTGGCCGTATCGTTGAAATCTATGGCCCGGAATCCTCTGGTAAAACCACACTGACCCTGCAGGTGATCGCCGAAGCTCAGCGCAAGGGCGGCACCTGTGCTTTCGTGGATGCGGAGCACGCGCTCGACCCGGAGTATGCGGAGAAACTGGGGGTAAACGTTGACGAGTTGATCGTTTCCCAGCCGGATACCGGTGAGCAGGCGCTGGAAGTGGCGGATATGCTGGTACGTTCCGGTGCGGTTGACGTACTGGTCGTCGACTCCGTGGCGGCACTGACGCCGCGTGCGGAAATTGAAGGCGAGATGGGGGATTCCCACGTCGGTCTGCAGGCCCGCCTGATGTCCCAGGCCCTGCGTAAACTGACCGGCAACATCAAGAATACCAACACCCTGTGTGTATTCATTAACCAGATCCGTATGAAGATCGGTGTGATGTTTGGCTCTCCGGAAACCACTACCGGTGGTAACGCGCTCAAGTTCTACTCCTCGGTGCGTCTGGATATCCGTCGCATCGGCTCTGTAAAGGAAGGCGATGAGGTCGTGGGTAACGAAACCCGCGTGAAAGTGGTCAAGAACAAGGTGGCACCGCCATTCAAACAGACCGAGTTCCAGATCATGTACGGTCAGGGTATCAACCTGTTGGGGGAGATCGTCGACTATGGCGTCAAGCTGGGGTTGGTGGACAAGGCCGGTGCCTGGTACAGCTACAAGGGCGACAAGATCGGTCAGGGCAAGGCGAATGCCGTCAAATTCCTGAAAGAAAATGTGGATCTCCGCAACGAGATCGAAGGCCAGCTGCGCGCCCAGTTGCTGGGTGATCTGGTGCCGCCGAAAGAAGAAGAGGCCGTCGAGGCTGCGGAAGACTGATTTTGTCTCTGCCCCCAGATTCCTTTTCTGGTTCTCAAGCCGGTTGTGTCACAGCACAGCCGGCGGAATCACTCGAGGCCCCTTGCCAAGCTACCGGTCTTGAGGCCCCCCATGAGTCCAGCTCGTCCGAGCGCGCTCAGCAAGATCAGGCGCTGTTTAGCGCAGCGTTGGATCTCCTCTCCCGGCGGGAATACTCCTGCTACGAACTGCGGCAAAAGTTGGATGCTCGCTTTCCCGAAGCGGATTTCGAAAAAGCATTTTTGCGTCTGCAGGAACTCAACTACCAGTCCGACCAACGCTTTGCCGAGGTGTTTGCCCGCAGCCGGGTAATGCGCGGCCACGGCCCTATCCGTATCCGCCAGGAGTTGCGGCAGAAGGGGATTGCTGCCGATCTGATTGAGTCCTCTATCGATCAATTGCAGTCAGAGTTGGACTGGTTCCAGCACGCCAGTGAACAGTTGCAGCGCAAATTCCGCTCGCCGGTAAGCCGCGCGCTACCCTGGGCGGACCAGCAGAAAGAGCGTGCCCGCCGCCAACGCTACCTGGCCTACCGGGGATTTTCCGGGGATGCCGTCCAGTTTGCCATCGAGGAGCTGGATCGCAGCGGGGATGAGTGATCCCCTGAAGGGCACAGCGCGAGTCTGACTGCGTAGCGTAGCGTAGCGTGGCGGGGGCTTTGCCTTTGCCCGGCGACGCCGGTATATACTGCTCCCAGCCATTCGACAGATAGCGAGCCACGGATGATTCTCTCCATCGATCAGGGCACTACCGGTACCACGGCGTTTGTTTTCGATCACAGCGGCAAGTTGCGGGGGCGCAGTTATTCCGAATTCCCGCAGTATTATCCGAATCCCGGTTGGGTAGAGCACGATGCCAGCGAGATCTGGCAGGTGACGCTGCGTGTGTGCGCGGCGGCGCTCCAGCGAGCGGGGATCACTGCTGGCGCGTTGTCAGCAGTCGGTATCACCAATCAGCGCGAAACCAGCGTGCTCTGGGATCGCAGTTCCGGAGAGCCGGTCTGTCCCGCTATCGTCTGGCAGTGCCGCCGCTCCGCGTCGATCTGCGATGAGCTGCGCGCATCGGGACGGGAGGCCTGGATCGCGGAAAAGACCGGCCTGGTGGTGGACGCCTATTTTTCTGCCAGCAAGTTGCAGTGGATATTTCGCGAGTACCCGGAGCTACACCGGCGAGCGCGGCGGGGAGAGCTCTGCTTTGGCACTATCGACAGTTGGCTGATCTGGAAGATGACCGGTGGCCGCGCCCATCTCACCGATCACAGCAATGCCAGCCGCACCCAGCTGTACAACATCAATACACATCAGTGGGATCCGGAGCTGCTCGAGCTGTTCGAGTGCCCCGAGTCCCTGCTGCCCACAATCCTGCCGTCTGCGGCCGGCTTTGCGATCACCGACCCGACTTCGTTTCTCGGTGCGGAAGTGTTGATTTCTGGGGTGGCGGGGGATCAGCAGGCGGCGCTGTTCGGCCAGGGCTGCGTGGCCCCCGGCGCGGTGAAAAACACGTACGGGACTGGCTGTTTCATGCTCGCCTGCGCCGGTACCGAGCGCCCATCTGTTCCGGCGGGGCTGTTGACCACGATCGCCTGTGACGACGCGGGGCAACCGGTTTATGCCATAGAGGGCTCGGTGTTCAATGCCGGCGCAGCAGTGCAGTGGTTGCGTGATGACCTGGGGCTGATCCAGCAGGCTTCGGACAGTGAGCAGTTGGCCCACAGTATTTCGGATACCCGCGGGGTCTACCTGGTGCCCGCGTTCAGTGGTCTGGGCGCCCCTCATTGGGACGCCCGTGCGCGCGGGGCCCTGTTTGGCCTGACCCGGGGTGCGGGGCGCGCAGAAATCGTGCGCGCGACACTGGAGTCCATCGCCTACCAGAGCCATGAGCTGGCGCAGTTGATGGGGCAGGCACTGGGGATGGAGCTCGCCTGCCTACGAGTCGATGGTGGCGCGAGTGCCAACAACTTCCTGATGCAATTTCAGGCGGATATCAGCCGTATTCGCGTAGAGCGACCGCGACAGGTCGAGTCCACCGCCGTGGGTGCGGCGCTGCTGGCGGGGATCGGCGCATCCCTGTGGCAACCGGGCCGGCAGCCGAGATGCCTGCAGAATATCGAGCGGGATTTCCTCCCGCAGATGCCCGCAACCCAGCGGCGGCAGCTCCTGGAGGGCTGGTTACGTGCGGTGTCCGCCTGTCGCGCTTTCTAATCCGGGGTCGCAGCCTTCCACTCGTGCCCTCGGGACAGCCGCAGGCCCCGTCATTCGTGAAAACCCCACAAAAGCGTTGTACCATACGCGGTCTTTTTTCTGCGCGGCAATCCGCTGTCGCGGGTATGGCGGGGTACACCATGGACAAGAAACTACTGAGCCTGCTGGTCTGTCCGGTCAGTAAGGCACCACTTGAATACCGTGAAGAACAGCAGGAGTTGATCTGTAAAGCCAGCGGTCTTGCGTATCCGGTGCGCGATGGTATTCCCGTCATGCTGGAATCCGAGGCGCGGCAACTGAGCGTGGACGAGAAACTGGAAAAGTAACCACCAACTGCGATGTAGGTCTCGTGTTGAGCGGGGTCGCAGACAGTAAGAGGGCGTTTCTATGAGCGAGCAGACGGTATTCAGCCGAATCCTCTCCGGCGAAATACCCGCCAGGCGTGTCTATGAGGATGACCAGTGCATTGTCATCGAGGACCGCGCGCCACAGGCACCCACGCACTTGCTGATCATTCCGCGCAAGCCGCTGGTCAACGTAGCGGCGGCGCAAGAAGAGGATGCCCCGCTCCTCGGGCACCTGATGTGGGTGGCTGCCGAGCTGGCGCGGCGCCTGGGGCTCGAAGAAAGTGGTTTCCGGCTGATTATCAATAACGGTAGTGGCGCAGGTCAGACGGTGTTCCACCTGCATATCCATTTACTGGCCCAGTGCACAATGCGCGAGGGCGACCTGGCACAAGACCTGCCGGAATAACGGTCTCCGAAATAATATTCTCTGGCGGTAGCGGATGCTGTCGCTGCAAGCTTTAACCGACGATGTGGAATTTGGCTGGATGAAGAGCGCACAGATACGCGAAGCATTTCTCAATTACTTTGCCGAGCAGGGGCACACTCGGGTGCCGTCCAGCTCCCTGGTACCCGGTAACGACCCGACCCTGATGTTTACCAATGCAGGCATGGTGCAGTTCAAGGATACATTCCTGGGCCAGGAGCCCCGCCCGTACAACCGTGCAGCGAGCTCCCAGCGCTGTGTGCGTGCGGGTGGTAAACACAATGACCTCGAGAATGTTGGGTACACCGCGCGTCACCACACCTTCTTCGAGATGCTGGGCAACTTCAGTTTTGGCGATTATTTCAAACGTGAAGCCATTCAGTTTGCGTGGCAATTTCTGACCGGCGTGCTCGGTTTGCCGGAGGAGCGTCTCTGGGTGACCGTCCATATCAGTGACGACGAAGCGGCAGATATCTGGCTGAAAGAAGTGGGCGTCAGCGCCGATCGCTTCTCCCGTCTGGACGAAGACAACTTCTGGCAGATGGGCGATACCGGTCCCTGCGGCCCCAGCTCTGAAATTTTCTACGACCACGGTGCCGACGTGCCCGGTGGCCCTCCCGGGTCCGAGGACGACGATCTGGATCGCTACATCGAGATCTGGAACCTGGTATTCATGCAGTACGAACGCACCGCCGATGGCGAGCTGCACCCGCTTCCCAAGCCCTCGGTGGATACCGGCATGGGCCTCGAGCGTATCGCAGCAGTGATGCAGGGCGTGCACTCAAACTATGAGATCGACCTGTTCCAGGCGCTGCTCAAGGCCGCGGGCGCGGTTGTCGGCTGCGACGATCTGGAAGAAAAGTCCCTGCGGGTGATTGCGGACCATATCCGTTCCTGCTCCTTCCTGATAGCCGATGGCGTAATGCCTTCCAATGAAGGGCGCGGCTATGTGCTGCGCCGCATCATCCGCCGCGCTGTGCGCCATGGCCACAAGCTGGGGCATCAGCAGACCTTCTTCTACAAGCTGGTGGCGGCCCTGGTCGGACAGATGGGAGAAGCTTATCCGGAACTGCAGGAAAAGCAGGCGCTGATTGAGGATGCTTTGCGCAAAGAAGAAGAGCAGTTTGCAAGAACGCTCGATAAAGGCATGGCGTTGCTGGAAGAGGGGCTGGCTTCACTGGAGCGTGATGAAATTCCCGGTGAGCTGGTTTTCACGCTGTATGACACTTACGGTTTCCCTGTCGACCTGACCCAGGACATTGCCCGTGAGCGTGGTCTGACGCTGGATATGGCCGGTTACGAAACAGCGATGGAAGCCCAACGAGAACGGGCGCGCGCCGCGGGCAAATTCAAGGTGGATTACACCGGAACGGTGGAAATCGACGGCGAGACCGAGTTTCTCGGTTACGGTACAACAACTGCAACCGGAAATATCGTTGCCATCATTAAGGATGGCGAACAGGTCGATCAGCTGGAGGAGGGCGAGTCCGGTGCCGTAGTACTGGATCGCACGCCTTTCTATGCGGAATCCGGTGGCCAGGTCGGTGATAGTGGCTATCTGCAGTCAGGTGACAATCGTTTTGAAGTATCCGACTGTACCAAGCTCGGTGCTCATCACCTGCACCAGGGCAAACTGCTGAAAGGCCGGATTGCTGTCGGTGACCGTGTCGAAGCGGATGTGGCGGATGACGTGCGTCAGTCAACCGCGTTGAACCACTCCGCCACTCACCTGTTACATGCAGCGTTGCGCAAGGTGCTGGGTGAACATGTCACCCAGAAAGGCTCTCTGGTCGATTCCGAACGCCTGCGCTTTGATTTCTCCCACCCGGAAGCAGTCACGCACAAGCAACTGCGGGCTATTGAATCGCTGGTGAACAGCCAGATTCGTGCCAATACCCCGGTGGAAACCGAAGAAACCGATATTGAGACAGCCAAGAGCAAGGGGGCGATGGCCCTTTTCGGCGAGAAATATGGCGACAGTGTGCGCGTGCTGACCATGGGCGAGCGGACCAGTGGTGGCGCTTTCTCCGTGGAGCTCTGTGGTGGAACGCACGTCGCACGCACCGGGGATATCGGTCTCCTGCGTATCGTTGCGGAAAGCGGCATCGCTTCCGGGCAGCGCCGTATCGAGGCGGTTACCGGCGCACATGCGCTGGCGATGTTCGATGAAGCGCAGCAGCGTCTCGACCACGCGGCTGCGCTGTTGAAAGTGCGCCCCGACGTGCTCGCAGATAAAGTGGAGCAATTGCTGACCAGTAATCGCAAGCTCGAAAAAGAAGTCGCGCAACTGAAAACCAAATTGGCCAGTGGTGCCGGTGGCGATCTCAGCAGTCAGGCCGTTGATGTTGCCGGGATTAAGTTACTTGCCGCCTCCTTGGATGGTGTCGATCCCAAGTCTCTACGCGACCTCGCAGATCAGATGAAGAGCAAGCTCGGTAGTGGTGTGGTTCTGCTGGCGGCGCCGGGGGAAGAGAAGGTCGCGCTGGTGGCCGCGGTCACCAAAGATCTGACCGGTCGTCTGGCCGCTGGCGACTTGATGCGTTTCGCCGCGGGCAAGCTGGGTGGTAAAGGTGGTGGTCGTCCGGATATGGCTCAAGGGGGCGGTACAGATGTTTCCGCTTTACCTGGATTGTTGAAAGAGGTGCCATCCTGGGTGGAAAGCCAGCTGGGTTGAATGCCGAGAAAGGCGAGTCCAGCGAACCGGCGCACCTTATCAGGTTAATTTGAGCCAAAAATTGGACTTGCCAGTTGATTTGGCTGTGGTTTGGTGATTTAGTGCGCGACACGCGCAATCTGGCACCGCGCGGATACGTAGTAGTAAGGAAACACTAGATCAATGAGTTTGTTCGTGCAGAAATACGGTGGCACTTCGGTGGGCTCGATTGAGCGTATTGAGGCTGTTGCCGATAAAGTGGCCGCATTCAGGGCGCAAGGCCACGGCATGGTGGTCGTGCTGTCTGCCATGAGTGGCGAGACAAATCGCCTGATTGGCCTTGCCAGCCAGATCCAGGAAAATCCAGATCCTCGGGAGATGGATGTACTGGTATCCACTGGAGAGCAGGTAACCATTGCGCTACTCAGTATGGCTCTGAAAAAGCGTGGCTATGATGCCTGCTCCTATACCGGTGGGCAGGTCAAAATCCTGACGGATAATGCCCACACCAAAGCGCGGATTCAGCGCATTGATGTGGAGCGCATGCGACGGGACCTGGATGCGGGGCGGGTAGTTGTTGTTGCCGGGTTCCAGGGGGTGGATGAAGAAGGCAATATCACCACCCTTGGCCGCGGCGGCTCCGATACTACCGGCGTTGCCCTGGCAGCCGCATTGGAGGCTACCGAGTGTCAGATCTATACCGATGTTGATGGCGTCTATACCACCGACCCCCGGGTCGTAGACAGCGCGCGTCGGCTGGACCGGATCACATTCGAGGAGATGCTCGAGATGGCCAGTCTGGGTTCCAAGGTATTGCAGATCCGTGCAGTAGAGTTTGCCGGAAAATACAAAGTGCCTCTGCGCGTGCTCTCCACTTTTGAAGAGGGCAATGGCACATTGATCAGTCTGGATGAGGAAAGTAGTGAGATGGAGCAGCCTGTTGTATCCGGTATTGCGTTCAATCGTGACGAAGCGAAACTGACCATTCGTGGTGTACCCGATACCCCGGGAGTCGCTTGCCGTATCCTCGCGCCGATTGGCGCAGAAAATATTGAAGTTGATGTGATTGTGCAGAACATCAGTGCAATTGATGGAACCACTGACTTCACTTTCACCGTTCACCGCAATGACCTTTCCAAGGCGCGCAAGGTGCTTGAGCGAGCTGCACAGGAGCTTGGGGCGCGGGAAGTCGTTTCTGACGACAAGATCGCCAAGGTTTCCATCGTTGGCGTGGGTATGCGATCCCATGCCAATGTGGCATCTCGCATGTTTGAGGCGCTCGGTGAAGACAATATCAATATTCAGATGATCACCACATCGGAGATCAAGATCTCGGTCATCATTGATGAGCGTTATCTGGAACTGGCCGTACGCGCTCTGCACAGCGCGTTTGAGCTATCTGAAGAAAAGAGTGCAGGGTAACCAAATCAGGTTAACTATAACCAGAGTGATGGATGTCGCCGACATCCATAACAATTCGGTTACATGGCGTGTGGTCCGACATGTTGAGATTTTCGACGTCTGGACAATACTGAAGAAAGTGACGGGCAAGATTCTCAATTTGCGTTGTCCTCGGGTTATCATGGCCCGAGGTGCGCATCAGGGATAACCGGTCGTACCAAGTCACAGGATGATCAAGGAGAAGTAGGTAATGTTAATTTTAACCCGCCGTATCGGTGAAACACTGATGGTTGGTGACAATGTGACGGTTACCGTTTTGGGTGTGAAGGGCAACCAGGTACGTATTGGTGTCAATGCGCCGAAAGAAGTGGCCGTTCATCGCGAGGAAATCTATCAGCGCATCCAGCGCGAAAAGCAGTCCTCAGGTGAAGAGGGGGCCGAGTAAGGAACCGTTCAGTCGGGACTTGCTGCCAACGCGATAAAAGGCCGGAATTCCCGGCCTTTTTTACGTTTGTATGTTTAGTGAGCGATCATTGGTGAAGTGTAAAAAGTTATTGATTTGCCATTGATTTTTGTCTCGCCGTTGGTATGATGCCCCCCACTTTCAGCAGCCAAGAACATTTGTTTCTGGTTGTGACGCTTCCAGGGTTGGAAGCAGAGGAGCCTTACTAAGGTTCCAACAAGTTGTCCGGTGAGGTGGCCGAGTGGCTGAAGGCGCGCCCCTGCTAAGGGTGTATGGGTTAACACTCATCGAGGGTTCGAATCCCTCCCTCACCGCCATATTCAAAACACTCTCAATTGAGGGTGTTTTTTTATGGTTAAAGCTCCGTGGTTTGCGGGGCTTTTCCAGTGTGCGGCGGTCGCCGCTGGCTTTGCAGAAAAGTTTGAGAAAACATCTTGCGAAGCCTTCGGTGGCCCCGTATAGTTCGCGCCCTCGCTGCTTGAGCGGCAACGCAAAGCGCAGCGGGGTTGGCAGGATAAGCCTTTGATTTTCAAGAAGTTTTACTTCGAAAAAGAAATTCAAAAAGCGCTTGCCAAGGTCGGAGAGGCCGCTATAATGCGCGCCACTTCAAGGGTCG